>NZ_JBWWVR010000015.1:0-122726 GCF_056675575.1 Xanthomonas sp. NCPPB 3959
GAAGCGCGGCTGGCTGCCACGCCCGCGTTCACGCAGATGGAAACCAGCATCCGCGAAGTGCTGGATTCGGATGCCAAGATTCCCGGCGTCCAGAAGATCGGCCCGTACTACTACAACTTCTGGAAGGACAAGCAGCATGAGCGCGGCCTATGGCGGCGCACCACGCTGGACGAATACCGCAAGCCGGCGCCCAAGTGGGAAACCGTGCTGGATCTGGATGCGCTCAACAAGGCCGAAGGCGAGAACTGGGTCTGGCACGGCGCCGACTGCCTGCGCCCGGATTACCAGCGTTGCCTGATCGCGCTGTCGCGCGGCGGCGCCGATGCCGATGTCACGCGCGAGTTCGATCTGGCTGGCAAGCAGTGGGTCAAGGACGGCTTCTTCCGTCCGGAGGCCAAGGGCGGCCTGGGCTGGGTCGATAAAGACACCGTCTACGTCTACACCGATTTCGGCCCCGGCGCGCTGACCAGCTCCGGCTACCCGCGCATCGCCAAGCAGTGGAAGCGCGGCACCCCGCTGAGCGCAGCCACGGTGGTGTACGAAGGCAAGCCGACCGATATGTATATCGCCGCGATGCACGACGACACGCCCGGATTCGAGCGCGATTTCGTCAGCCGCACGCTGGCCTTCTACAACGAAGAGCTGTATTTCAAGGGTGCCGACGGCAAGCTGGTCAAGGTGGATGCGCCCAACTCGGCCAGTAAGGCGGTCAAGCGCGAATGGCTGACGCTGGAACTGCGCGATCCGTGGACGGTGGGCGGCAAGACCTACAAGGCTGGCTCGTTGCTGGTCACGCGGTTTGACGACTTCATGGCCGGCAAGCGCAATTTCGATGTGCTGTTCGAGCCCACCGACACCACCTCGCTGGCCGGCATCGCCTGGACCAAGTCGCACCTGGTGTTGAACGTGCTGGAAGACGTCAAGAATCGCCTGAGCGTGGTCACTCCCTCGCAGGATGGCTGGAAGAAGAGTGCCTTCGTCGGTGCGCCGGCGTTCGGTACCGTGGATGTCAGCGCGGTGGACAGCGACGACAGCGACGCGCTGTGGCTGACCGTCACCGACTATCTGACCCCGACCACCTTGTCGTGGGTGGAGGTGGGCAGCGCGCCGCAACCGCTCAAGACCATGCCGGCGTTCTTCGATGCCGGCAAGGACAGCATCGAACAGCACTTTGCTACCAGCAAGGACGGCACCCGCGTACCGTATTTCCTGGTGCGTCCCAAGGACCTGAAGCTCGACGGCAGTGCACCGACGCTGCTGTACGGCTACGGCGGTTTCGAAATCTCGATGACGCCGAATTATTCCGGCTCAATGGGCCGCGCCTGGCTGGAAAAGGGCGGCGTCTACGTGGTGGCCAACATCCGCGGCGGTGGCGAATACGGCCCGCGCTGGCACCAGGCCGCGCTCAAGCAGAACCGCCACAAGGCCTACGAAGACATGGCTGCGGTGGCCAAGGACCTGGTCGCGCGCAAGATCACCTCGACCAAGCATCTGGGCGTGCAGGGCGGCAGCAACGGCGGCCTGATGACCGGCAACATGCTCACCCAGTATCCGGAACTGTTCGGTGCGGTGGTGGTGCAGGTGCCATTGCTGGACATGAAGCGCTATAGCCATCTGCTGGCCGGCGCGTCGTGGATGGCCGAATACGGCAACCCGGATACCGACGACTGGAAGTTCATCCAGACCTTTTCGCCGTATCACCTGTTCGATCCGAAAAAGACCTATCCGCCGGTGATCTTCCTGACTTCCACCCGCGATGACCGGGTGCATCCGGGCCACGCACGCAAGATGGCAGCCAAGATGATCGAGGCCGGCAAGGACGTGACCTACTACGAGAACATCGAGGGCGGCCACGGCGGTGCGGCCAACAATGCGCAGGCGGCGCATATGGCGGCGCTGGCCTACAGCTTCCTGTGGGAGCGGTTGGCCGATTGAGGCGCCGGCCGGAAGTGGTTCTGTAAGTCGAGTTGCTTTCGTTGTGTCCTGCTCTGAAGAAAGCCCTGGGTCGATTGGCTCAGGGCTTTTTTATGCTTCCTTCTCCCTGCGGGAGAAGGTGCCCGAAGGGCGGATGAGGGTACGGTTTGCACGCGATAGTTGATGCTTGTTCAATGAAGCAACTGCGGAAGTAGAGTCTCGAGCAGAGGCTTGAGGCAAAGCCAAAGCCAAGGCTTCCGCGCCTTGCGGCGCGGGTTACTTTTGTTTCGGCAAAAGTAACCAAAACCATGTCGCCCGACGCGATCCGGTGCGATGGAGCCGCACCGGTGCCCTGCGCTCCTCGCCACACGCGGCACGGCGCCCAAACTCGTTGCGCTCAGACAGGGCGCCTCTTCGGCCACGCGTGGCTGCGGTGCTCGGCTCGCTCTAGGGCGAGGGAGGCACAAGCCAGTAGCCAGAGAGCAGAAGCGCAAAAACAGAAGCGCAAAAGCTAAAGCGAAAAAAGAAAAAGCCCAGAGGCAGAAAAACAGCAGCTATGGCTGTCTATATCGACTGCAATGAGCGCGCTGCTGCGGCTAAACGCAGCTGCAGAGATTGACCGTGTAAATCACGCGTCGCGCAATCAAAGATGTCGCAACCCACGCGCAATCCGCTCTACCGCCTGCTCAAGGCGCGGCAGGCTCTGGGTATACGCAATACGGACGTGTTGATTGGCGCGATGAAAGCCGAAGTCGATGCCTGGGGTGAAGGCGACATGTTCGGTTTCCAGGAAATGGGCGCAGAAGGCCTGGGCATCGCCGGAGAATGCGCTGATATCGGCGTACAGATAAAACGCGCCTTGTGGCTCGACGTCGATCTTGAAACCCAATGCGCGCAAGGCAGGCAGTAAATAATCGCGGCGTTGCTGGAACTCGGCCCGGCGGGCTTCGAAGATGGCGATGCTTTCTGGCGTAAAACAGGCCAGTGCGGCGTGCTGGGCAATCGTGGAGGCGCTGATGTAGAGATTTTGCGCGAGTTTCTCCAACTCCGGCACTGCCTTGGGTGGGGCGATCAGCCAGCCCAGGCGCCAGCCGGTCATGCCGAAATACTTGGAAAAACTGTTCAAGACGAAGGCGCCGTCGTCTACTTCCAGCACGCTGTGCGCATCCATGCCATAGGTCAGGCCGTGATAGATCTCGTCCACCACGAAGTGGCCGCCGCGCGCATGCAACGCCTGCGACAACGCCGCCAGTTGTTCGCGCGACAGCACACTGCCGGTGGGGTTTGCCGGCGAGGCGACCAGTGCGCCGACGCTATCGGCATTCCAGCAGGCGTCTACCAGGCCGGGCGTCAGTTGGTAATCGGTGTCCGCGCCGACCGGCACCAGTTGTGCGGCGCCTTCGACCAGGCGCAGAAAGTGACGGTTGCACGGATAGCCGGGGTCGGCGAGCAGCCAGTGCTTGTTCGGGTCGACCAACAGGCTGCTGGCCAGCAGCAAGGCGCCGGAACCGCCGGGTGTGACCAGGATGCGTTCCGGATCAATGTCGCAGCCATAGCGCTGCGCATAAAACCCAGCGATGGCTGCACGCAGTGCAGGAAGGCCGCGTGCGGCGGTGTAGCGGGTGTGCCCGGCGGCCAATGCGGCCTGTCCGGCGGCAACGATCGGTGCGGCGGTGGTGAAATCCGGTTCGCCGATTTCCAGGTGGATCACATCGTGGCCGGCCTGTTCGAGTGCGTTGGCGCGCGCCAGCAGCGACATCACATGGAACGGCGCGATGTCCTGACTGCGACGGCTATAACCGGAGGAGTGCGGAGGCGTGGTATCCATCGGCAGGATGGTAGACCAGTCATTGCACAGGTTTTGTTACCGCGCGGCAAAGATCACCGCGCGTCCGGGCGTGTGCGTCACCATATGGATAACCATCGGGACCAAGTGCGTGCCCGCCGAATGCGAACGTAGTCCTTACGCGCAGACACGCATGGCCATCGGGTTCTAGCGGTCGCTGCCCGGCCTGCCGCAGACCACACACGATCATCCTGATCCCGGACGTCGCAACTTCGCTATCGCGCGCGGCACCAGACTCCTGGCACATGACGCTGCGCGCCGGTCTCTTCTACACTCGGGCGCTGGGATGGCATTGCGTTCATCCAACGGACCCCAATCTGATGAAGCCTGTCCTGACTCTTCTGATCGCCAGCCTGATGACCACCTCTGTTCCTTCCGCCTTCGCAGCTCTCCCGTCGCCGCCGGACGTGGCCAAGCACCCGCATGTGGTCAAGGCCCCGTTCGGTGCAACCCGCAACGACGATTACTACTGGTTGCGCGACGACAAGCGCGAAGACAAGGCGATGCTGGCCTACCTCAACGCCGAGAACGCCTACACCGACAAGGTGATGGCGCCGCTGAAGCCGTTGGAAGACACGCTGTATACCGAGATCGTCGGGCGCATCAAGCAGGACGACGCCAGCGTGCCGTATCGCGCACGTGGCTACTGGTATTACACCCGTTTCGAAGCCGGCAAGGATTACCCGATCCAGGCGCGCCGCAAGGGCAGCATGGAGGCACCGGAAGAGATTCTGCTCGACGTTAATCAGATGGCCGCAGGCAAGGGCTATTTCAGTGTCGGCGATGCGGAAGTCAGCCAGGACAATCGCATTCTGGCCTGGGCCGACGATGCCGTGGGCCGTCGCCAGTACACGATCCGTTTCAAGAATCTGGACACCGGCGAGATCTACCCGGACACCGTGGAAGGTGTCGCCGCGAACGTGGTCTGGGCCGACGACAACAAGACCCTGTTCTATATCGAAAACGACCCGGAAACGCTGCTCACCGTGCGCGTGAAAAAGCACGTGCTGGGCACGCCCTCCAAGAGCGACGTGCTGGTCTATGAGGAGAAGGACGACAGCTTCTACATGGGCATCAGCCGCACCCGCGACGACAAGTACATCGTGATCGGCGTGGAAAGCACGGTGTCGTCCGAATCGCGCTACGCGCCGGCCGACAAGCCCGAGCGCTTCACGGTGTTGGCCAAGCGCGAGCGCGATGTCGAATATCACCCCGAGCATTTCGACGGCCGCTGGGTGATCCGCACCAATGCCGATGGCGCCAAGAACTTCAAGCTGGTGACTGCGCCCACCGATGCGACCACGCGCAAGCAGTGGACCGATTGGGTGGCGCACGATGACAACGTCTACATCGAAAACTTCGAGCTGTTCGATGGCTTTACGGCGATCGAAGAGCGCTCCGGTGGGCTGGAACGCGTACGCCTGCTCAAGCGCGATGGCAGCCATGAGTACGTCAAGGCAGATGAGCCGGCGTATTCCATGGGCCTGGCGATCAATTCCGAGCCGGACACGGCCTGGCTGCGTTACAGCTATACCTCGCTGACCACACCGGCAACGACATACGAGCTCAATACGCAGACCGGCGAGCGCAAGTTGCTCAAGCAGCAGCCGGTGATCGGCTACGACCCCAGCAAGTACGTCACCGAGCGCGTGTGGGTGACCGCGCGCGACGGCGTCAAGGTGCCGGTGTCGCTGGTCTACAAGCAGGGCTTCAAGAAGGACGGCACTGCCGCGCTGTTCCAGTACGCTTACGGCAGCTACGGCGCATCAATGGACCCGGCGTTCAACCTGCCGGCGATCAGCCTGGTGGACCGTGGCGTGGTGTATGCCATCGCGCATATCCGCGGCGGGCAGGAGATGGGCCGGCAGTGGTACGACGACGGCAAGTTGCTGCACAAGAAGAACACCTTTACCGACTTCGTCGATGTCACGCGTGGGCTGGTTGCGCAGGGCTATGCAGCCAAGGATCGCGTCGCCGCATCCGGTGGCAGCGCCGGTGGCCTGCTGATGGGCGCGGTGGCCAACATGGCCCCGCAGGACTACCGCGTGATGGTGGCGCAGGTGCCGTTCGTCGATGTGGTCACCACCATGCTCGACGCCAGCATCCCGCTCACCACCAACGAATACGACGAGTGGGGCAACCCGGAAAACAAGGCCTATTACGACTACATGCTGTCGTACTCGCCGTACGACAACGTGCGCAAACAGGCCTACCCGGCGTTGTTCGTCGGCACCGGTCTGTGGGATTCGCAGGTGCAGTATTGGGAGCCGGCCAAATGGGTCGCCAAACTGCGCGACGACAACACCGGCACCCAGCCGATCGTGTTCCGCACCAACATGGAAGCCGGCCACGGCGGCAAATCCGGCCGCTTCCGTCGCTACCGCGAGGCGGCCGAATCGTATGCGTTTGTGTTGGACCAGCTTGGGGTCAAGTAGGTGAGGGGCGGGGATTTGGGAATCGGGATTTGGGATTTGTAAGAGCAGGGCTCTCCAGTTCCTGCGTGCAGACGTACCCTCATCCGCCCTTCGGGCATCTTCTCCCGGTGGGAGAAGGGGGGCGCTGACCACCTCACCCCCCACTGGTCGTATCATTTACCCATGACGCGACCGACTCGATTCCGCTGGGCCTGGTGGTTGCTGGCCTACGCCAGCCTGGCCACCGGCATCGTCGGTATCTTCGTGCCCGGGTTGCCGACCACCGTCTTCATTCTTATTTCCGCCTGGGCCGCCTCGCATGGCTCCGAGCGTCTGCACAACTGGCTGCTCTCGCATCCGCGCTTCGGCCCTGCCATTGTCGAATGGCAGACCTATCGCGCGGTCAGCCGCAAGGCCAAATGGATGGCCACGCTCACCATGACCGTCTGCGCCGGCATCATGCTGTGGTGCGTGCCGGTGTTCTGGGTCAAATGCCTGTCGATCGGCAGCATGGCCGTGGTGGCGATCTGGCTGTGGCTGCGCCCCGAGCCGCCACCGCGCGTGCTGCCCACCGCGCCCTGAGCGCACGGCAGTCAGGGTGTTCTGGCTATACTTCGGTGCATGAGTATTCTGTCCCGACCATCCGTTCGCCTCGCACTGGTTGGTGCGACCTTTGTCCTGCTTGCCGCTTGCGGTAACAAGGGCCCGCTGGTGATGCCGCAGAAGCCGGTGCCGGTGGAAGCCCAGCCCGTGCCGCAGCCGCCGGATGCGCCGCAACCGCTGGACGAGTCGACGCCGGCGCCTGCACCGGTGAACACCGACACCCAGCCCGCGCCCACCACCGACCAGCCCGCTAGCCGCGGCAATGAGCGCTGACGGCCGCAGCGAGCGTCTGCGTTTCACCAAAATGCATGGCGCCGGCAACGATTTCGTGGTGCTGGACCTGCGCGACGGCACGCCACCGCCGGATGCCGCGCTGGCCGCACGTCTGGCCGACCGCCACTTCGGCGTGGGCTGCGACCAGATCCTGACTATCGAAGCGCCACGCAGCAGCGAGGCGGTGGCCGCCTACGGCATCTGGAATTCCGACGGCTCGGCCGCGCGCCAATGCGGCAACGGCGCGCGCTGTGTCGCCGCCTGGTTGGTGCGCGATGGCACGGCGCAGGGCGATGATTTCGTCATCGACAGCCCGTTCACCGCGCACCGCGTGCAGCGTCTGGACGCCGGCACCTATGCGGTGGCGATGGGCGTGCCGCACTTCGAGCCCACGCAGATCCCGTTGGCCGGCTTTGCACATGCGCGCGAGGAATACGCGCTGCCGGTGCACGGCGAGACCGTGCGCTTTGGCGCGGTGTCGATGGGTAACCCCCACGCCGTGATCGAGGTGGGTCGCGTGGATGCTGCGCCGGTGGAGCGCGTGGGCGCGCTGTTGCAGCAGAATGCCGCGTTTCCCGATTCGGTCAACGTCGGCTTTGTGCAGGTTGTCGAGCCCACGCATGTGCGTCTGCGCGTGTTCGAGCGCGGCGTCGGCGAAACCCTGGCCTGCGGCAGTGGCGCGTGCGCGGCTGCAGTGGTGCTGATGCAGCGTGGTCGTGTTGAGCGCGATGTGCGGGTGTCCTTGCCCGGTGGCGAGCTGCGCATCCGCTGGGCCGGCGATCAGCAGGAAGTGGTGATGTCCGGCCCGGCCGTGTTCGTTTTCGATGGAGAGTGGAACTGATGAGCGAGAGCGTGGATAAATTCAGCGCGCACGAAGTGGCCACGTGGTTGCGACGCCACCCGACCTTCCTCAAACAGTTCCCGGACCTTGCGGTGAGTTTGCTGGTACCACGCGACGACGGCCCGACCGCCTCGCTGGCCACCTATCAGCTGGAAGTGCTGCGCGACAAGAATCGCGAACTGTCGCGGCGGTTGCACGAACTTGGCCACAACGCCCAGGACAACGAACGCCTGGCGGTGCGCACGCATCAACTGACGCTGGCGCTGATGCGTCAGACCAGCGCGGCCGACACGCTCAAGGCGATGGCGGCCTCGCTGGCAGAAGATTTCAATGGCGAACTGGTGCGGCTGGTGTTGCTGACGCCGGTCGCCGGACTGGACGCGGACTGGCTGCAGGTCATCGCCGCCGATGACGCGCGCTTGGCGCCGTTCCGCGATTGTCTGAGCGACGGCGAGCCGATCTGCGGCCGCCTGCAGACCGAAAAACATGCACTGCTGTATGCCGAGCAAGCCGCCGAGGTGCAATCGACCGCGCTGCTGCCGCTGCCCGGTATCGGCCTGATCGCGGTCGGCAGCAGCGATGCCAATCGCTTCTATCCCGGCATGGGAACGCTGTTTCTGCGCATGATGGGCGAATCGTTGAGCGTCGCACTGCAACGCTTCGACGCATGATGCGCACCGCAGGGCGCGCCGATGCGAGCGACCTGCGGTGGATGGTTGTTCCGATGGCGCGGCAGCGAGGAATTTAAAGATGTCTTCGGTCGAAGACTTTCTTTCATATCTTCAGGTCGAACGGCAGGTGTCTGCGCACACGCTGGATGCCTATCGGCGCGATCTTGCTGCGTTGGTGAGCTGGGCGGTCGAGCAAAAGAGTGAAGATGGCGCGCCGTTGGATGCAGCGCTGCTGGACAGCGCGCAACTCACCAGCGCGCAGTTGCGCCAGTTCGTCGCTGCCGAGCATCGACGCGGTCTGTCGCCCAAGAGCCTGCAGCGCCGGCTCTCGGCATGCCGTAGTTATTACGCCTGGCTGCTCAAGCATGGCCGCATTGCAGCCAGCCCGGCGGCAGCGATGCGTGCGCCCAAGGCGCCGCGCAAATTGCCGCAGGTATTGGATGCCGATGAAGCGGTGCGCCTGGTCGAAGTGCCGACCGATGCGCCGCTGGGCTTGCGCGACCGCGCCTTGCTGGAGCTGTTCTATTCGTCCGGGCTGCGCTTGAGTGAGCTATGCGCGCTGCGCTGGCGCGATCTGGATCTGGAGAGCGGCCTGGTGATGGTGCTGGGCAAGGGCGAAAAGCAGCGCCTGGTGCCGGTAGGGTCGCATGCGATCACCGCACTGCGCGCGTGGCTACGCGATAGCGGCGGGCGTGCCGAAACGCATGTGTTCCCCGGCCGTGCGGGCGGTGCGATTTCGCAACGTGCGGTACAGATCCGCATCAAGCAACTGGCGGTGCGCCAGGGCATGTTCAAGGACGTGCATCCGCATATGCTGCGGCACAGTTTTGCCAGCCATATTCTTGAATCGTCCGGCGATCTGCGCGGCGTACAGGAGTTGCTCGGCCACTCCGATATCGCCACCACGCAGATCTACACGCATCTGGATTTCCAGCATCTGGCCAAGGTCTACGACGCCGCGCATCCGCGTGCCAAGCGCAAGAAAGCTGATGAGTGAGTGCGGGCGAAGCGCGCGCACACTGACATGTCCAAGCAGTGCGCTCGCGCTCCTGCCGTCTGAGCGCGCTGCATCAGCCGCCCGCAGCACATGCGCGCAGCATGCTTGAACCCGGCAGGGGCGTCCCCACCTCATTGGAAACCCCCGGAGGACCCATGGACCCCAGCCAGAATCCCAACATCGTTCACGCCACCACCATCATTTCGGTTCGGCGTGGTGGGCATGTCGCCGTTGCCGGCGATGGCCAGGTCACGCTTGGCCATACCGTCATGAAGGGCAATGCGCGCAAGGTGCGCCGGCTCGGCCGCGAGGGTCAGGTGCTGGCCGGTTTCGCTGGCGCTGCCGCCGATGCGTTCACCTTGTTCGAGTTGTTCGAAGCCAAGCTCGACAAGCACGGCCAGCTGACTCGCGCAGCGGTGGAATTGGCCAAGGATTGGCGCACCGAGCGCCGCCTGGGCAAGCTCGAAGCCCTGCTTGCGGTCGCCGATAAAGAGACCTCGCTGATCATCAGCGGCACCGGCGATGTGATCGAACCAGAAGACGGCATCATCGCCATCGGTTCGGGTGGTTCGTACGCCTTGTCGGCCGCCCGCGCGCTGTTGGCGCACACCGAACTGGATGCCAAGACCATCGCCACCGAAGCGATCCACATCGCTGGCGATATCTGTATCTATACCAATCGCAATGTGGTGGTCGAAGAGCTGTGATTCGGGATTTGGGATTGGGGATTCGCAAAAGCACTTCTTTCCCTGCGCCCGGACACGCATCGATCGTTCCTACTCCGCTTTTACGAATCCCAAATCCCCAATGCCCAACATCGATACCGCCACCATGACTCCGCGCGAAATCGTGCAGGAGCTCGACCGTCATATCGTTGGCCAGCACGACGCCAAGCGCGCGGTCGCCATTGCGCTGCGTAATCGCTGGCGCCGGATGCAGTTGCCCGAAGAACTGCGCAACGAAGTGATGCCCAAGAACATCCTGATGATCGGCCCCACCGGTGTCGGCAAGACCGAGATCGCGCGACGTTTGGCCACATTGGCCAATGCGCCGTTCGTCAAGGTGGAAGCCACGCGCTTTACCGAAGTGGGCTACGTCGGCAAGGACGTGGAGCAGATCATTCGCGATCTGGCCGACACCTCGGTCAAGTTGTATCGCGAGCAGGCCAAGGTGCGCGTGCGCAACCAGGCCGAAGAACGCGCCGAAGATCGCATCCTGGATGCGCTGCTGCCGCGCCGCGCAGCGGGGATTGGCTTCGACCCGGAGGCTGCGCGTAACGAGCCGTCGTCGCAGGACAACGACACCCGCATCAAGTTTCGCCGCATGCTGCGCAATGGTGAGCTGGACGAGCGCGAGATCGAACTGGAAGTCGCAGTCAACGCCAGCATGGACATCATGACCCCGCCGGGCATGGAAGAAATGGGCCAGCAGCTGCGGCAGATGTTTTCTAATCTGGGCAGCGGCAAGTCGCAAAAGCGCAAACTCACCATCAAGGCCGCGCGCCCGCTGCTGATCGAAGAAGAGGCCGGCAAGCTGGTCAACGAAGACGACGTACGTGCGGCGGCGATCGAAGCCTGCGAGCAGCACGGCATCGTGTTCATCGATGAAATCGACAAGGTCGCCAAGCGTGGCGAAGCCGGTTCGACCGGTGGCGATGTCAGTCGCGAAGGTGTGCAACGCGATCTGCTGCCGCTGGTGGAAGGCTCCAACGTGTCGACCAAGTACGGCACGGTCAAGACCGACCATATCCTGTTCATCGCGTCCGGCGCGTTTCATCTGGCCAAGCCCAGCGATCTGATTCCCGAATTGCAGGGCCGTTTCCCGATCCGGGTGGAATTGACCGCACTGACCAAGGCCGATTTCGTGCGCATCCTTACCGAGCCCAAGGCCGCGTTGATCAAGCAGTACGAAGCCTTGTTGCAAACCGAGGGCGTGAACTTGACCTTCGGTGCCGATGCGGTGGACCGGCTGGCCGAGATCGCCGCGCAGGTCAACGAGCGCCAGGAGAATATCGGTGCGCGTCGTCTGCACACGGTGCTGGAGCGCTTGCTGGATACGCTCAGCTACGAAGCCCCGGATCGCGATGGACAGAGCGTCGCCGTGGACGCGGCGTATGTCGATGCGCAGTTGGGTGAGCTGGTGCAGGATCCGGATCTGAGCCGCTACATCCTCTAGGGATGCAGGGTGTTGCAACGCAAAGGCCCGCCGATTCGGCGGGCCTTTGCGTTGCGTGCATCACGCATCGAAATCAGCAGTGCGTGACATGCCTGGTTGCAGCGCGCATGCACAAGGCGGCGCGGCGACTGCGTGCCATCGTTAGCGAGAAGCAGCATGGCGCAGATTGGCGCTGTAGCGATGCAGTAACTCCATGTGCACCTGCGCGTAGGCGGTGTCGGTCAGGCTGGTGGCCAGTGGCGAGGTGACTGCAGCCCGCGCCGCTTCCGCGCGCGCCTGGTCCAGATCTTCGCTGCGTGCGGCAAGATCGGCGAGCACGAACACCTTGTCCGGCTGTACTTCCACGTAGCCACCGCAGACATAGATCTGCAACGGCTCGCCGCTGACCGGGTGGATATGCAGCATGCCTTCGGCCAGGATGGTCAGCAGCGGCGTGTGCCGTGCCATCACGCCGAAGCGGCCCTCGCTTCCGGGAAGGCTGACCTCGCGCACTTCGCCGCTCCACAACGCACCGCTCAGGCTGACGATGTCCAGTTGCAGGGAGTGCGCAGTGGACGTGTTGGACACCTGTTCGTTGGCCGCTGCCATCAATGATCTACCGGGTAAAACGCGAGCTTAGCGCCCGGCGTGTCAAAAGACCTTGATTGATATCAACTCGGATGAGCGTGCCGAGCGTTGCGCGTGGATGGCACGTGCAACGCGGCGTGCGCTGTGCTTCCGCGTGCGGGCAAGCGCTGTCCAGTCTGCTCAAGCGGCGTCAGTCTTCGCCGATGTCTTCGTTCCACACATCGGGGTTGGCGGAAATATAGCCGCCCAGCAAGTCGATGCATTCCTGGCTTTGCAAGTCGATGACGTTGACGCCGTGCTCGCGCAGCCAGGACACACCGCCCTGGAAGGTGACCGACTCGCCAACCACCACCGTGCCGATATTGAACTGGCGTACCAGCCCGCTGCAGTACCAGCACGGCGCCAGCGTGGTCACCATGATGGTGTCCTTGTAGCGGCGCTGGCGGCCGGCCTTGCGGAAGGCATCGGTCTCGCCGTGCACGGAGGGATCGTTTTCCTGCACGCGGCGGTTGTGACCGCAACCGAGCAGACGCCCGTCGTTGTGATACAGCGCAGCGCCGATCGGGATGCCGCCTTCGGCCAGGCCTTGGCGGGCTTCGGCGATGGCGGTGTCGAGCAGGGCGCGGTAGTCGGGGGTGGTGATCATGCAGGCTCCTGGGTGGCGGCGTCGGCGCGACGCAGCATGTCGATGTGGGGAATGCCGTCTTCCAGATACACGGCGGAAGATGGCGTAAAACCGTGTGCGGCATAGAACGCTTGCAGGTGCGATTGCGCACCCAGTTGCACTGCGCTGGCGGGCCAGTGTTGCTGCACCACGCGCAAGCCTTCGCGTAGCAGCGCATGCGCAAAGCCGTGACCACGCTGCGCGGCGGCAATGACCACCCGGCCGATACTGGGTTCGGAATAACTCACGCCGGGCGGCAACACGCGCAGATAAGCGGCCAACGCAGCGTCGTCAGTGCTGCCGAGCAGATGCAACACGCCCGGCAACACGTCCTTGCCGTCCAGCTCCGGATACGCGCACTGCTGCTCCACCACAAACACATCCGAGCGCAGCCGCAGCAGCGCATACAGCTGCGTGGTGCTCAGTTGCTCGAAGCGCAGACATTGCCAGCGCAGCGAGAGCGAATGGGAGGACGAAGAAGACATCACCGCATGATAGCGGCTGCGTTGGCTTAGAGTGGCTAACAAAACTACTTAACGCCAGCTGATCTGCTGCCCGGCTGCAGGGCCCTTGCCCGCCCACCATCGCGGGACACGCTGCAAGTACGTCCTTGTAAGCTCTTGCGCGGCATCCATGCCGCTTAAGGTCCCGCGACGGTGAGCGGGCAAGGACCAGTCAGGATGGTCGGTGTGCATGTTTTCAATAATGCAACCGACTCACTCTCTGGTGCGGTGTCCTCGCCGATTGCGGGACCGTTGGCGGCATGGATGCCGCCAACGAGCCCCCAGGGACGGGTTTACGGCGTGTCCCGCGAGCGGCGAGGGCACCGCGCATTCGACCCCGCACTCACCTGACCGGCCCTCGCTCGCTAGGTTTTGTTAGCCGCTCTTAGTCGACTGCGCTGCCGGTGTCGATTGCCACCACCACCGACATGCCCGCGCGCAGGCGCGCTGCCAGCGGCTGGCCGGGATCGATGCTGATGCGCAGTGGAATGCGCTGGGCGATCTTGACGAAATTGCCGGTGGCGTTATCGGCCGGCAACACGCTGAATTCCGAGCCGGCGGCCGGGGAAATTTCCTGTACGCGCCCGTGCAGACGTGCATTGTTCAGCGCATCCACGCTGAAGCTGGCGCGCTGGCCGATGCGGATCTTCGCCATCTGGGTTTCCTTGAAATTGGCCACGATCCACAGCGTGTCCGGCACCAGCGACATCAGCTGCGTGCCATTGGTGACGTAGGCGCCCTGGCGCACGCCGAGCTGGCCGAGTTGGCCATCGCGCGGGGCAACAATGCGCGTGTTGTCCAGATTGATCTGCGCCAGTTGCACGGCCGCTTGCGCATTGGCAACCGCCGCTTGCAGCGCGGCGCGATTGACGGTGACGCTGCGTGCATTTTCTTCGGCGGCCTGCACCGCGGCGCGAGCCTGCGCCACGCCGGCATCGGCCTGCGCGCGTGCGGCGAAGGCGGTGTCGCGATCCTGCTCGGAGACCAATTGCTGGCTGGCCAGTTGCTGCGTGCGTGCGTACGCCGAGCGGGTGCGATCGCGCTGCGCCTGATTGCTGCTCAGTGCCGCGCGTTGTTCGGCGATGGTGGCATCGGCGCTATGCCGCTGCTGGTCCCAGTTGGACAGGTTGGCTTGCGCGGTCTGCACCTGCGCCCTGGCCTGCTCGAGTTGCTGGGCATAGATGCGGTCGTCGATCTTTGCCAGTAACTGGCCGTGTTTGACGTGCGCAAAGTCCTGCACCGGCACCTGCGTGACATACCCGCTGACCTGTGGCGCGATCACGGTGATCTGCCCGTGCACCATCGCGTTCTCGGTGCGCTCGATAGCACTGACGAACGGCGGCAGGCGCCATGCATACAGCACCAGCAACACGCCAATGAGCGCCAGCCCGCCGAAGCCGAGTGCGCCAGCGATGCGGCGACGTCTGCGACGTTGCTGATCGGCGAGAGAAGTTGAATCTGCAGGTGTATTCATGGGCGCGCAGTGGAAACAGGAGAGAGGGGCGACACGGGTGGGCGCACATAACGCCGCCACACCAGCACAGACAGGATCCACAGCCCGGTGGCGATGGCGATGCAGCCGATCAACAGAAACACGTCGTTATAGGCGAGCACATTGGCTTCGCGTGTGGCCACGCTGCCCAATGCACGCACGCCTTGGGCCTGGCGCAGCGCCGGGTCGCCGATGCTGCGGCCGTACAGGCTTGCATAGGCCTGCACGCGCGCGGCCACTTGCGGGTCGCTCAACACCAGATGTTCGACGAGCTGGCTGGAATGGTATTTCTCGCGCACCACCTGCACCGTGCCGAGCAGTGCGCTGCCAAGCAGGCCGCCCATGTTCTGCGCCATGCCGAACAGCACCACGAAGCTGATCAGATTGCCGGGTTGTGCAATCACCCTGCCCAGCCCCGCGACCATTGCCGGGCCGATGAAGAAGGTGCTGCCGAAGGCCAGCAGGAACTGGCTCACGTACATCTGCTCAGGCCGGGTGAGGCTGGTGGCATCGGCATCCATGAAGCAACCGATGCAGATCGCGGCAACCGCAATGATCAGATGCTCGGCCACCCGCGCCGGATTGATCAGCCACGCACTGGCGGCCACGCCGGCCACCGCGCCCAGCAGCATGAGCGCGAACAAGGTCTGCAACTGCGTGTTGGCCAGCCCCAGGGTCTGGAAAAAGCCGATCGCGCCGGTGCTTTGTTCGGACAGCACCAGCCGGATCAGCAGGATTGCCAGGCCCAGCCGCAGCATGTCGCCGCTGGCCAGCCAGCGCGTGTTGATCATCGGGTTACGGCGGTTGTGCTCGATCCACGCTGCCGTGCACAGCAGCACGATGGAGGCCGCCAGCACCACGCCAAGCCACGGGGTGCTGGTCCACCACAACAGCCGCCCCAGCGAGAGCACCGCCGCCAGACCAGCCGAACCGGCCGCGAACAGGCTGAAGGTGAGGAAATCCAGCGGCTCGAACACCCGATAGCGATCGCTCGGCGGCAGCTTGAGCGCCAGCACGCAGGCCAGCGCGAAGACCGCCAGACCGAATTCGAACAGATACAGGCCCTGCCACTCGCCAAATTCCAGCAAATCGGTGGAAAACACCCGCGCCAACGGCAATGCGAGTTGGGTGACCCCCAGCCCGGTCACCACCGCTTTGAGCCGGTACCTGGCTGGAAACGCCTGGATCACGTAATACAGCCCCAGCGAACTGAGCGCCGCGCCCACCAGCCCGTGCGCAGCACGCACGGTTATGGCCGAGCTCAGGCTGTGCACGAATAGATGCGCGAAGGCGATGGCTGCATACAGCGCCAGGAAGATCTCGGTGAACCGGCGCAGCCCGAACTGCTGGCGAAACTTCACCAGCAGCAGGTTGGCCGACATGTTGGTCATCACATACGCGGCCGGCAGCCAGGCCATTTCAGTGGCGTAGGCGCCCAGCGTGCCTTGCAGATAGGTCAGGTTGGCGGTGACCAGCGCATTGCTCAGCCCACCGGTCAGCGCCACCACCACGCCGACCAGCCCGTACTGGATGCGCCGCCGGGTGGGGTGCAGGGGCGTGGAGGCCGACCCCGGCAGGGTGGGCTTCTCATGGGGCTGCCAGTCGCGCTGGACGTACTTGTCGCGCACCGAATGCTCGCTGGGCCAGTCGCTGAAGAAGACGGCGATTGTGGTCCGGTTGCGGTCATGGCGGCGTCAGCAGTGCGATAATCCACCCATGAGCGAATCTCCCTATACCTCCGGCACCACCCATTTCGGCTTTCGCGATGTCGCTGCCAAGGACAAGCAGAAGCTGGTCGGCGAAGTCTTCACCTCGGTCGCGCGCAACTACGACCTGATGAACGATCTGATGAGTCTGGGCGTGCACCGCGCGTGGAAACGCTACTTCGTGGCGACCGCGCAGGTGAAGCCGGGCGACCGCGTGCTGGATCTGGCCGGCGGCACCGGCGACATCGCGGTGCTGCTCAAGGAGCGTGTGGGCAATGAGGGCGCGGTGGTGTTGGGCGACATCAACGCCGGCATGCTCTCGGTGGGCCGCGACCGGCTGACCAACCGTGGCCTGGTGGCCGGCTTCGACTACGTGCAATGCAATGCCGAGGCGCTGCCGTTCCCGGATCAGAGTTTCGATCTGGTGACCATCTCCTTCGGCTTGCGCAATGTCACCGACAAGGACGCCGCGCTGCGCGAGATGTACCGCGTGTTGAAGGTGGGCGGGCAGGCGCGCGTGCTGGAATTTTCCGAAGTCACCGCCGATTGGTTCAAGCCGATCTACGACTTCCACTCGTTCAAGATTTTGCCCAAGTTGGGTCAGCTGTTCGCACGCGATGCCGATAGCTACCAGTACCTGGCCGAGAGCATCCGCAAGCATCCGCCGCAGGAATCGCTCAAGGGCATGATGGGCGAAGCAGGATTTGCGCGTTGCCACTTCAAGAATCTGACCGGCGGCATCGTGGCGATCCACTCCGGTTACAAGATCTGAGAGTGATCCGACGCGGCGTTGGCTGAGCGTCTGGTCCGGCGTGCATCGCGCGCCGGATATCGCGCAAGGACGCTGCGCTTGTGTTCGCTTGCCGCGCCATCGCGACTTGCGCGCCTGCGTTTGCCGACAAACTTTTGAGACTCCCGTCGCGTTGGCTCCACCAATGGTCGGCGACACTAGGCCACCTTTCGCTGGAGACATGCATGCGCTTGTACGCAGGGCTGTCGCGCGTGTTTCCTCGTTCCTTCAGCGCCAAACTGCTGGCGGTGACGTTTGTCGGCATCCATTTGCCGCTGCTGTTGCTGATCGTCTGGCTGGCATCGCAAAGCGAGTTGGGTGGACGCCCGCTGTGGTCGGTGGTGATCGTGGCATTGCTGGCCACGCTGGCGGGCACTGCGCTGACGCTGTCTGCACTGTATCGCCTGCTCGCGCCACTGCGCATCGCCGCCGACGCGCTGGATGCGTACTACGCCGATCAACGCCTGCCCACGCTGCCCGAACATGGCGACGACGAGTTGGGGCGTTTGCTGCGCGGCATCAATCGCAGCCTGCGCGGTATCGATGCCGGCATGCGCGATCTCAAGAAGCACGCCTTGTTCGATTCGCTGACCGAGGCGTTGAACCGGCGCGGGTGCGAGCAGGCGATGCTGGACTCGGTCACCGCCGCGCAGCGCGAAGGCTGGCCGTTCGTGTTGTTCGTGCTGGACATGGACAACCTCAAGATGATCAACGACCGTTTCGGCCATCTGGCCGGCGACCGCGTGTTGGTGCGGCTGGTGGAATCGGCGTACGGCTGGCTCGGTGCGCAGGACTGGATCGGGCGTTGGGGCGGCGATGAATTTTTGATCGGCGTGCATGCCGGCGAAGACGAGGCCACGCTCAAACTCAATCAATGGCTGTCGATGCTCGAACGCGACGATGCCGACGAAGCGCCGCTGCATGTCAGCGCCGGCAGCGCGGTCTGCGAGCAGGGTCTGGATGCCACCGAGTTGTATCGGCGCGCCGATGCGGCGATGTACCGCGCCAAGTTCTCCGGCGGCCGGCGCCTGGTGCGCGACGGGCACGACACCCCGCGCAGTCATCCGGTGACCTGAGCCGCCAGCGATGGCACGGGCAGGTAACGGCCCAGAGCGCTAAAATGCCCGATTCCCCTTGCTGCGGTGCCGTCGATGCGCTTCCCGTTCCTGTCGCTGTCCCTGGCCGTCTCCATCGCGCTGGCCGGCTGTTCCAATGAGTCCACACCGCCGGCCGCGACCAACGCGGCACCGGCCGCCACCGCCAAGGCCCCCGTGAAAGCAGACGCCCGCAACCACGACGAAAGCTCCTACGCCCAGCCGCAGCTGGTGGTCATCAAGGATCTGGCGCTGGACCTGAAGCTGGATTTCGACGCCAAGCAGATCGGCGGCACCGCCACCTACACGCTGGAGTGGAAGGACAAGGCCGCCAAGCAGCTGGTGCTGGACACGCGCGAGCTGAGCATTGCGCAGGTGCAGGCCGATGACGGCAAGGGCACGCTGGCGCCGCTGCAGTTCGCGCTGGCGCCGGCCGACAAGACCTTCGGTAGCAAGCTCACCATCGAGGCGCCGACTCAGCCGTCCAAGATCGTGATCAGCTATCACACCGCACCGACCGCCTCGGGCCTGCAGTGGCTGGAGCCGTCGATGACCGAAGGCAAGCAGCTGCCTTTCATGTTCAGCCAGTCGCAGGCGATCCACGCGCGCAGCTGGGTGCCGTTGCAGGACACCCCGAGCGTGCGTTTCACCTATAGCGCGCATGTGACCTCGCGCCCGGACGTGATGGTGCTGATGAGCGCCGACAACGACCCCAAGGCCGCGCGCGACGGCGACTACAGCTTCAAGATGCCCGAGCCGATTCCCTCGTATCTGCTGGCGATCGCTGCCGGCGATGTGGTGTTCAAGCCGATTTCCGCGCGCTCGGGTGTGTGGGCCGAGCCGGCCATGGCCGACAAGGCCGCCAAGGAATTCGAAGACACCGAAAAGATGATCGGTGCCGCCGAAAAACTCTATGGCCCGTATCGCTGGGGCCGTTACGACATGCTGGTGCTGCCGCCGTCGTTCCCGTTCGGTGGCATGGAAAATCCGCGTCTGACCTTTGCCACGCCCACCGTGATCGTCGGCGACAAGTCGCTGGTCTCGCTGGTCGCGCACGAATTGGCGCATAGCTGGTCGGGCAATCTGGTGACCAATGCCAGCTGGAAGGACATCTGGCTCAACGAAGGCTTCACCACCTACGTGCAGGCGCGCATTACCGAGGCGTTGTACGGCGCCGAGATGGCCGAGATGGAGCGCGAGATCGACCAGGGCGATCTGCTGGCCGAAGTGAAGGACATGCCGCCGGCCGACCAGGCGCTGGCGTTGCCGCCGCTGGCGCAGCGCGACCCCGACGAAGCCTTGAGCCAGGTGGCCTACGTCAAGGGCGCGTGGTTTCTGCAGTTCCTGGAGCAGCGCTTCGGGCGCGAAGTGTTCGACCCGTTCCTGCGTGGCTGGTTCGACGATCACGCGTTCCAGAGCGCCACCACCGACCAGTTCGTCGATTACCTCAACAAGAACCTGCTGGCCAAGCATCCCAATACCGTGAGCGCGGCCGAAGTGGACGCGTGGTTGAAGCAGCCGGGCATCCCGGCCTTCGCCACCAAGGCCCGCTCGCGCAGCTTCTCGATCGTGGATACCGCACGCATCGCCTGGAGCGGCAGCGGCACGCTGCCCAACAAGCAGGTCACCGGCGAGTGGGGCACGCAGGAGTGGGTGCATTTCCTCAGCGGCATGGGCGCGACCTTGAAGCCGGAACAGCTCAAGCAACTGGATGATGCCTACCACTTCACCGGCACCCCGAACGGCGAAATCGCGATGCGTTGGTACCCGCTGGCGATCCGTAGCGGCTACACCGACGCACAGGCCGCAGCAGGCGAGTTCATCGAACGCGTCGGCCGCCGCAAGCTGGTGCTGCCGATCTACGCCGAACTGTTGAAGACCCCGGACGGCATCGCCTTCGCCGAACAGGCCTTCGAAAAGGCCAAGCCCAGCTATCACCCGATCACCACCGCCTCGGTGGCCGAGATGATTGCCAAGGCCAAGGCTGCACCAACCAAGCAGCCGTGATGGCAGGGGAGGGCGTTGCAGACGCCCTCCCGCGCTGCATCGTGCCCTGCAATCGCCCTGTAGGAGCGCACTCGTGCGCGATGGGCTCCACCGGGAATGCCCCATCGCGCACGAGTGCGCTCCTACGAAGGAGTCGGTGGTGCAGATCACAGCGGCAGCATCACGCAGGCCTGCCTGTTGATCAACGCGTGTGGTGCGGGCTGTTATCGTTACCCCTGTTTTTCACGCCTTCCGGAGTCGATGATGAAGTATCTGCTGAGCGCGGCCCTGTGCGTTGCTGCATTGAGTGGCTGTACCGACCGAGAGGCGCAACGTCAGGCGCAGGAAACCGCGCAGGCACAAGCCAAGGAACAGCAAGCCGATGCGCTCGCCAAGCAATACGACGAGGCGGTGAAAGCGCAGAACTGGGACATGGCACGCGCGCATGGCGCCGCGTTGCTGGAAGGCTACGCCGGCACCGCTGCGGCCACGCGCATCGAGCCCGGTTACGCCGACATCAAGGCCAAGGGCGAGCAGGCGCGCGAACTGCGCCGCATGCAGGCGTTATGGCAGTACTCGCAGGTGCCGGCCAAGGGCGGCACGCAGCGCTCGGCGATGATCGATGCCAAGGACCGCGTGGATGTGGACGGCAGCGGCCCGAAGCCGGTGAGCCTGGTGTTCCGCGATCACCCGCAGTGGAAGCGCCACAGCTATCTGGTGCTCAAGGCCGGCGACTTCAACTGCTACAGCGGCTGCAAGGTGCAGGTCGCGGTCGATGGTGGCGCCGCGCGCTCGATGGCCGCACATCGCCCCGACACCGATGAAGCGATCGCGATGTTCATCGACGACGACAAGGCGCTGTGGAAATTGGTGCGCAATGCCAAGCGCGTCAGCATCGCGTTCCCGGTGAAAGCCGGCGGCACGCGTACCGCCGAGTTCGAAGTGGGTGGGCTGGATAACACGCAGATGCCGGGCTGGAAGTAGACGCCACTGCAGACCGCGCGGCACATAGACGCGCGGTCGGTGCACTGCATCGGCGTGTGCCGCGTGTCTATCCTGGCGATTGCGCAAGGTGTGAATTCGCCTGACGATGGCCTGCCGTGTTGCGTTCACCACTCTCACGTCTTCGCACGTATGTACGTATGGACTGCATGACACTCACACAGACATCTCCCGCGTTGTCCGACTACCGCCACTGGGTGTTCGACATGGATGGCACGCTGACCGAAGCCGTGCATGATTTCGCATTGATTCGACGCGTGTTGGAGATCCCGCCTGAGGCCGACATCCTGCATCACCTGGCATCGCTACCTGCCGACCAGGCTGCTGCCAAACACGCCTGGTTACTCGAGCACGAGCGTGAGCTCGCACGGACCGCACGCGCCGCGCCCGGTGCGGTGGAATTGGTGCGTGCATTGCAGGCAGCCGGATGCCAACTCGGCATGCTTACCCGCAACGCACGCGAACTGGCGCAGGTGACGTTGCAGGCGATCGGCCTGCACGATGCATTTGCCTGGGACACCATCGTCGGCCGTGATGAGGCCGCGCCCAAACCCGCGCCCGATGGCCTGCAGTATTTCGAACGACGCTGGTCGGTCGATGGTGCGGCATTGGTGATGGTCGGCGACCACCACAACGACCTGGCCTGCGGTCGTGCCGTTGGCGCCTGCACGGTGCTGGTCAACACGCCGGGTGACCCCTGGCCCGGCTTTGCCGACTGGCGTCTGCAGGATTGCACGCAGTTGCTGATGCGGTGGAAAGGTTAGCGCGCTGTCTGCAAGCAGGCGGAAAGCGCGGATTCCGACGCCGCGCACAGACCAACCCACACATGCAACGTCTGTCAGTCTTGTGCGAATGCTTCGGCTCATGGAGGGCGCTTGCACGCGTACCGGCGTGGGACACGCCGCAAGTACGTCCGTGTAGGCTCTTACGCGGCATCCATGCCGCGTAAGGTCCCACGCCGGTACGCGCGCAAGCGCCACCGGTTGTTGTCGGTGGTTGAAGGAAAAGCGGGGTCTGACTTACCTAACGTGCGTTGGAACGTGGGCAAAATCCAACCATCTGCACCACCGATGTAACAGCACGCCCGGTGCAAACTGTGCCAAAACCGTGACAGTGCACCTCGCTTAAGCGACTGCCATCACAGCAAAGCCCCGCTGCCCCGACATGGTGCATCGCACCAGCGCACTGGCATGGCGTTTGCTCTCTTCTCCCTCGACGTTTCCGACGTCTGCGACGCAACTGGCTGCAACAGTGCCTGCGCTGCGGATGTTTCAACCGACTGGTTGTTCAATCGAAGGGGTAGACGCATATGCATCAATCTTCCTGTCGCAGCATTCGCAGCGGTGCGCTGCTCATGCTTGCGCTAAGCGCCGCGCTGTCCGGCTGTAAAAAGGACGCCGCCACCGACACCGCCGCGCCCGCACCGGCCGCTGCCCCCGCCGCTGCGCCGCCGGCCGCCGCCGTGGTCGACACCGATGGCGAATTCACCACCAATGCCAGCAATCCGGACAACTGGGGCGGCATCGGGCGCGACTTCGCACTCACCCGGCATAGCCCGCTGGCCGAAATCAATCGCGACAACGTCAAGAATCTCAAGATGTCGTGGGAGATGAAGACCGATGCCACGCGCGGCCACGAAGGCCAGCCGCTGGTGATCGGCAGCATCATGTACATGGTCAGTGCCTACCCGAACAACGTGTTCGCCATCGACCTGGCGGCACAGGACGACGGTGGCAAGGTGTTGTGGAAATACACCCCGCAACAGGACGAACGCTCGGTAGCGGTGGCGTGCTGCGATACGGTCAACCGCGGCGCTTCGTATGCCGATGGCAAGCTGGTGTTCGGCAGCCTGAGCGGCGATGTGATCGCACTCGATGCCAAGACCGGCAAGGAAGTGTGGAAGCAGAAACTCGGGCATCCGGACAAGGGCGAAACCATCACCATGGCGCCGATTATTGCCGACGGCAAGGTGATCGCCGGCATCAGCGGCAACGAGTTCGGCGTGCTCGGGCGTGTGGCGGCCTATAGCCTGGCCGATGGCAAGCAGGTGTGGTCCTGCGATGCGGCCGGTACGGACAAATCGATCTGCCTGGGTGCGGATTTCAACAAGGCCAACCCGCAGCATGGTCAGCTCGGCGATCTGGGTGTGAAGACCTTTCCCAACGACGAATGGAAGCGTGGCGGCGGTGCGGCCTGGGGCTGGTACAGCTACGACCCGAAGTTGAAGTTGCTCTATTACGGCACCGGCAATCCCGGCCTGTGGAGCCCGTCGTATCGCTGCGGCAAGACCTCGCATGAGGAATGCAACAACGGCGAGCATGACAACAAGTGGTCGATGACCCTGTTCGCCCGCAAGATCGATACCGGCGAAGCGGTGTGGGGCTATCAGAAGACCCCGTTCGACCAATGGGATTACGACGGCATCAACGAGCCGATCCTGGTCGATCTGACCATCGACGGCAAGCAAGTTCCCTCGGTGGTGCAGTTCGATCGTAACGGCTTTGCGTATGTGCTCGATCGTCGCGACGGCACCTTGCTGCGCGCGCACAAGTTCGTGCCGGCCAACTGGGCCGAACGCATCGACATGAAGACCGGTCGCCCGGTCAAAGTGGCCGCGCATTCGCCACTGGAACGCGGCAAGAAAGTGCAGGCGTTCCCCTCGGCAATGGGCGGCAAGGACCAGCAGCCGTGCTCGGTGGACCCGGCCAATTCGGCGGTGTTCTTCTGCGGCACCAACAACTGGCATATGGAGCTGGAACCGCAGGAACGCGGCAACACCATGATGGGTCTGCCCTACGTGTTCGCCAACGTGATGATGAAGCCTAACGAGCCGGGTGCACTGGGCATCGTCAAGGCATTCGATGTGGTGGAAGGCAAGTCCAAGTGGGAGATCAAGGAGAAGTTCCCGGTGTGGAGCGGCACCCTGGTCACCGATGGCGGGCTGGTGTTCTACGGCACGCTGGATGGCTGGTTCCGTGCGGTGGACAAGGACACCGGCAAGAAGCTGTGGGAGATGAAACTGCCCTCCGGCATCATCGGCAACCCGATCGCCTACAAGGCCAATGGGCACCAGTACGTGGCGGTGTTCTCCGGTATCGGTGGCTGGATCGGCCTGCCGGTGGCCGCAGGTCTGGACCCGGCCGATCCGTATGGCGCGCTGGGCGCAGCCGGTCTGGCATTCGGTGCCGGCTTCGACAAGATCCCCCTCGGCGGCATGGTGCATACCTTCCGTATCGATGGTGCGGGCAAGACCGTGACCGCCAGTGCCACCGCCACTGCGGCTGCAGGCGGCGGCACCGCCAACGCCGCAGCGAAGACCGCACGATGAGATCCAGGCAAGGCGTTGCAAGCGTGCACCGGCAGCTCGCTGCCGGTGCGCGTGGCATGAGCCGGCAGCTGCGTCAGCTGCTGGTGCTTTGCAGCCTCGGACTCGTCGCCGCAGGCTGCACACGCGAGCCGTCCTCACCGGCGGCTCGCGCTTCTGATTCCGGTGCGGCGCCCACAGCGGCGCCTGCATCCACTGCAGCGCCAGCCTCCGCGCAAACGCCGGCCAACACGCCGCCACCTGCGCCCGATCCCACTGTGCTGCGCGTCTGCGCCGACCCGGGCAACATGCCGTTGTCCAACAAGGCCGCCGAGGGCTTCCAGAACAAGATCGCGCAGGTCGTGGCCGATGCCATGGGCCGGCGCCTGGAATACGAGTGGCGCACCTACTACCAACGCGGGCTGGCACGCAGCACCATCAATGCCGGCCGCTGCGATGTGTTGATGGACCTCAACAGCGATTTCGAGCAGGGCCTGACCACGCGCCCGCTGTATCGCTCGGCCTATGTGCTGGTGACGCGCAAAGGTTTAGATCTGGTGCCGACCTCGCTGGACGACCCGGCACTGAAAAAACTGCGGCTGGGCGTGTTCCAGAGTTCCCCCGCACGCCAGGCCTTGTATGAGCACGGCATCAGCGGCGATGTGCAGTATCTGTTCTATGACTCGGCCACCGCGCCGGAAGAACATCCCGGCAAGCTGGTCGAACGCGTCGCCGCCAATGAACTGGATGCGGCCGAATCCTGGGGCCCGGTGGCCGGGTATTACGCGCAACGCAGCGGGCTGGGCGTGGTGCCGCTCAACACTATCGACGATTCGGTATTGGAATACTCGATGGCGTGGGCAGTGTCGCGCAAGAACGCGCAGCTACGCGATGCCTTGAACACGGCCATGCAACAAAGTGCGGCAAAGATCGCCGAGATCCTGCGCAGTTACCACGTGCCGCTGGTGCGGTGTAGCGACTGCGTGGTGGCAGGCGATCTGGCATCGCACGGGCCGTATGCGACGCCGACGCCGGTCTCGAAAACGCCGAGCCCGGCCGCGTCGTCGCAGGAGCTGGCGCAGCTGCAACTGCGCATTGCCGACGGTGCCGACCCGGACCAGGAACTGGCGCATGCGCTGGATGCCGGCGATGGCGTGCGTGCGGCGTGGCTGTTGCGGCATGGCGCCGATGCCAATCGTCCCAACCTGCTCGGCGAGCCGCCGGTGCATCAGGCGATCCGCAATCAGGAACCGGATCTGGTCAGCCTGTTGCTCGATGCCGGTGCACGCCTGGATGCACGCGATAGCAGCGGCTGGACCGCCTTGATGAAGGCGGCCTGGGCCAACGATGCCGACAGTGTGGCCAAGTTGCTGGGCAAGCGTGCACCCGTGGACACGGTCTCCAGCGATGGCTGGAGCGCGCTGGAGTTGGCGGTGTCCTACGCCGATGTCGGCGTGGTGCAGGCATTGCTGGCAGCGGGTGCGAATGTGCGGCGTGCCAATCCCACCGGGTTCACGCCGGTGATGTTTGCGGTAGCGCGTGACGACCCGGCGATTCTCGATGCGGTGCTGGCACGTGGGGCCGACGTCGGCCATGCAAACCAGGCCGGCATCACCGCATTGATGCTGGCCGCAGCGGCCGGGCGCGAAGCCGTGGCCAAGCGCTTGTTGGCGGCCGGTGCCGACCCCGCCGCACGTAATCGCGATGGCAAGACCGCCGCCGCATTGGCGCAGGCGCGCGGCGACACCGCGCTGGCCACGCTGCTCACGCAGACCAGGCGTCCGTCTCGGCAATGACTTCGGCAATGACTGTGTCACCTGCCGCGTGCACGGGGTGCGCGGTGTTCCCTCCGATCAGAAAGGTTCGTCCATGCGCAAGTCCACTGTGGGTTGTTTCGATCGTTCCATGCGCGCACCGCTGTGCGCGTTGATGCTCAGCGTGGTGCTGGCCGCGTGCGGGAAGGAGGCGCCGCCGCCCGCTCCCGCATCTGAGGCGGCCGCTCCGCCGGCTGCCAATACGCCTGCGCCGGCCACCGGTACCGCCGCGCCTGCGCCTGCAGCGGCGACTCCCGGGGTGCCCAACCCGGCCGCCGGGCCTGCGCCGGATCCGGCCACACCACCGGCGCCGCCGGCTGCGGTCGTGCCGATTCCGAAAGGACCTGAGGTCAAGGTCACGCCCGAGCTGATTGCCGAAGGCAAGAAGATCTATTTCTCGGCCGGTTGTAACGCCTGTCACGGCGGCACCGGTGGCGGTGGCATGTGCCCGCCGTTGACCAACGACATCTGGGTGTATGGCAGCGACGACGACACCTTGCGTGCGTTGATCAGCGAAGGCACGGCAGCGATGATCACCCACGGCAAGACCCGCATCGGACATGAAAAAGTGGTCGGGCAGATGCCGCCGTTCGCGCCGGTGCTCAAGCCGGGCGACACCGAAAAATTGCTCGCCTTCATCCATTCGATCAACAAGACCGCGGGCAAGGCGCAATGAGATCAGTGGCAATCCGTTGGCAGCGCGTCTGTGCAACAGGCGTGCTGGGCACACTGCTGGCACTGGCAGGCTGCCAGCGCGACGCGGACGCGCCTGCGTCGCGCACTGCACCGGCGGCGACCACGACTGCTGCGAGTCCTGCAGATCCGGCAGCCCCTGCCGCAACACCGGCGCCATCAACGCCGCCGGTGTTTGCCTACGTGCCCAATCAGCGCAGCGGCACGGTGTCGGTGATCGATACGCACACCGATACGGTGGTGCGCACGCTCAGTGCGCAAGGCCAGCTCGGCAAACGCCTGCAGCAGGTGTTGCCGGGTCCGCACGGGCATCTGTATCTGATCGACGCCGAGCATCACCGTTTGATCGAACTCGATACCGAAAAAGATGCGGTGCTGCGCAGCGTGCAGATCGGCGAGAACGCCGAAGGCATCGCGTTGTCGCCGGATGGCAAACAGTTCGCGGTGTGTGTGGAGGGGCAGAACCAGGTGATGTTGATCGATGCCGCGCAGTTCAAGCTGCAGCAGGTGATCGCCACGCGCGGGCAGGCGCCGGAGCATTGCGCCTACACGCCGGACGGGCAGTGGCTGCTCACCAGCAACGAGGGCTCCAACGACATGGACATGATCGAACTGGCCACCCATCGATCGCGCGGTGTGGTCGCCACCAGCGGCCATCCGCGCGGCATGGCGTTCGCACCGGACGGGCACAGCGTGTACATCGCGCAGGAAACCGCCAACGTGGTGGACGTGATCGACCTGCAAACCCGTCAACGCCGCGCCAGTCTGCCGGCCGGTGTGCGCACCGCGGGGGTGGCGTTGTCGGCCGATGGCACCCGCCTGTACGCGTCCAATGGCGGTGCCGGCACGGTCAGCGTGATCGACACCAAAAGCGCGCGCAGTCTTGCCGAAATTGCAGTGGGGCTGCGGCCGTGGAATCCGGCGCTGACACCGGCCGGCGACAAGTTGTATGTCGCCAACGGGCGCTCGAACACGGTGAGCGTGATCGACACCGCGACGTTGCAACAGATCAAACAGATCCCCGTCGGCGAATTGCCGTGGGGCGTGGTGATCGCGCGCTGAGCGGCGGCCATGCCGACGCGCGCCAGGGAGGCCGGATGAAGACACGCGCTGCGGTGGCATGGGGTCCGCACCAGCCGCTGACCATCGAAGAGGTGGACCTGCAGCCGCCGCGGCCCGGCGAGGTGCTGGTGCGCCTGGTCGCCACCGGTATCTGCCATGGCGATGCGCATGCATTGGCGCACGGGCACGCGGGCAGCTTTCCGGTGATCCTGGGGCAGGAGGGCGCCGGCATTGTCGAAGCCGTGGGCATCGGCGTCACCAGCGTGCGTGTCGGCGATCACGTGATCCCGCTGTACATGCCCGAATGCGGTGTGTGCAAGTTCTGTCGCTCCGGTCGCACCAACCTGTGCCAGGCGATCCGCAGCAGCCAGGAGCGCGGGCTGATGCCCGATGGCAGCAGCCGGTTTTCATTGAACGGGCGGCCGATCCTGCATCACATGGGCACCAGCACGTTTTCCGAATACACGGTGTTGCCCGAGATCGCGGTGGCGCGTATCCATCCGGATGCACCGCTGGATCAGGTCTGCCTGCTCGGCTGCACGGTCACCACCGGTGTCGGGGCGGTGCTCAACAGCGCGCATGTGCGGCCCGGTGATTGCGTGGCGGTGTTCGGGCTGGGCGGCATCGGCTTGTCGGTGGTGCAGGGCGCGGTGCTGGCGCAGGCCGGGCGCATCATCGCAGTGGATATCGATCCGGCCAAGTTCGCGCTGGCGCGTGCGTTGGGCGCCACCGATTGCCTGGATCCGCGTGACTACGGCGCACCGATCCAGCAGGTGATCGTGGACCTCACCGACGGCGGCGCCGACCACAGTTTCGAATGCGTGGGCGATGTCGGTGCGATGCGCGCGGCACTGGAGTGCTGCCACAAGGGCTGGGGCGAGAGCGTCATTCTCGGCGTGGCCGACGACGCTCAGGAAATCAGCACGCGGCCCTTTCAGCTGGTGACCGGGCGGGTGTGGCGCGGCAGCGCGTTCGGCGGGGTGAAAGGGCGCAGCGAGCTGCCCGGCTATGTCGAGCGCTATCTGCAAGGCGACATCCAGCTGGCGCCGTTGATCACGCGCACCCTGGCGTTGGACGATATCAATCAGGCGCTGGCGGATCTGCGTGCAGCGCGCGGCATCAAATCGATCGTGCTTTATTGAGGGAGACGACATGAGGTCGACGCAGCACTTACTGGGGTATCGCAGCACACCGCCGCTTCGCGCCGCACGCCATGGCCGCGATGCATTGCAACGACATCGGCTTGCCTGCGCCTGCGCAGCGCTGCTGTGCGCTGGCACGCTCGGCACTGCAATGGCCGAAGATGCGCCGCAGGTCACCTGGCTGGACCGCATCGAGGTCACCGCCACGCCGATTCCCGGCACCACCATCGACGCGGCGCAGTTGCCGTACATGGTGCAATCGGCCACCAATGGCGAGCTGTCGCGCGGGCGCAGCAACAACCTCAGCGATCTGCTGCAGCGGCGTTTTGTCGGTGTGGACGGCAACGATGTGCAAGGCAGTCCGTTTCAGAACGATCTCACCTTCCACGGCTTTCGCGCGTCCGCCTTGCCGGGCGCCTCGCAAGGGGTATCGGTGTATCTGGATGGCGTGCGTTTCAACGAACCGTTCGCCGATATCGTCAGCTGGGACATGCTGCCCGAGTCGGCAATCAATGCAGTGACCCTGATGCCCGGCTCCAATCCCTTGTTCGGGCCGAACACGCTCGGTGGCGCGGTGGTGCTGTCCACCGCCTCCGGTTTGACCGCACCTGGATTGCAGGGCGAAGTGAGCATCGGCAGCGGCGCACGCAAGCGGCTGGACGCCAGTTACGGCCTCGCCAGTCAGGACGGGTGGCATGGCTTTGTCGCGGTCACCGGCTTCGACGAGAACGGCTGGCGCGATGCCTCCGAAGGTCGCCTTGGCACGCTGTTCGGCAAGGTCGGTAAGCAAGGCGAGCAGACCGATTGGAGCCTGTCGGTGCTGCACGGGCGCAGCCGCTTGATCGGTAATGGCCTGTTGCCGGATACGCGCTACACCGACGATGGCCCCGAGCCCGGCTTGTATCGCGCCGACCGCCGCTCGGTGTACACCTCGCCCGATCTCACGCGTAATCGCAATACGCTGTTCACCGCACAGTTGGACCATCGTTTCGATGCGGATACCGCACTGCATGCACTGGCCTACTCGCGCGTGGGCCGCCGCGACACCGTCAATGGCGATATCGGCGAGGACTACGAAGAATTCGTCGAAGAATGCGCATCGGGTTATGCCACCGATGGCAGCGCACTGGATGCCGATTGCGATGTGGCACGCGCCGATGCCGATGCATTGCCCACCGGCGCGCTCAACACCACCCAGATGCGCCAGGAAGCGCAGGGGCTTGCGCTCAACCTGAGCAAGCAATGGGGCGCTCATGCGCTCAGCACCGGCGTCACCTTCGATCGCGGCCATGTGCGTTATCAGCAATTCGCCCGCGATGGTTGGGTACAGCCAGACCGCTCGGTCGCCGCCGATCCGGATGCCGAGCGCGCGTTCTTTTCCGGCGTGCGCGGCAGCACCAAAACGCTGGGTGTGTTCGTTGCCGACACCTGGGCAGTGGACGCTGCTACTCATCTCACCGCTGCAGTGCGCTGGAACCATGTGGTGGTGGACAATATTCTTTCCACCGCCGAAGACGGCGACCGCCCCCGCGAGCGCTTCGTCTACGCCAAGGCCAATCCGTCCCTGGGTCTGACCCATCGGCTCGATTCCGGGCTGACGGTATACGGCTCGGTCGCGCAAAACAGCCGCGCCCCAACGGCAATCGAACTGGGCTGCGCCGATCCCACCCAGCCGTGCCGCTTGCCGACCGGCCTGCAAGCCGACCCGCGCCTGGAGCAGATCATTTCGCGCACGTATGAGCTCGGCGCACGCTGGGCGCCGTCGGCCAACACCAATGCCACGGTGTCGGTGTATCGCGCCGACAATCGCGACGATATTTTGTTCTTGCGCGCGCCGGACACACAGCTGGGTTACTTCGATAATGTCGGCCGCACCCGGTATCAAGGCGCGGATCTGTCGCTACGCCTGCGCAGCGGCGATTGGCAGTGGTTGGCCGGCTACAGTTTTCTGGATGCGACCTATCGCAGCGATGGCGAATTGCTCTCCGGCGAGCGTGTAATCACCTTGCGTCCCGGCTTGCGCATCGCCGCATTGCCGCGCCACAACCTCAAGCTCGGTGTGGAATGGCAGCGCGATGCGCTGACCTTGGGTGCCGGTGTGCGTGCAGTCTCCGGCCGCGTGGCCAGCGGCAATGAAGATGGCCAGGTCGACAACGCCGAAGACGGCGAGCCCGCACCCGAGCGCATCGACATCGGTACCGCCGGCTATGCGCTGGTAGACCTGCAGGCACGTTGGCAACTCGGCGAACGGCTGTCGCTCTTCGCCCGCATCGACAACGTCTTCAACCGCCGCTACGCGACATATGCGGCAGTGGCCGAAGACGTGTTTCCCGATGGCGAACTGGCGCGCCCGCAGGATGCACCAGTGGAAACCGGCCCGGCCCGTTTTCTCGCGCCGGGTGTGCCAAGGCAGTATCTGATCGGATTGCGCTGGGCGTTGTGACTGGGGCGGGGATTAGGGATTCGTGAGGCGTAAGCCTTGGGGCGGCTAACAAAACTACTGCGCAGCCGTCAGTCAGGCGCTCGCTACTTTTGTTAGCCGCTCTTAGCTGTGCTTAGCATCATCTGGATGATCACAAGCCGCGCTGGTCGGGGGCGCGGTGTCCTCGCCGCTCGCGGGACACGCCGTGAATCCATCCCTGGAGGCTCGGTGGCGGCATCCATGCCGCCACACGGTCCCGCAATCGGCGAGGCCACCGCACCAGAGAGTTAGTCGGTGGTCGTTTCAAAAGCTGCTTGTTGCTCGGGTGCATCGGGACGATGATCGGCCGCGGCGTTATCAGAACAACGCACGTCATGCATTGCTTGCAACCATGCACACCGACCATCTCGACTGGTCCTTGCCCGCCCACCGTCGCGGGACCTTACGCGGCATGGATGCCGCGTAAGAGCCTACACGGACGTACTTGCGGCGTGTCCTGCGATGGTGGGCGGGCAAGGGCCCTGCAGCCAAGCGCAGATCAGCCGCTCTGCAAGCGATTTGTCCGCGCTATCCAACCGCTCCAAGACAACCGAGATTCCAAGTCTTGGCGGCACTTAGATTCAGTCAATAGCGCAGGAAGTCGCGGACACCACGCCAGAGAGTTAGTCATTTGTTTTCTTGAAAACCATGCACACCGATATGACCAACTGGTCCTTGCCCGCTCACCGTCGCGGGACCTTACGCGGCATGGATGCCGCGTAAGAGCCTACATGGACGTACTTGCGGCGTGTCCCGCGATGGTGGGCGGGCAAGGGCCCTGCAGCCGAGCTGCAGATCAACCGTTCCGCAATCAAGGCATGTACGTGGTGGCATGCCGCACCAAGCAACAGCGGTGCCCGCCTGATGGCGAAGAAGGAGTTTTGTTGATACCTCCAAGTACCAGCCCTGAGAGACGCTGCCTTGGCTTTTACGAATCCCCAATCCCAAATCACCGCCCCCCAATCAGCCAGTATCCAACCCATGCTTGCGCAGCTTGCGATACAGCGTATTGCGGCTGATACCTAGGGCATCGGCGGTGCGGCTGACATTCCAGCGGTGGCGTTCGAGTTGCTGCTGCAGCACCAGGCGCTCGGCTTGATCGAGTGCGACGCGGCCGGGCATGTCGTCGGCCGCCACCGCACGGCCATCGACCAGACACGGCGCGCTGCCGGCATCGACGATTTCCTGCGGCAGATTTGGTAGCCGGATCACCCCATCGCTGCACAGCACCGCCGCCGTGCGCAGCACGTTGCGCAACTGGCGTAGATTGCCCGGCCAGGCGTAGCTCAGCAGTTTGTGCATCGCTTCTTCGCTGATGCGCACGCTGTGCTCGCTGTTTTCTTCGCGCAGCAAGGTGCGGATCAGCTCGGCCTTGTCGCTGCGCTCGCGTAGCGGCGGCAGATGCAGTACCACGCCATTGAGCCGGTAATACAGATCCTCGCGGAACTCGCCGGCCGCCACCCGCTGCGCCAGATCGCGGTGGCTGGCGCTGATCACGTGCAGTTCCAACGGCACTGCGCGTTCGCTGCCTAACGGCGTGACGGATTGTTCTTCCAGCACGCGCAACAGGCGGCTCTGCAACGGCAGCGGCATGTCGCCGATTTCGTCCAGAAACAGCGTGCCGCCGCTGGCCTGCAGCAATTTGCCGTGGCGTCCTTCGCGCGCGGCATCGGTGAAGGCACCGCGTGCGTAGCCGAACAATTCGCTCTCGATCAGGGCTTCCGGAATCGCCGCGCAATTGATTGCGACAAACGCACCATTCGCCCACGGCGAGCCCCGATGCACCGCCTTGGCGAACTCCTCCTTGCCGGTCCCGGTGTCGCCGCGCAGCAAAATCGATACGCGGTGCGCTGCCAGTTTCAACGCATTGGCCAGGTTGTGGCGCATGCGCGGATCCGAGCCCACATGCTCGCCGGGTTGCAGCTCGGTGTCCGGTGCCAGCTGTGCCGGCCCGCCTACCGCCGGCAGCGCCGGACGCGCACGCGGCGGGCGCACCAGCGCGTAGAAACGCCGCCCATGGCAGGCGCAGCGGATCGACCACAAGGTGCCGGCATCGCTGCCCGCACGATGCTCGAGGGTGTCGAAATCCAGTTGCATCACCTGCGAGATGTTGCGGCCCACCAGCTGGCTGCGATCGATCTTGCCGAGCTGCTCCAGTACCGCCTCGTTGACTGCCAATACACGGCCGTCCGTATCGATCGCGATCAGCGCCTCATGCAGCAACCCGGCAAACTCGGGCCGGCTATGGAAGCGCAGGATGAAGGCGTGACCGAACTGATTGAGAAAATGCGAGCGCGAGATCTGCGCCGCCGACATGCTTACCAAGGCCACGGTGTGGCGTTGGATCTGCTTGCCATCCTGCGCGTCGGGCGTGGAGGCATCCAGCACCGCCAGCAGACCGCCGTGCGGGTCCAGGATCGGCGCGCCGCAGCATGACAACGGCAGATGGCGGGTCAGATAATGTTCGCCACGGTGCACGCTCACCGCCGTGCGCTCCACCGCGCAGGTGCCCAGCCCATTGGTGCCCTGATGACATTCGGCCCAACTGGCGCCGCAGAAGAGGCCGGCCTGGCGAAATTCGCGCAGCAGCGTCGGGTCGTGCACGCTGTGCAGCACGGTCGCTTCGGCATCGGCAAAGATCACCGCATAACCGCTGCCGGCGATCTGTTCGTAGAGGTTTTCCATTTCCACCTTGGCGATGCGCAGCACCTCGCCCAGACGCTGCTGGCGCTCGCGCACGTGCAAGGCGTCGTGCACCAGCGCTTCGGGTGGCGCCTCGGGCAATAGCGAATGCTCGTCCAGGCAGCGTCGCCACGAGCGCGACAGTGGCGCGGCCAACGGGGCGATGTCGCGCAGCCGGCGGATCTGCCGGAGCACATCCGGTTCGATCTCAGGCAGGGCGATGGACGTAGCGGCGACAACGCTTGGCTCGGACATGGGCCAGCGTTCCTCAGTGAGCGCGAAGCGTCAGTAGAGGCACAGATCGGGCTGATGCTCAAACTGCATTGCAGCAACTGCATTGCAGCAAATTGCGTTGCATCAACTGCATTGCTGATGCGGATGCCATGGCCAGCGATGGCAGGTGCCGGATGTGGTGGTTGTCCGCTCAATACCGAGTGAAGCCGGCGAGCCCCTCTCCTGCGGGAGAGGGGTTGGGGTGAGGGTACGGGGCGAAGCCTTGTGCTGTTGGAACTGCACGTGGCTTCGCTCGTACCCTCATCCGCCCCTGCGGGGCACCTTCTCCCGATGGGAGAAGGGTCAAGCGCTGATCAGGGCGGTACGCCTCAGAGCGCGTAACCAAACTGCTGCTTGAACTGGTCGTTGAACTCGGTGAAATCGAAGCGCTGATTCTGTGTGCCTGGATGTTCCACCTTCAGCGCGCCCATCAAATTGCCCATCCGGCCGATCGTCAGCCAGTCGTAGCCGCCCTGGATGCCGTAGATCAGCCCGGCGCGGAAGGCGTCGCCACAGCCGGTCGGGTCGACCACGCGGCGCTCGTGCGCCGGCGGGATGTCGTAGGTCTTCTCCGGCGTATGCACCAGCGCGCCCTTCGGGCCTTGCGTGGTGATGTAGGCCTGCACCCGCGAGACGATGTCCTTCTCGTCCCAGCCGGTGCGTTCCTGCAGCAGATTGGATTCGTAGTCGTTGACCACTACGTACTGGGCCTGCTCGATGAACTGGCGCAGCTCCGGGCCGTTGAACAACGGCATTGCCTGACCGGGATCGAAGATGAAAGGGATACCGGCAGCAGCGAACTCTTCCGCGTTCTGGATCATGCCTTCGCGCCCGTCCGGGCCGACCAGGCCCAGGGTCACGCCGGGCACGTCGCGCACATGGTTTTCGTAACTGCGCATCATCGCGCCCGGATGGAACGCGGTGATCTGGTTGTTGTCGTGGTCGGTGGTGATGAACGCCTGCGGGGTGAACAGATCATCGATGATCTTCACCCGCGACAGGTCTATGCCCAGCGCTTCGAAGTGTTCGCGATAGGGCCCGAAGTCCTGGCCAACGGTGCCCATCGGAATCGGCGCGCCGCCGAGCAGATGCAGGTTGTAGGCGATGTTGCCGGCGCAGCCGCCGAACTCGCGGCGCATGCGCGGTACCAGGAACGACACATTCAGGATGTGCACCTTGTCCGGCAGGATGTGATTCTTGAACTGGTCCGGGAACACCATGATGGTGTCGTAGGCGAGGGAACCACAGATCAGTGCGGACATCGAGTCAGGCCTTTGCGTAGGGAAATACCCGCCAGTTGCCGGGCATGGCAGCGGGGCGGCGCGAACGCCGCGGCGCAAAGGGTAACGGCTGCGACCGATCAGGGCCACAACCGCATGCCATGCCCGGCGTGACCGGCACATGAAAACCCGGCCGAAATACCTGATTTTTCCTTGCTCGCACCGGGGGGGATTGCTAGGCTAGTGGACTTCGTTTTTCGCCCATTTTTTCGCCACTCTGGCGGCAGGGCACGCGACTCCTCAGGAACGGCTCCCCCGATGTTCAAGAAACTCCGCGGCATGTTCTCCAACGACCTGTCCATCGACCTGGGCACGGCCAATACGCTGATCTACGTGCGCGGGCAGGGAATCGTACTGAACGAACCATCGGTGGTGGCGGTACGTCAGGACCGCGCAATCGGCGGTACGCGTTCGGTGGCCGCGGTCGGCGCAGAAGCCAAGCAGATGCTCGGCCGCACGCCTGGCCACATCACCACGATCCGCCCGATGAAGGACGGCGTCATCGCCGACTTCACCTACACCGAAGCGATGCTGAAGCACTTCATCAAGAAGGTGCACAAGTCGCGCTTCCTGCGCCCGAGCCCGCGCGTGCTGGTGTGCGTGCCGGCCGGCTCCACCCAGGTCGAGCGCCGCGCCATCAAGGAATCGGCGGAAGAGGCCGGTGCACGCGATGTGTATCTGATCGAAGAGCCGATGGCTGCAGCGATCGGTGCCGGCATGCCGGTGACCGAAGCGCGCGGTTCGATGGTCATCGATATCGGCGGCGGCACCACCGAAGTGGCGGTCATCTCGCTCAACGGCATCGTGTACTCGCAGTCGGTGCGTGTGGGCGGCGACCGCTTCGATGAGTCGATCACCAACTACGTGCGCCGCAACCACGGCATGTTGATCGGTGAAGCCACCGCCGAGCGCATCAAGCTGCAGATCGGCTGCGCCTATCCGCAGGACGTGGTGCAGGAGATGGAAATCTCCGGCCGCAACCTCGCCGAGGGCGTGCCGAAGATGATCAAGATCAACTCCAACGAAGTACTCGAAGCGCTGCATGAGCCGCTGTCGGGCATTATCTCCGCGGTCAAGCTGGCGCTGGAGCAGACCCCGCCGGAACTGTGCGCCGACGTCGCCGAGCGCGGCATCGTGCTCACCGGTGGCGGCGCGCTGTTGCGCGACCTGGACCGCCTGATCTCCGAAGAAACCGGCCTGCACGTGCAGGTGGCCGATGACCCGCTCACCTGCGTGGCCCGCGGTGGCGGTCGCGCGCTGGAGCTGGTGGACATGCACGGCAACGAGTTCTTCGCGCCGGAGTGAAGCTTTCGGGATTCGGGAGTCGGCATTGGGGATTCGCAACGCGTGTCCCGGCCTTCGGCCTTGACCGATTGCGGTACAGCCCTGTTTGTCTAACGCTTAGTCGTATCGGGGGCAGCCGACTGCTCCTCGAATCCCCAATCCCGACTCTCAAATCCCGGCCTTAAAGTGCCCTCCTACGCCGGTCCTCCCGTCGCCTCCCGTCCTGGCGAAGTCACCTCCACGCTGCGCCTGCTGGTCTATCTGGTGCTGGCGATCGTGCTGATCGCGCTCGATAGCCGCGGTAGCTGGCTGAGCCAGCTGCGCATGCAGGCCAATCTGCTGATCCAGCCGATCTGGGCGGTGGCCGGGCTGCCGGGGCGGATCGGTTCGCAGGTGCGCGACAACGCCGCCACCCACGCGCAGCTGGTGGAAGAAACTCGCTCGCTGCGCAATCAGCTGTTGGTGGCCAATGCGCGCCTGACCCGGCTGCAGACCGCCGCGCTGGACAACGCGCAGCTGCGCGAACTGCTCAACGTGGCCGAGCGGCGCGGCCTGGACGTGCAGCTGGCGCCGATCCTGGATATCGACCTGGACCCGACCCGGCAGCGCCTGTTGCTGGATGCCGGCAGCCGCGATGGCGTGCTGATGGGCCAGGCGGTGATCGATGCCGGCGGCCTGATGGGGCAGGTGATCGAAGTGACGCCGCTGCATTCGACGGTGCTGTTGCTCACCGACCCCGACCACGCGGTTCCGGTCAGTGTCGCGCGCAACGGCGTGCGGCTGATCGTCTACGGCCGTGGCGACCGGCTCGAACTGCGCGACATCCCGCTGAGCGCCGGCGTGCAGGTGGGCGATGAGATCGTCACCTCTGGCCTGGGTGGCCGCTTCCCGGCGGGTTTCCCGGTCGGCAAGGTGTCCGAGCTGCATCCCGACGACACCCACGCCTTCCTGGTCGGCGAACTGACCCCCGCCGCCAAGCTCGATCGCGGCCGCGACGTGTTGTTGCTGCGCGCCGGTAAACCGCTGCGCGTGGTGCCTGGGGCCGGGAGTGGGGAGTCGGGAGATGGGATTCGCAACGGCAACGGCAACAGTGTCGAGGCGGCTGCGGCCAGCGCGCCAGCGAGTGCGCCGGTGACCGCAACACCACGCACGCCGGCGGCCGGAGTTTCCAACACAGCGATTGATCCGGCACGCCCGACGGCCGAAGCGGCATCGGGCACCGGCACCGCGCCGCGTGCACGGTCCGCGTCGACATCTGCTGTGCCCGCCGCGCAGCCGGCCCGCGCGCCAGCGTCCGTCCGTCCTTCAACCACGCCGGCCCGCCCCCCCGCGTCGAACGCATCCAACAGCCCGATTCCCGATCCCCGTCCGGCTTCGCCGCAGGGCGTGCGGGCGGCGGGAACAGGGAATGGCAGCGGCGCGCAGACGCCAGCTGGCCGTGCGAGCGGTGCGCGGCCGCCGCAGAACGCCGCTCCTACCGATTCCCCACTCCCGACTCCCGATTCCCGTCCGTCTCCACCGGAGACGGACCAATGACCCGCATGCGCAACACCTGGATCCTGCCGGCGAGCTTCGTCATCGCGTTGGTGCTGGGGCTGCTGCCGCTGCCGCTCGTGGTGCAGCCGCTGCGTCCTTACTGGCTGGCGCTGGTGCTGGCGTACTGGGTGATCGAAGAGCCTGACCGGGTCGGGCTGGGCATCGCGTTCGTGGCCGGCGTGCTGGCCGATCTGCTGTACGGCGGGTTGCTCGGCGAGCAGGCGCTGCGGCTGGTGATCATGACCTTCATCCTGCAGCGCTTCCGCGCGCGGATGCGCTTCTTCCCGGTCTCGCAGCAGGCACTGGCGATCGGCGGGCTGCTGCTCAACGACCGCATCGTGTCCTCGGCGGTGCATCTGGCCGTGGGCGAGCCGACCCTGCCGTGGAGCTACTGGTGGGCGCCGCTGCTGGGCATGGCGCTGTGGCCGCCGCTGTTCGTGTTGCTGGATGCGGTGCGGCTGGGCAAGCGGAGCAAGAAGTAAGCCATGCACGGGCGTCGTCACCCCAAGAACCCGCATGCGGAGGCCGAGCAGTTCCGCCGGCGTGCGGTGCTGGGCTTTGTGATGGTGGTGGTGTGCCTGGTCGGCCTGGGCGGCTGGTATTTCAAGCTGCAGGTGCTCGACCACGAGGTCTACGCCACCCGCTCGGAAGCCAACCGCATCAAGCCCAAACCGGTGGTGCCCGGGCGCGGCATGATCTACGACCGCACCGGCCGGCTGCTGGCCGAGAACGTGCCGGCCTTCCGTCTGGACGTGACCCCCGACAAGGTCACCGACATGGCGGCCATGCTCGCGGCGCTGGGCAAGGTGATCCCGATCGCGCCCGAGGATCTGGAGCGCTTCAATCGTGAGCGCAAGGCGCGCCGCAGCTTTCTGCCGGTGACGCTCAAGCTGCGCATGAGCGATGAGGAAATGGCGCGCTTTGCAGTGGAGCGCTGGCGCTTCCCCGGCGTGGAGCTGGAGCCGTATCTGACCCGGCGCTATCCGTTCGGGCCGTTGTTCGCGCACATCATCGGCTACGTCGGCCGCATCGACGAAAAAGACCTGGCGGTGCTGGGCGAGGGCAATGCCGCGCTCACTCACATGGGCAAGTCCGGGCTGGAGCGCTATTACGAGCAGGACTTGCGTGGCCAGGTCGGCTACGAACAGGTCGAAACCAATGTGCAGGGCCGGGCGATCCGCACCGTCGGCCGGGTCGCGCCGCAGTCGGGCGCGGACCTGCGGCTGTCGGTGGATGCCGATCTGCAGCGCGCAATGGTGGCCGCATTCGGCGAGCACGAAGGCGCGGCGATCGCCATGGACCCGCGCACCGGCGAGATCCTGGGCATGGTCAGCCTGCCCAGCTACGACCCCAACCTGTTCGTCAACGGCATCTCGCACACCGACTTCCGCATGCTCAACGACAACCCGTCGCGGCCGCAGTTCAACCGGCTGGTGCTGGGCGGCGTGGCGCCGGGCTCCACGCTCAAGCCGCTGATCGCGCTGGCCGGGCTGGATAGCGGCCTGCGTCGGCCGGAAGACCGGGTGTTGTCCACCGGCATGTTCTATCTACCTGGCGTCAGCCGCGGCTGGGGCGACTCGCACCGCGGCGGCCATGGCTGGACCGATCTGCGCAAGTCGATCGCCCAGTCGGTCAATACCTATTACTACCGCTTGGCGGTGGACATGGGCATCGAGCGCTTCGACCACTACATGGGCGGGTACGGCTTCGGCGCGCCCACCGGCGTGGACCTGCTCGGCGAAATCGGCGGCATCCTGCCGTCGCCGGCCTACAAGTACAAAACCCGCAAGGAGCGCTGGTACCCCGGCGATACCGTCAATATCGCCATCGGTCAGGGCGACTGGAAAGTGACCCCGTTGCAGCTGGTGCGCGGCATTTCGGGGATCGCCAGCGGCCTGCTGCAGCGCCCGCATCTAGTGCTGGAAGAGCGCACCGGCTTCGATCATCCGTGGCAGCCGATGATCCAGCCGCCGGGCAAGCCGATCAGCCCGAATCCTGCGCACGTGCAGGTGGTGCGCGAGGGCATGATGGACACCATGCGCCCCGGCGGCACCGGTTATGCCATCACCCCCGGTGCGCCTTACCTGATGGCCGGCAAGACCGGCACCGCGCAGGTGGTCAGCCGCAGGGGTGTGGCGGCGGTGGACCCGCGCAGCCTGCCGATGCATTTGCGTCACCGCGGCCTGTTCGTCGGTTTCGCACCGGCCGACAACCCGGTCATCGCGGTGGCGGTGGCGGTGGAGGGCGGCGGCTTCGGTACCAGCTCGGCGGCGCCGATTGCACGCAAGATCTTCGACGCCTGGCTGCTGGGCAAGATGCCCGCCGGTCTGGAGCCGCTGGACAGCGAGCTCGGCATGACTGCCGTGGGCGTCAACCAGTTCGAGGCCGGCGTCACCGATGCGCGTGCGGCCGGCGATGCGGCCGCGGCCACGCTGGCCGAGTTGCCGGTGGTGATCGGCCAGACCGCCGTGGCATTAGATCCCAACACCCCGGCGCAGCCGGTGGTGCCGGATGTACCGGACGCGGTGCAGGAGATCGACCATTGAGTGACATCCTGCGCTGGCTGGTGGACATGGTGGCGCGCTTCACGCGCAGCCTGGACTGGTTGCTGTGCCTGGCGCTGGGCGCGCTGATGGTGATCGGCCTGTCGGTGCTCAAGAGCGCCGGCGGCTCCGCCAATGGCGATCATCTGGTGATGGCGCAGGGCGTGCGCTTCGTCATCGGCCTGGCCGCGATGTGGGGCATTTCGCGCATGTCGGTGCTGCGACTGCGCGCCTGGACCCCGTGGGTCTACGGCTTGTCGATGCTGCCGCTGCTGGCGGTGTTCGCACTGGGCACCGGTAAGTACGGCCGCCAGTGGCTGGATCTGAAACTGTTTTACCTGCAGCCGGCCGAGTTGTTGAAGATCAGCCTGCCGATGATGGCGGCCTGGTATCTGCATCGCATGCCGCTGCCGCCGCGCATCTCCACCGTGTTGGTCACCTGCATGATCATCGGCGTGCCCACTGCGCTGATCATGCTGCAGCCGGACTTCGGCACCGGCGTGCTGATCGCCGCCAGCGGCGTGTTCGTGCTGCTGTTGGCTGGGCTGCCGTGGTGGTGGGTGGCGGTGGGCGTGGGTGGTGTTTCGGCGGCCGCGCCGGTGGCCTGGTTCTGGCTGCTGCGGCCATACCAGAAGGACCGCATCATGATGTTTCTCAACCCGGAAAACGATGCGCTCGGCGCGGGCTGGAACATCATTCAATCCAAGATCGCGATTGGCTCCGGCGGCTTTGACGGCAAGGGCTGGGGACTGGGTTCGCAATCGCATCTGAACTTCATTCCCGAGCAGACCACCGACTTTGCGTTTTCGGTGCTCAGCGAAGAATTCGGCTGGATCGGCGTGGCCACCGTGCTGACCTTGTATCTGATCGTGATCGGTCGCTGCCTGTGGATCGCCTCGCAAGCGCGCGACACCTATTCGCGGCTGATGGCCGGTGCCACCGGGCTGGCGTTCTTCGTCTACGTGCTGGTCAACGGCGGCATGATTTCCGGCCTGCTGCCGGTGGTCGGTGTGCCGATGCCGCTGATGAGTTACGGCGGCACCTCGGCGGTGTCGCTGCTGGCCGGATTGGGCCTGGTGATGGCGGTCAAGGCGCATCGTCCTGTGCATGGGTATTGAGCCGGCGTGTCGTGCGGCTAACGGCAGCTGGCAGAACTACTGCGCTCACCACAGATGGGTGCGGCCGGCGTTCTGGTTCCCACTCGCACACCACCAAGCGATGAGGGCATTGCGCCCTCGACCGACTAAAGCTTTTGACCTGAGCTTCTAGCTGCATCTAAAACCGCTACCGCTCAACCAGTGTGTCGAAGTGATTCGACAGTGCGGATGGATCAGTTGTAGAGCGGGTGATCTGCTGCTTGGCTGCAGGGCCCTTGCCCGCCCACCGCCGCGGGACACGCCGCAAGTACGTCCATGTAGGCTCTTCTGCGGCATCCATGCCGCATAAGGTCCCGCGGCGGTGAGCGGGCAAGGACCAGTCGAGATGGTCGGTGCATGGTGCGAGCAGTGCATGTTGCGCGGCTGGTCGATGAGGTGCGGTCTGAGGAGCTCCTTTCGATCCGAGCGAGTCACTGCTGTCCCGACATCGCTGCACGCGTCAACGAAAGCGCATGTGGCCAACACGTTGCCGCCATCGCTACAGCGTTCGAGTGATTTTGTTGGTCGCTTTAAGCATGGCGCGCCGCATGCGCCACACGCATGCGACACGCACATGTCACGCAGCTGACGCTTCGCAAATCGCGCACCGTTCTGCGCGCTGCGTTGCAATGCCGACACACCGTCGCGGTGCCGCTTCGTTCGCGCGGTTCCGGGTTCGCTTGCCTTGCGCATGTGCGGTGATTGCTCCGTAGAGTCCGTCACGCCGCTGAGTTTGCCGCGGCCGGGTCGCGTTGCTTCAGCAGGCACGCGCCATTCCTCTCTCAGGTGATCTTCTTCATGAAATTGCTAACCGCCGCCATCGGCGGTGTCTGTCTTACGCTCGCCGCACAAGCCGGCGCCATCAACCTTGCAACGGGCGATACGCGCGCGGTCTCCGAGCCGGCGATTCCTGCCACCTGCCAGCCGGTGAGTGCCAGCCACACGCCGAGTGGGCGCCTGTTCGACGCTGCATCGGAAAGTGCGCCGCCGGATACCAAAACCATCCAGGCCGCACTGACCGCCTGTACCGGCAAAAACGGCAGCGTGCTGCTCAAGGCCGGCACCGGCACTGCGTTTCTCAGCGGGCCGCTGTCGATTCCCACCGGCGTCACCTTGGTCATCGATCAGGGCGTCACCCTGTACGGCTCGCGCAATCCGGCCGACTACGGCAGCGGCTGCGGCACTGCCGGTGCCAAGAGCGGTGGGTGTCTGCCGTTGATCAGCGTCAAGGGCCTCAAGTCGGGCGTGATGGGTGTGCGTACCGGTGGGCGCCAGGGCACCATCGACGGCCGCGGCGATCTGCCCATGCTCGGCAAGAACACCACCTGGTGGGAATTCGGCGAAAACGCCAAGAACGCAGGCCAGGTGCAGAACAGCCCGGACCTGATCAAGGTGCAGAACTCCAACACCTTCACCCTCTACAACGTCAATCTGATCAATGCGGCGTACTTCCATTTCTTCGCGCATATCGTCGATGGCCTGACCATCTGGGGCGTGCGGGTGAAGTCGCCGGCCACCAGCCCCAACACCGATGGTCTGGACCTGGACAGCGTGGTCAACGCCAGCCTGGTCGATAACGATGTGATGGGCGGCGACGACTGCGTGGCGATCAAGACCATTGCCTCCAAGTCCGGCAACATCAGCGTGCGCGACAACCGCTGTTACGGCACCCACGGCATCTCGATCGGCAGCGAAGTGATGTCCGGGGTCAACAATGTGCTGATCGAAAACAACGCCATCACCTCCACCGACGATGCCGGCAACCGCAGTACCGACAACAACGGGCTGCGCATCAAGACCAGCATCGTCAAGGGCGGCCCGGTCAGCCTGATTACCTATCGCAACATCTGCCTGTTCGGGGTGACCAGCCCGCTGGTGATCAACCCGTTCTATTCGACCGGTGGTAGCGGGACCAAGCCCAGTTTCAAGGAGATCGTGGTCAACGGCTTGCGTACCACGGGCGATGTTGGCCTCAAGGGCAAGGGCTGGATCCTGAAGGGCTTTGATGCGCAGACGCCGCTGGATCTGGTGCTGGCCAATCTTGCGACAGGCAACACTGCCGTCACTGCCAGCAATGCGCAGATCGGGCTGGTCAACAGCGATCTGACCGCCGAAAAGTTGGGCGCCGGCGTCACTACCGCCCCCGTGCAACTGAGTGGCGCGATCCCGACCTGCTCGACGGCACCGCGTTTCCCGGCACTGTGATCGATCGGGCGTGGCCGGCGTTTCGGCTGCGCCTGATTTTTTTCGAATGCCGTTTGCGAAAAACGATGCAGCGCCGAGAGGTGCTGCATCGTGGAGACTGAGGGAATCCCCGACTCCATCGCAGCGGACACATCCGGGCCTGCATGGAGGTTTTTTTGTGCTGCGCCCTGCAGCTGAGCGTCCTGCGAGCTTGTGCCGATGCTGCGGCATGCCTTGACTTCGGCTAAAGCTCTTTCGTTTCATGGTCTTATTGCCAGAAGTTCATCTGGTCTCTGTTACTCTCGGCCGATGATTCGACGCACCCTGACCTGCCTGCTCACCCTCGGCCTTGTCGCCTGCGCGACCCAGCCCAGTCCTCCGACCCCGCCGCCGGCCGCCAGTTCGCCCCCGGCCAAGCCGCCGAGCGCGCCGGTCGCGCCCGCCAGTGCGGCCGCCGAAGCGCCCGCGTTGCCGCCGGTGGACCTGACCCCGGTGCCGTTCGAGATCGCACGTGCCAATTTCGTGCGCGACACCGCCGCCAAGTACGGCCTCGACGCCGCGCAAATCGAAGCGGTGCTGGCGCAGGCGCAATTCAAGGACGCCATCGTTACTGCGATGTCGCGGCCGGCCGAGCGGGTCAAGCCGTGGAACGAATACCGGCCGATGTTCATCACCCAGGCGCGTATCGATGGCGGCCGCAAGTTCCTGGCCGAGCACCGCGCCGAACTGAGCAAGGTCGAAGCGGCCACCGGCGTGCCGGCACAGGTGATCGTGGCCATCATCGGGGTGGAAACCAGCTATGGCAGCAACGCCGGCAAGTACCGCGTGCTGGATGCGCTGTACACGCTGGCATTCCGTTATCCGCGCAGCGGCGACCCGGCCAAGCTCGAACGCGAAGTGCGTCGCGAGCTGTTCTTCCGCGATGAACTCGGCCAGCTGTTCGCGCTCGGCAAGGAAGAGCAACTCGATGTCACCACGCTGATCGGCAGCTATGCCGGCGCGATGGGCATGGGCCAGTTCATGCCGTCCAGCTACCGCCAGTTCGCGGTGGATGGCGATGCCGACGGCAAGCGCAATCTGTTCACCGACCACAACGACGTGTTCGCCTCGGTCGCCAATTACTTCGTCAAGAAGGGCGGCTGGGTGCGCGGTGGTCAGGTCGCGGTACCGGCCACGCTGGCCGCCGGCCACGAGGAATTCAATCCCACCGACTGGTCGCCGGTGTACACGCTGGCCGATCTGTCGGCGCGTGGCTACCACCCGAATGCGCCGGTCGTGGCCGGCAGCACGGCGACGCCGATCACCCTGGACGATGCCAACGGCAAGCAGTACTGGCTGGGCTTCCAGAATTTCTACGCGATCACCCGATACAACATTTCCAAGATGTACGCGATGGCCGTGTTCCAGCTGTCCGAGGCCATCGCCGGCAAGGAGTTACCCCCGGCATGAACAGCATGACAGGCCCCAAATGGCTGATCCCGATGGCGCTGATGCTCGGCCTGGCGGCCTGTAGTAGTGCACCGAAGAAGAGTTCGGGCAGCGCAGGCAGCGGCGCGATCAAGGGCGTCAAGGTCGAAGGCAAGGGGCCGGCGTATGTCGCCACCGGATGCCCGTCGAGCTCGCCGTATGCGGCAGCCAAGGAAGATCCGTCCACGCGTGGCGATTACACCGCCGGCGGCCTGTACAAACCCGGCGTCAAGGACACCACCCCGGACCATGTGCCCAACGTGGCCTGCATTCCCGAGCCGCTGGTCAGCAACGAGCCGCGCTCGGCGGTGGGCAATCGCTCGCCGTATGAAGTGCTGGGCAAGCGCTACGTGGTGATGGACAACCCTGGCGACTATGTCGAACGCGGCACCGCCTCGTATTACGGCAGCAAATTCCACGGCCGGCTGACCTCCAACAAGGAGGTCTACGACATGTACGCCTTCACCGCCGCCCACAAGACCCTGCCGCTGCCCAGCTTCGCCTTGGTGACCAATACCGACACCGGCGACTCGGTGGTGGTGCGCGTCAACGACCGTGGCCCGTTCCACGACGGCCGCGTGATCGATCTGAGTTACGCCGCTGCGGTCAAGCTGGGCATCACCGGCAAGGGCACCGGCAATGTCGAAGTGCGCGGCCTGACCGAAGCCGACAACGGCAATCTGCTGGCCAAGCGCCGCAATGGCGTAGTACCTGTCGCTACCGGCGTTGCCGCAGCGCGGCCGGCCTCGGGCGGCAGCCAGATCGATGGTCTGGTGCAGCGTCTGCCCAACGGCACGGTTGCTCCGCGCGCGGTGGCGGCAAGTTCGGCTGCCGTGCCGGTGGCGACATCGATCGCCGCCGCGCCGGTCACTGCGGCAGGTGAGCGTTGGCGCTATCACGTGGCCGATTCGCGCCAGCCCGGCAATCCGGACAATTTCGATGCGTGGATGAAGTCGCAGGGCGTGCGTGTTGCGACCGGCAAGCCGGCAGCTGTTGCGCCGCGGCCGGCATCGGCCACGGCATCGACGCCTGCACCTGCCGCACCGGTGGCGGTCGCGGTGGTCAAGCCTGCAGGCAGCGCGCCGCTACGTGCGACCAAGCCCGAACCGGTGCCTGCCAAGGCGCCCAGCGTTGCCGAGACCGCACTCGGCGACATCCTGCTGCAGGTCGCCAGCTTCGCCAGTCGCGAAAACGCCAATCGTGCGCTGTCGCAGCTGGCCTCGGCCGGCATCGCCGGTGCCAGCGTCAGCGACATCGTCAGTGGCGGGCGCACCCTGTGGCGCCTGCGCGTCAATGCACGCGACCACGCCAATGCCTCGGAAATCGCCCAGCGCATTGCCGGGCTGGGTTTCGGGCGCCCGCAAATCGTCGCCAATTAAGCGTTGCGTCTTAAGCGCAGCGATCAAGGCAGCCGTCCAGTCGTCGACTGGCGCGGCCGGCAGGGCTGGCGCACGGAATCGGCTAGCCCACTCGCTCACTCTGGATGCAGCGTCGCCTGCCTCGCTCGATCCCGACGCGCGCTGCTGCAGGCATTCTCGGCCCGCACGGTTACGCCAACGCTGAACTCTGCAAGCGTGCATGCCCTGCGGCGCGTCGCCTTGATCGCCGTCGCACCTTACAATTTCGCATTACCCAGCCTTCGGGCCCGTCAGGAGTCGTTCTTCAATGAAATTCCGCTTCGCCGCCGCTGTCGTGGCCACGTTCGCCTTCGGCCTGGTCTGCGCCCAGACACCTGCGCCGCAGCCGACTCCCGCAGTGGCTGCTGCGCCGGCCGCCGTGCCGGTTCCGCCTGCACCCGCGCCGGCCGTGTCCAAGTCCTGGATCCTGATGGATTACGCCACCGGGCAGGTGCTGGCCGGTGAAAACATCCACCAGCAGCTGGCGCCGGCCAGCATCACCAAGGTGATGACCTCCTACGTGGTCGCTGCCGAGATCAAGAACGGCAAGGTCAAGCGCGACGACCAGGTCATGATGAGCGAGCGCGCCTGGCGCGAGGGCGGCGCCGGCACCGACGGCAGCTACAGCGGCTTCCCGGTCAACCAGACCGCGCGGCTGGAAGATATGGAAAAGGGCATGGCGATCCAGTCCGGCAACGACGCCGCGATCGCCTTGGCCGAGCATGTCGCCGGTAGCGAAGAAGCCTTCGCCTCGCTGATGAACAGCTACGCCGCCAAGATCGGCATGAAGGATTCGTACTTCGTCAACGCGCACGGTCTGAGCGCCGAAGGCCATCACTCCACCGCCTACGATCTGGCCATGCTGGGCCGCGCGATGGTGCGCGATTACCCGGAGACCTACGCCTACAACAAGATCAAGGAATTCCAGGTCGGCACCATCAAGCAGAACAACCGCAATCTGCTGTTGTGGCGCGACCCGGCGGTGGACGGCATCAAGACCGGCCACACCTCCGAAGCCGGCTATTGCCTGCTGAGCTCGGCCAAGCGCGGCGATCAGCGCCTGGTGGCGGTGGTGATGGGCGATTCGTCCGAGCGCCAGCGTGCCGACGACAGCCTGGCACTGCTCAACTGGGGCTTCCGCTTCTTCGAGACCCACAGCCTGTACGCGCCCGGCAAGGTCGTGACCAAGCAGAAGGTGTGGAAGGGTGAGCAGGACGAAGTGCAGCTGGGCGTGGCCCAACCGCTGCTGGTCAGCCTGCAGCGCGGTCGCTACAACGACCTCAAGCCCAGCATGGAAGTGGCCAAGAACCTGCAGGCCCCGATCAAGAAGGGACAGCAGATCGGCACCGTCAAGGTCAGCCTGGACGGCAAGATCATCGCTCAGGCCCCGCTGGTGGCGATCAACGCCGTCGAAGAAGGCGGGTTCTTCAAGCGCCTCTGGGATGCGTTCTGGATGTGGTGGGAATCTGAGTGAGCAAAGAAAAAGCCGGCTTTCGCCGGCTTTTTCTTTGCGGGGATTGGAGATTCGGGATTGGCAAAGGCGAGAGCAGGAGCGAAGCACCAGCAGCCCGCTCTTACGAATCTCCAATCCCCAATCCCGATTCCCAGCCCTCAAAGCATCCGGCTGATCGTGAAACTGCCATACACCGGCGTCTCGCGCTGGGTATCGAATTCGCGGGTGCGGTGATAGCGAGCGATGGCGAATTTCCAGCGGCCGTACATCACCGCCAGGCCGTAACCGACGTCGCCGACGAACGCGCGCTTGTCCACGCTGTGGCTGCTGCGGAAGGTGTTGCCGTCCAGGGTGATGTCGCGCAGTACCCAGCGCGCATCGGTGGTCACGAACAGATGGCCGGACCAGCCGCTGGCACGTCCGAGCCGGCTGGGCGCGGTGTTCTCGCCGGCCGGGCGGGTCGGGGTGCTGCCGAAGTCGTCCGGCAGCTTCCAGCCAAAGCGCGCTTCGCCGCCGGCATTCAAGTGCGTGGCCATGTTGCCGACCGCGCCGCCCCAGTGCGAAATGAAATCCCAACCAAAGCCGTCTGCATTGACCGCCGCATCGCCCGGCCAGCGGCGCATGCGCTCGTGCACCAGATTGATCAGCGGCTCGTTGTGCAGCTGATTGTCCCAGCCCTGGAATTTCTCATCGCCCAGCGCATCGTGGATCGCATCCTGCGCTTCCTGCGCAAACGCCCACGGGCCGACCACGCCGATCTGCAACTGGGTCGTGCGCAGGTGCGCATCGTTGCGCGCGTTGTAGCCGAAGCTCGCCAGCAGGATGCCCGCATACGGGCGATCGTCGGGAATCACATCGCGCCGGGTGGAATCGGTCGGCGTGAAGATTCCCTGGCCAATCGAGAACACCATGTTCTGCTGGTCGAACTCGCCCGGATGCAGACGTTCCAGATAACCGTTGACCCAGCGTGCGGTGCGCGGCAGGCAGGGGTCGTCGGTGTAGTCGACCAGGTTGGGCGACACCAGCGTCAGCACCGCGCCGTTGGAATAGCCCTGGTCCTGATCCTCCCCGCCGAACAAATCGTTGTCGACCCGGAAATTCACCGCCGGCGGGGTCCTTCCCAGCCTGCTGGAATCGCATTGATCCGCCGCCAGGGCCGGCATCGACAGCCCGGTGAGAGAAAGCAGCAGGGCAGCAGACAACGCGCGCGGTCGAAGCATGGAGGGCCTGGAAAGGTAGGAAAGGACGGTGTTCGGCAAAGGTGCCTGCGGCCGCTGCTGCGCCGCGTGAATGTGCCGGGAGCTGGAGCATTCTCTGCCTGTGCTGTCCTGTAGAGAACTATCACCAGCAAGTAGATGTGTTTGGTCCGGGACTGTAATGGCAGTGTTTTGCTAAAACGTTGGGGCTGCTCACCCGGCTGTTGGCAGCAACAAGCTCATCAGTCCGACAGCTGAAGGCTTGGGTTTGCCCGCCAGCGGCCCGATAATGGGCGGATGGAAATCAGCTCCGACAACCCCGATCACGGCTTCCAGTTTCCCGGCACCTTCGAGCTCACCGCCATGGGCGCGGCCGAACGCGGGCTGGAAACCGAACTTCCGCGTCTGCTCGCCGCGACTGGCGTCGAGTTGCTGGAAGAAAGCATCAGCTGGAAGCACTCGTCCACCGGCAAATACGTGTCCATCCGGATCGGCTTTCGCGCAGAGGACCGGGCGCAGTTCGATGCCGCCCATCAGGCGCTGCGCGAACACCCGGAAGTGAAGTGGACGCTGTAGCGGCCGAGCCTGTGCTGGCAGCGGTTCCGATCCTGCCGGCACAGCTGCGCGATCTCGGCCGCCAGGACTACGCGCCGGTGTGGCGTGCGATGCAGCGTTTCACCGATGCGCGCAATGAACACACTGCCGACGAAGTGTGGGTGGTCGAGCATGCGCCGGTGTTTACGCTGGGCCAGGCCGGCAAGCCCGAGCACGTGTTGGCAGCTGGCGACATCCCGGTGTTGCACGTCGATCGCGGCGGCCAGGTCACCTATCACGGCCCCGGCCAGTTGGTGGTCTATCCGCTGCTGGACCTGCGCCGGCTCAAGATCGGCGTGCGCGATTACGTGTGCAAGATCGAGCAGGCGTTGATCGACACCCTGGACGAATGGAACATCGTCGCCGAGCGCCGCGATGGCGCGCCCGGCGTGTACGTGGGCGGGGCCAAGATCGCCGCGCTCGGGATCCGGGTGCGGCGCGGCTGCACCTTCCACGGCTTGTCGTTCAACGTGGCGATGGATCTGGAGCCGTTTCACCGCATCAACCCGTGTGGCTACCAGGGCCTGCAAGTGACCTCGGTGCTAGACTTGGGCGGCCCTTCCGGGATGGACGCCGTCAAGGCGGTGCTGCTCGATCAGCTGGCGCGCCAGTTCGGTCTCGTGTTGCAGCCTGTTTCCGCATTGCCCGACCTTTCGCTTCCGGCCTGAGCGCCCGTTATTGCCATGACCCAGCCTATCGCCCGTTCCATCCCCTTGCAGGTCGTCTCCGGCGACACCGCCGCGCCTGCGCCGCTGCAGACCGGCGTCAAGCAGATCGGTGGCGACAAGATCAATCGCTCGCCGGTGCAGTTCGTCGATGCGCCGGTGCTGCGCAAGCCTTCTTGGATTCGCGTGCGGATTCCGTCCGGCAACGCGGTGCAGAACCTCAAGGCCAAGCTGCGCGAAAACCGCCTGGTCACGGTTTGCGAAGAAGCCAGTTGCCCGAACATCCACGAGTGCTTCAGCCACGGCACCGCGACCTTCATGATCCTGGGCGAGGTGTGCACGCGGCGCTGCTCGTTCTGCGATGTGGCGCACGGCCGGCCCAAGCCGCCGGATGCAAACGAGCCGGCCAGCCTGGCGACTACCGTGGCCGATATGGGCCTGAAGTACGTGGTGGTGACCAGCGTGGATCGCGACGATCTGCGCGACGGCGGTGCGCAGCACTTCGTCGACTGCATTTCGGCCATCCGGGTCAGTTCGCCCAAGACCCGCATCGAGATCCTGACCCCGGATTTCCGCGGCAAGGGCCGCATGGACCGCGCGCTTGAGATCCTGGCGCTGAGCCCGCCCGACGTGTTCAACCACAACATCGAAACCGTGCCGGACCTGTATCCGAACGTGCGCCCCGGTGCCGATTACCAGTGGTCACTGACCTTGCTGCAGCGCTTCAAGGCGCAGCACCCGTCCATCGCCACCAAGTCCGGCATCATGCTTGGCCTGGGCGAGACGATGGAGCAGGTGCAGGCCACCTTGCGCGACCTGCGTGCGCACGATGTGGACATGATCACTATCGGCCAGTACTTGCAGCCGACGCCGCACCATCACCCGGTGATGCGTTACTGGACGCCGGAGGAGTACAAGGCGCTGGAAGACTACGGCAATGCGCTGGGCTTCAGCCATGTCGCCTCCGGGCCGATGGTGCGCTCGTCGTATCACGCCGACCGGCAGGCAGCTGGCGCTGGCGTTGCGGCCTGAGGTCAGCACTGGCAGTCGAGCAAGCCACGCGGCCCTGCGCTCAGCGCGGGGCCGTGTCGTATCCGGCCCATGCACAGTCGGCTGCAGGGTACGGTCGCGTTCACAATCCGCTACAGGCCCGGCGCTAGGCTGATTCAGCAGCGGATGACAAGGCCAGCAACTTTCGGCACTGTCATGCTGTCTGATCCGTTCACCGCCTTCCTTTCATCGGCCCCGTGCCGAGAGCCATTCGATGACCTACAACGTTTCTACGTCCATGAAGGCCGGCCTGCTGGCGCTGGTGTTGACCACTCCGATGGCCTTGCTCGCACGCGCCGATACGGCGTTGCCGGCGGCAGCCACGCCCGAACAGGCCACCGCGACTAAGCTGGTCTACGGTCTGCTCTCTGACAGCCGCTATGCCTACCGTCCGCGCACGCTGGACGAGGCGATGTCCAAGGACGTCTTCAAGCGCTATCTGGAAACGCTGGACGGCAGCAAACAATTCTTCACCCAGGCCGACATCGATAGCTTCGCGCCGTTGCAGACGGGCGTTGGCGATGCGTTGCGTGGCGGCAATCTGGAGCCGGCGTTCCAGGTGTTTTCGGTCTACAAGAAGCGCGTCGATCAGCGCGTCAAGTACGCGCGCGACCTGCTCAAGCAGGACTTCGATTTCTCCGGCACCGACAAGTTCGAGTACGACCGCAAGGACGTGCCGTGGGCGGCAGACGACAAGCAGCTGGACGTGCTGTGGCGGCAGTCGGTGATGAACGATTGGCTGCGCCTCAAGCTGGCCGGCAAGAAGCCTGACGACATTCGCAAGACGCTGGACAAGCGTTATGTCTCGCTGGCCGATTCGGTCAAGCAGTTGAAGGGCGAGGACGTGTTCCAGTTCTTCGTCAACGCCTATACCAATGCGGTCGATCCGCACACCGATTACTTCACCCCGCGCACCGCCGAGACCTTCAATCAGCAGATGTCGCTGTCGCTGGAAGGCATCGGCGCGCAGTTGCAGAAGCAGGACGACATGGTGGTGATCCGCGAGGTGATCCCGGGTGGTCCGGCGGCAGTGGATGGCACGCTCAAGCCGGGCGATCGTATCGTTGGCGTGGGCCAGGCCAAGAATGGCGCGATCGAGGATGTGATCGGCTGGCGCATCGACGATGTGGTCGCCAAGATTCGCGGCAGCAAGGACACCCAGGTACGCCTGGAATACATTCCGGCCGAGTCGGGTATCGACGGCAAGCACCGCACCGTGACGCTGACCCGGCAGAAGGTGCGTCTGGCCGAGCAGGCCGCCAAGGGCGAGACCATTACGCTGCCGGCCAAGGGCAGCGAGCCGGAGCGGCGTATCGGCATCATCAAGTTGCCGGGCTTCTATCAAGATTTCGAAGGCCGTCGTCGCAACGCCGCCGACTATGCCTCTGCAACACGCGACGTGGCCAAGCTGCTGGCCGGCTTCAAGACCGACAAGGTCGACGGCGTGGTGCTGGACCTGCGCAATAACGGCGGCGGTTCGCTGGACGAAGCCATCGAGCTTACCGGCCTGTTCATCCAGCAAGGTCCGGTGGTGCAGGTGCGCGAATCCGGCGGCCGCGTCACCGTCAACGGCGACAGTGATCCCAAGGTGGCATGGGACGGCCCGCTGGGCGTGTTGATCAATCGCGGTTCGGCATCGGCATCGGAGATCTTTGCCGGCGCCATCCAGGACTACGGTCGCGGTCTGGTGATCGGCGAGACCAGCTTCGGCAAGGGCACGGTGCAGAACATCGTTGATCTTGATCGGTGGCCGGCTGCCGAAGGTCAGCGCTATGGTCAGGTCAAGCTGACGATTGCGCAGTTCTTCCGCGTCAGTGGTTCCAGCACCCAGCACAAGGGCGTGGTGCCGGACATCGCATTCCCGGCCAGCGTGGATGCCACCGAGTTCGGTGAGAGCACCTATGACAACGCGCTGCCGTGGACACGCATCGCCGCCGCGCCGCATACCCAGTACGGCAACTTCGCGCCGCTGTTGCCCAAGTTGCAGGGCCTGCATACCGCGCGTATCGCCACCGACAAGGAATTCCAGTGGTGGGAAGAAGACGTCAAGCAGTTCCGCGATGAGAAGGCCAAGAAGTTCATCTCGTTGAACGAAGCCGAGCGCGTTGCCGAGCGTCAGAAGCAGGATCAGCAGCGCAAGGATCGTCAGCAGGTGCGCAAGCAGCTGGGCCTGCCGCTGGACCCGCTTGCCGAGGACAGCGACGACGGCTTGACCGGCAACGAGCGCGACATCGTCAAGGACACCGCACGCGAAAAGGCCGCAGAAAAGCGTCCGGATCCGTTGTTGCACGAATCGGCCGCGATCATTGCCGATGCGCTGGGCCTGCTGTCGCAGGACCAGCCGTTATCGGCGCAGGTGTTGCCGCAGTCGACTGCGCCGGGACGTTGGGCTGATTGATCTTGGTGGGTTGTTCGTAGTGCAAGAAAAAAAGCCACCGCATGCGGTGGCTTTTTTTTGATGCCGACTAAGAGCGGCTCTGAGAGCGGATGACCTGTGGTTTTGCTGCAGGGCCCTTGCCCGCCGACCGTCGCGGGACACGCTGCAAGTACGTCCTTGAAGCTCTTACGCGGCATCCATGCCGCGTAAGGTCCCGCGATGGTGGGCGGGCAAGGACCAGTGGAGGTGGTCGGTGTGCCTGGTTGCGAGCGGTGCCTGTGCGGGCGTCCAATGGCGGGCAACCTGATCGGCTCTTTTCGATCCGAGCAAATCTCCGCCATTACCAACATCCCCTTCAGTACATTGATGGTGATTGGGGGATGCGCTTGCCTGCGATGAGGCTTTAATGGTCACGCGCAATGGCACGCAGGGACACTCCCTCAGGTCGGCAGGGCAGGGCTGTCGCGATGTCACTGCGGCCAGGAAAGTTCGGCCAGCACCGGATAGTGGTCTGACGGCAGCACGCCGCCGGGGCGCTGATCCAATGTGGAAAAGCGCGTGGGTGTGAGGCCGCGGAACAGGATCCAGTCGATGCGTCGGGTCGGGTGGGTGGTGAAATCCTGGAAGGTTTTCTCCGGGCCTTGCCGCTTGGTGGCATGTGCGCGTGCATCGCCAAGTACAGCGGTGAGCGTGCGGTAGGTGCCGTTGTCGGGATCGCTGTTGAAGTCGCCGGTCACCACCACCGGAATGCCGGCAGGCAACGTTGCGATGCGTGACAGGATCACGCGTGCGCTGTGTTCGCGCGCTGCTTCGTCCTGATCGCGGTGAGCGAAGTGGGTGTTGAACAGATAGAAGCGACGCTTGTCGCTGCGGCGTTCGAACAGCGCCCAGGTGGCCATGCGCGGCAGGTCGGTGTTCCAGCTGCTGCTGCCGGGAATTTCAGGCGTTTCGGACAGCCAGAAGTCGCCCGATTCCACCACGCTCAGGACACGGCTGTCGTAGAACACCCCCATGTGTTCGTCGCTGCCATCGGCGCGGCGGCCTTTACCGAACCAGCGGTAATCGGGTAATTGTGCTGCCAGATACTGCGCCTGTTCTTTCACCAACTCTTGCGTGCCGAAGACGTCGGGGTGCGCTTGTTCAATCAGCGCGACCATCGCCGTGCGACGGACCTCCCAACGTTTGTCGCCATCGGTATCCACCGGCACGCGCACGTTGAACGACATCACGCGCAGTGGTGCGGGCGCAGGCGCGGCCAATGCAGGCAATGCGATGCACAGCACTGCGATTGCAGCGAGCAAGCAACGTGACACGACGCGAATGGATTGGCGTGTGGATTGGCGTGGCATACAGGCGAATTCCTGATAAGGGCAGACTGCCAAGTCTAGTCAGCTGGCATGACCGATAGATCACTTTGCATCGATGCATCGCAGGCTTGACGCCGCCGCACATCGGCGTAGCATTTGCAGCAAGCCAACGGATAGACCGCTGGCTGACCACTCAACCGTGAGGGATTCTCATGGCAACGCAGTACGACTATCTCGTGTTTATCGGGCGTTTCGAGCCCTTTCATAACGGCCACGCCGCCGTCGCCCGCCACGCGCTGGGCAAGGCGAACAAGCTCATTGTGTTGATCGGCTCTGCCGACACGCCCCGCACCATTCGCAATCCGTGGACCGTTGCCGAACGCGCGGTGATGATCGAGTCCGCGTTGCCGGGCGAGAGCGACCGGTTGATAGTGCGACCATTGCGCGACCATCTTTATAACGAAAGCCTGTGGATTGCCGACGTGCAGCGCCAGGTGGCCGAGGCGGTGCATGCCGACGGCGGCACGCTCGATGCGCGGGTCGGCCTGATCGGCATGGACAAGGATGCCAGCAGTTATTACCTGCGTGAGTTTCCGCAGTGGCCGCTGGAAGATGTGCAACACACCGCCACGCTCTCGGCCACCGAGTTGCGCCGCTATCTGTTCGAAGCCGGCGAAATCGGTTTCCATGGTGGCTTGCTGATGTTGCGCGGCAATGTGCCGGCGCCGGTGTACGACATGCTGGAGGCGTTTCGGCGTAATTCCCCGAGCTACGCACAGTTGGTGGCCGAATACCGTTTTATCGAGCAATACCGCGCCGCGTGGAAGGATGCGCCGTATGCGCCGACCTTCGTCACCACCGATGCGGTGGTCGTGCATTCGGGCCATGTGTTGCTGGTGCGTCGTCGCGCCGAGCCGGGTAAGGGGTTGTGGGCGTTGCCGGGTGGTTTCATCGGCCAGGACGAAGGTCTGCTGGATGGCTGTCTGCGCGAGCTGCGCGAGGAAACCCGGCTCAAGGTGCCTGTGCCGGTGCTCAAGGGGTCATTGCGGGGGCGCCAGGTGTTCGATCATCCCGAGCGCAGCCTGCGTGGACGCACCATCACCCATGCATTCCATTTCGAATTTCCGGCCGGCGAGTTGCCCGCGGTACGCGGCGGCGACGATGCCGACAAGGCGCGCTGGATTCCGATCGCCGAAGTGATGGCGATGGGCCCGCGCTTGTACGAAGACCATCTGCATATTCTTGAATTTTTCCTGGGCCGTGGCTGAGAGCGACACCACCTGCTGCGTGCTGCTGCTGACTATCAAGCAGCCGCTCGCACCGTGTGTCGGCTTGAACCATGACCTCCCGCCGGCGGATAGACCGCTGGTTCACTCGACGCGAAGGAGCTTCCGTCATGCATTACCTCGATAACCTGCTGCTCAACACCGACAGCTACAAAGCCAGCCACTGGCTGCAATACCCGCCCGGCACCGATGCGGCGTTTTTCTATGTGGAATCGCGCGGTGGCGTGTACGACCAGACCGTGTTCTTCGGCCTGCAGTCGATCCTGAAAGAAGCCATCAACCGGCCGGTGACGCACGCCGATATCGACGATGCGAAGGAACTATTGGCCGCGCATGGCGAGCCGTTCAACGAAGCCGGCTGGCGCGATATCGTCGACCGCCTTGGCGGGCAGCTGCCGATCCGCATCCGCGCCGTGCCCGAAGGTGCGGTGGTGCCCACGCACAATGTGTTGATGACCATCGAATCCACCGACGCCAAGGCGTTCTGGGTGCCGTCGTATCTGGAAACGCTGCTATTGCGCGTGTGGTACCCGGTGACGGTGGCCACGGTGAGCTGGCAGGTGAAGCAGATCGTGCGCGATTACCTGGAGCGCACCAGCGACGACCCGGAAGGACAGCTGCCCTTCAAGCTGCATGACTTTGGCGCGCGTGGCGTGTCCAGTCTTGGCTCGGCCGCCCTCGGTGGCGCGGCGCATCTGGTGAACTTCCTCGGCACCGATACCTTGTCGGCGTTGTTGCTGGCACGCGCGCATTACCACACGCCGGTGGCGGGGTTTTCGATTCCCGCCGCCGAGCACAGCACCATCACCAGCTGGGGCCGCGAGCGCGAGGTGGATGCGTATCGCAACATGCTCACGCAATTCGCACGGCCCGGTTCCATCGTGGCGGTGGTCTCCGACAGCTACGACATCTACCGCGCCATTCGCGAGCATTGGGGCACCACCTTGCGCGAAGAGATCATCGCCTCCGGCGCGACGGTGGTGATCCGCCCCGATTCCGGCGACCCGGTGGACGTGGTCGAACAGTGCCTGGTGCTGCTGGACGAAGCCTTCGGCCATCAACTCAACGGCAAGGGCTACAAGGTGCTCAACCATGTGCGAGTGATCCAGGGCGATGGCATCAATCCGCAATCGCTGCACGCCATTCTCGAACGCATCACTGCCGCCGGTTATGCCGCCGACAACGTCGCCTTCGGCATGGGCGGTGCGCTGCTGCAGAAGGTGGACCGCGATACGCAGAAGTTCGCGCTGAAGTGCTCGGCGGTGCGTGTGGACGGGCAATGGATCGATGTCTACAAGGACCCGATCACCGACAAGGGCAAGCAGAGCAAGCGGGGGCGTCTGACCTTGCTGCGCGACCGCCGCGATGGTCGTTACCGCAGTGCATTGCTCGACGAAGTGGCCGCCAGCGCCGACAGCGAAGATGCGCTGGTGACAGTATGGGAAAACGGCGTCATGCAGCAGGAATGGACGCTGGAGCAGGTGCGCGCACGTGCCGACGCCGCGCGTCGCTGACGTTTACGGCGCAGGCAGTGGCATGCACGCCTCCATCGATGACGACTCGTTGCTGTCTGCATCGCCACTGTTGGCCGGGCTGCGTGCTGCGGCGCCCAGCCTGCGGCGGCGCGTGCCGCAGCAGAGCGAGACAAGCCGATGGCATGCGCTGCGCATCGGCGAGCGCGCGTATCGGGTGGCGTTGCCGATCACCTTTACGCCGTATGCGTCGGTGCGGCCGTGTTCGGCGCGCTGCGGTTTCTGTTCGGAAAACCTGCGCCAGCACGGTGGCGGCCTGGCCGCAGCGATGTTGCGTCCGGGGCCGGACTACTTCGCACAGTTGAGCGCTGCGTTGCAGTTGCTGCACAAGGTGCCGTTGTCGTATTCCTTGTCCGGGTTGGAGATGACCGACGATCCGGATTGGTTGCAGGCCTTGCTGCATACCTTGTCAACAACGCCCGACGGCCCGCGTGTGGAGCAGCGCGTGCTGTACAGCAATGGTGCCGGGTTTGCGCGTGCGCAGGGTGCGCAGTTGATCGATGCCTTGGTGGACTTCGGCCTGTCGTGGATCGAGCTGTCGCGTCACCACCCGCTGCAGGCGGGCAACGACGCGATCATGCGCTTTCGCCCCGACGAGCCGATTGCCGATACGGCCACTTTCGCGCATACGGCACGAGGCATTGCGGCGCGCGTGCCGGTGCGACTGGTCTGCATCGTGCAACGCGGTGGTGTGGACAGTGCCGATGCCGTGGCGCAGTACATCGCGTGGGCGCGCAGCTGTGGCGCCAGCCAGGTGATCTTTCGCGAGTTGTCGCGTCTGGACGCTGCGTATCGCAGCAATGGCACCTGGCGTTATATCGCGCAGCACCGCATCGGGATGGAGACCTTGTTGGCGCAGTGCATGCAGCAGCCGTGGTGGTCGCGTTGGCAAGCGGACGGCATGACCGAGGGCTATTACTTCTGGAATCTGCGCATGCGCAGTGAGGATGGCCTGGAAGTGGTGTTCGAAAGCGCCGACTATGCGGCCATGCACGCGCGGCATGCCACCGGCGACCTCTACAAGCTGGTGTTTTTCGCCAACGGCCGCTTGTGCGCGGGCTGGGATCCGGATGCCGACGTGCTGTGGGACCCGGCCGATGGATGAGCTCGATCAGCACAGCTGGTGGACGCCTACACCGGACGACCCCGCGTGGGCACTGCCCGATGACCTGTGCGCAGCCGATTCGCTTGGCGGGCGCGACTGTGGCTGGGTCAACCAGATGCGCCCGTTCGTACGCCATTTCAGTGCGCCGGGGGAGCAGGTGTTCGATCCGTTCTGCGGTTTCGGCAGCACGCTGCTGGCGGCGGCGATGGAAGGGCGCAACGCGCATGGCATGGAGATCGACCCTGCACGTGCGCAACTGGCGCGCACGCGCCTGCAACGGCATGCCGTACAGGCGCCGGTCGTGGTCGGCTCGCTGGTCGACACCGCGCCTGCTGCGGTGATCGATCTGTGTCTGACCAACGTGCCGTATTTCGGTTGCCACTGGCGCGGCCAAGCAGTGCCTGGGCAGCTGTATGCCAGTGCCGATTACTCGGGCTATCTGTTCGGCATGCGCGGGGTATTGCATGCATTGCGAAAGCGGCTGCGGCCGGATGCCTTTGGCGTGGCGATGGTGGAAAACGTCGTTGTCGGCGGGCGGGTGATCCCGCAGGCATGGGACCTGGGGCGGATCCTCGCCAGCCTGTTCACGCTGCGCGAGGAACGGGTGCTGTGCTACCAGCGGCCGGGCGCAGCGCTGACGCATGCCGGCACGCAGAGCAATCGCAGCCACGAGTACGCATTGATTTTCCAGCATTGCCGGCAGCGGCTGGACCTGCAGCAGGCGGCGCAGTTGCTGCAGGCGGTGCGGGCGCAAGGCCTGCCGGTGGTGGTGCACGGGAGCTACGCGCGTTGGTTGGAGTCGCCGGACTCGGTGCTCCAGGGCCCGGCCGATCTGGACCTGATGCTGCAAGCCGAGCAGCCACTATGGGACCGCCTGACCGCGTGGCTACATGAGCAGGGATTCGCGTTGAGCCTGTGGGGCGAGCCGTGCCGGGCGCCGGTGGCGCTGGCCGCGGTGCGTGCGCACCACTATCTGCGCGCCGAGCGCATCGGCGCAGACGGCAGCCGCCTGCAGCTGGACCTGCAATTGCCGGCGGATGAACCGCCGTTGCCCTGATCCGGCAACGCCACGCCACGCGCACATGGGTTGCGGCTATGCTCTTGGCCGGTTTTGGATGCCGGAGTTGTCTATGTCTTGTTCTTCCCTGATCGCGCGCGGCGCGCTGCTTGGCGCGTTGGCAACCCTGGCTGGCTGCGGTGGCAGCAAGGGCGACACGATGCTGATGCGCGAGTCGTTCAATTCCGACGATACCTATTCGCGCAGTGTGGCGGCCACCTCGATGCAGGCTTGCGAGGCCGCGCGGCGCGTGTTGTTGAGCCAGGGCTACGCGGTCACGCGCGCCGATGCCGCAGGCGTGGAAGGCAGCAAGAACTTCCAGCTCAAGGAAGCCGACCAGAGCGAGCAGCTCAATCTGCGCATTTCCTGCGCCACCCAGGAGGGCGGCAAGGCGCAGGTCTTCGTCAGCGCGCTGCAGGATCGTTACGCACTGAAGAAGAGCTCGACCTCGGCCAGCGTCGGTGTCGGCGTGCTCGGCTCGTTGTCGTTGCCGGTGGGCAGTACCGGCGACTCGCTGGTGCGTGTGTCCACCACCACGGTGCAGGACGCGGCCTTCTACAAGCGCTTTTTCGAGCGCTTGAACTCGTATCTGCCCAATGTGACCCAGGCCGCGCCTGCCGCGGCGAGCGCGGCCCCCGCACCGGTTGCACCGCCGCATCCAGCAGCGGCCACACCTGCGGCGACGGCGGCACCCGTGCCGACCGCAGCGGCTGCAACACCCGCGACTGCAGTGCCGGCCACTGCCGCAACGTCTGCTTCCACAACAGTCGAACAGCCGCCGGTTGCGCCGCTACCGGTCGAGGCCCAAGATCCGCCCCCTGCACCGGCACCTGCATCCACGCCGGCGAACGTGCCGCAGACCGAGCCCGCAACTCAGCCGTGACGTTAGAGTTCACGCTTCGCTCCGGAACCTGAATAGCCGGCTGCGCGCTTCACGTTGCGTTCTCGACCGAGCCGCGAGAGTGCAACCATGACTCGCCGAGTGGGCGAGAACGACGGAGACCACGATGAAGATGCGCAATTCCCTGCTGGGTATTTCCTTGATCAGCCTGATGGCGACGAGCACCTTCGCGCAGGCCCAGACCCATTCGCGTCAGCACCGTTATACGGAAGCAGACGAAGGCCGCAAGTTCAATGACGGCACGCGCGTGCGCTGCCACAATGTCGAAGTGCAGAAGAATTCGACCGACCCCAATCGCGTCGGCGGCACCGTTGCAGGCGCAGTGGTTGGTGGTCTGCTGGGTAATCAGGTAGGTGGCGGTAACGGCAAGAAGCTGGCAACCGTGGCCGGTGCAGTCGCCGGCGGTGCTGCGGGCCGCACCATCCAGGGCAATCGCCAGCAAGCCAACGGCAATCGTCAGGTCGAGCGCGTCTGCGAACGTCGTTGAATCTGCTGAATTGAATCTACGAGCCCCGGTCATGCCGGGGCTTTCTACGTTTGAGGGTGCAGCGCCGTGTTGTCGATTCACACCACATCGCAGCGATGAGTTTTTTTCGCACTTGCCGCAACGGGATGTTTGCTCTGGCCTTGTTGGCCGCGCAATTGCTGCAGGTCGCCGTTGCCGCGCCAAGTGAGGCAGCAAACGCTGCAGGGGTGGACTGCGTCGAAGCATTGCTGCGGCGCCTGGGCTGGGACATCCGCAGCGCAGCGGTCAGTGCGCCGGTGATCCAACGCGGAGAACCGTGTACGCGCGGCTCGCTCGCGCAGGCACGCGCCGCCGGCGACCTGCAGCTGACGCTTCCACTAAATTGGAACGCGCAACAACGCGGCGCATCGCTCAAGGCCTTGCTGGACGATTCCGCCACGCAGTGCGCCTATGCGTTCGAAGTCGGCGCGGCCACGCGGCGTGCAACGACGCAGCTGCAAGACAACCCGCACTATCGGTTTTCGGCCGTGCAACTGGGCTGGATCGGCTTCGGCTGGCGTGGCGCCGCTGCGCAGGGCTGGAGCGGTTTTCGCAGTTTCGGGCGTGGTTATCAGCCGCGTGGCAGCAATGCGCAGGCGCTGGATGCGTTCTACAGCGGCCAAGTGCGCTCCGAATGCGGGGTGGGGCGTCAGGTGGCGCAGCTGGCCACGCAGCGCGAGCTGTACGGCGATGCCGGATTCGATCGGGTGTTTACGCCTGGCGAGTTATCGATCGGTACCTTTTTGACCTTGCACGACACCGACAGCATCTTGCTGGGTGCGCATGCCGGCGAATTCTTTGCCGACGGCAAGGCAGTCAAGACCGCGCAACTGGGGCGCCAGGCATTTGTCGGTGCGCCGGGGTTTATCGCGCATGTGTTCGACAAGGCGTATCTGGACGACATCCATAACCAGGCCGAAAACTTCGTGGTGGTGGATGTCAGCGATGCGGCGGCGCAGGCGTTGGCGCAGCACGGCGGCTTTGCGCATTACGACGCGCTCAATCGACAAATCTGGGAACTGGCCAAGGACGTGCGCGGGCGGGGCAAGCGCCGCTTCGAGCGTTTGCTGTACGAGCGCGATGCAAAACTGCGCGCCACGCTCGATGCGCAACAACACGCGCAGCTGCAAACGCTAGAAGCGTTACTGGACGATCCGTTCTATCAGGGCTTTCTGGTCTACGTGCATCCCAAGGGCGTCAAGCCGATCGGCTATCACGTGGCGCGACTGCTAGACCGCAATCCCCGCACGCCGTATGCCATCGACCTGACCCTGCACAATTTGCGCAGCACCTTGTACTGGCGCTGGATCGATTGGCAGCTGCAACAGTGCAGCGCCGGCACCGCTGCGGAACGATCCATTGAGAATTCCGCCACGCCAGCGTACGCCCGGCGTGGCACCCTGCACTGATCAGATCATGAGGAGCGATTATGGAACTGGGTATGGTGGGTTTGGGCCGCATGGGCGCCAACATGGCCGAGCGTCTGGTACACGGCGGACATCGCGTGCATGGCTACGACCCGGGCGAGGGCGCGCGTAGCAGTGCGCAGGCCAAGGGCATTGTCACTGCCGATGCGCTGGCAGCGTTGGTGTCGGCACTGCCGAGCCCGCGGGTGCTGTGGTTGATGGTGCCGGCCGGCAAGATTGTCGATGACACCCTGGCGCAGCTGCTGCCTTTGTTGCAGGCCGGCGACATCGTCATCGACGGCGGCAATTCGTATTACAAGGATTCGCAACGCCGCGCCGCGCTGTTGCAGGCCAGCGGTATTTCGTTTGTCGATTGCGGCACCAGCGGTGGCGTCTGGGGTCTGCAGGAAGGCTATAGCCTGATGGTGGGCGGCGACGAGGCGGCAGTGACCACGCTGCATCCGGTGCTGGCCACGTTGGCGCCGGCAGCGGACAAGGGCTGGGGCCGCGTTGGCCCGAGCGGTGCCGGCCACTTCACCAAGATGGTCCACAACGGGATCGAGTACGGAATGATGCAGGCCTATGCCGAAGGTTTTGCGCTGATGCAGCACAAGACCGATTTCGCGCTGGATCTGCACCAGGTCGCCGAGATCTGGCGCGATGGCAGCGTGGTGCGTTCGTGGTTGCTGGATCTCACCGCCGATGCGCTGGCGCACAACCCGAGCATGGCCGGCATCGCACCGTTCGTGGCCGATTCGGGCGAAGGTCGCTGGACGGTGGCCGAGGCAATCGATCTGGAAGTATCCGCGCCGATCATCACGCTGTCGCTGATGGAGCGGTTGCGCTCGCGCGACAAGGATTCGTTCACCGACAAGTTGCTGGCGGCGATGCGCAACCAGTTCGGTGGGCATGCGGTGATGACCACCACCGCGACACCGCCGACGATCGGCAGCAAGGACGCGTAACGCGTCAGCGAGTGAAGCAGGTCATGCGCGCCTGCCTTGCGGGCGCGCAGTCGTTTCAGCGGTCGCCAGACGTGGCGCCGGCACCATCCAGCCACTGCACCTGACCCGACGCAGCACTGCGTTGCGCCAGCTCCAGCAGCTCCATCAATTGCACGGCGTCTGCACCACTGACCGGTGCCGGGCCGGTACCGGCCAATGCATCGCGAAATGCGGCGTAGCAGTTGCGATAGTCGCCGGGCAGGGTGTCGGGTTGATGGGTGTGCACGCGGCCTTCTTCATCGACACGGGTGACGGTGCCGGGCAGCGGGTCGACACCCCAGCCGGCGGTGCCCGGGCGACGCCCGGCGCGGAGTTGGTCTTCCTGCGTATCCAGCCCGTGCTTGAGATAACTGCCGCGAGTGCCGTGGACGGCAAAGCGCAGGCTGCTGTCGGCCACCAACGAGCCGGCATGCAGGATCACGCGCAGGCGCGGGTAACGCAGGGTCACATGGAAATAATCGTCGCTGCGTGCCTGGCTGCGTTGGCGCTGCAGATCTGCGCTGATCGCCTGCGGGGTGCCGAACAATTGCAGTGCCTGATCGAGCAGATGCGGGCCCAGGTCGTACCACAGCCCGGCGCCGGGGATGTCGCTCTCGCGCCAACGGTCGCGCACCTGCGGGCGGTAGCGGTCGAAGTGCGAATGGAATTCCACCACCTCGCCCAGCTGGCCTTCGTCGATCAGCCGGCGCACGGTGAGAAAGTCTGCGTCCCAGCGGCGGTTCTGAAACACGCTGACGATGCGCCCGGCCGCTGCAGCGGCGTCCACCACCTCGCGCGCCTGTGCGGCATCCAGTGCGAAGGGTTTGTCGACCAGCACGTGCTTGCCGGCGGCCAGTGCCTGCAAGGCGAACGGCGCATGGGTCTGGTTGGGTGTGGCAAGCACCACCGCATCGAGCGCGGGGTCGGCCAACGCGGTTTCCAGATCGGCAAGCACGGCCACATCGGGGAAGTCGGCCTGCGCTTGTTGCGGCTTGGACGACACCACGCTGTGCAACTGCAAACCCGGTGTGCTGGCAATCAGCGGGGCATGAAAGGTGCGGCCGACATAGCCATAGCCGACGACGGCCAGATTGAACGGTTTAGGCATTGAAAACGGTTCATCGCAACGACTGAGGAAGCGTCCATGGTATTGCACACACCCGTGTGCGCCAGGTTCACAACCTCTGCATCCGGCAGTCACACCTGCACGACGAACGCCACTGCAGACTGCGGCCACATTCACTGGAAGGGGTATCGGATGAAGAATATGACGCATGCACGCAAGTTGCTGGCTTTGTCGCTGTCGCTCGGCCTGACGCTGGGTGCCTCGCAGGCATTCGCGGCGCCGCAGGAACATGCCGATCACAAGGACCACGCTGCCAGCATGGACGAGTCCAAGAAGCCGGTGACCGACACCTGGATCACCACCAAGGTGAAGGCCGATCTGCTGGCCACCGACAACGTGTCGGGTACCGACGTCAAGGTCGAGACCAAGAACGGCATCGTGACGTTGACCGGTTCAGTCGCGACCAAGGCCGAGCACGACAAGGCCGTGGCTGTGGCCAAGGGCATCGAAGGCGTCAAGAGCGTCAAGTCGGTGGGTCTGAAGGTTGTTGCTGCGAAGAAGTAATCGCAGTCATAGATGCCGGGCCGCCGCGACGAGGCGGTTGGCCTGAGCACGAAGGCGTACTCTACGGAGTGCGCCTTTTTTGTTGGTGTGTCGCAGGCCAGCCGACAGGTGGCGCCCGCTCTCACCATTTTCACGTTTGCTGCACTTATGATATGCCCATTCAGCTATGTCACGGATCGGCGTGACAAATCTGAATCATTAATCTCACCTTGGGTCTGGTCGGGGATAATACCGGCGCGCCTTCGGGTCCTTGCAGCGAGCGGATACAGATCGAGTAATGCAGACAACGGTCCAAGCAGACAGATGGGATCGCTGGCGCCTGCCTTTGCTGGCAGTTGCCGTGTTCCTGATTGTGGTGGTGCCCTCGTTGCTGTTGCAGCAAATGGCGCACAACGCCAATCAGGCCGCGGTGTGGGTCTCGCATAGCCAGGACGTGCAGGAGACCGCGCAGCGTCTGGAAGCGGCGATGCGCGACACCGAATCGGCGGCGCTGATGCGCTCGCATGGTGTGGTGCGCCCCGCCTTGCTGGAGCGCATGCGGCGTGGCCGGCGTGAAGCGCTGGCGGCGGTGCATCAGCTCATCGTGTTGACCAAGGACAACCCGGCTCAGCAAGTGCGGATGGGGCGCATCCAGAGCACGATCGAGCGCCGCTTGCTGCTGGCCGAGCGTATCGCCGTGGCGACCGATCCGGCGCTGATCCGTGCGCTGATCGACGACATGACATTGAACAACCCGATCCGGCTGTTGATCGACGAGTTGCAAAGCGCCGAAAGCAAGTTGCTGGAACTGCGCAGTACGCGCGCCACCAAAGAACGCACGCATTACGCGGTACTGAGCTGGGGGACGCTGGCCGTGCAGTTGCTGCTGCTGGGCACGGTGATCTGGTTGCTGCAGCGGCAGATCCGCCGCCGCCTGGCGGCCGAGCAGGAATATCTGCGTGCCAATGGCCGCGCCAGTTCGGTGCTGCAGACCGTGCGCGAGCCGATCGTGCTGCTGGATGACAAACAGCGCATCATGCTGCACAACCCGGCCTTCGCCGAGTTGTATGGCCTGGAAGAGCGCGGTAACGAATCGATGTCGCTGGAGGACGTGGGCGAGGGCGTGTGGCGCGATGCGCAGATTCATCAGCGGCTTGCCGACGTGCTGCTGCGCGACCGCGAGTTGTGGGATTACGAACATGAGCAGCGCGGCGCCGATGGCGTGCTGCGCACCATGTTGATCAACGCGCGACGCATGCCATTGCCCGATACCAACGACGAAGATGTGGTGCTGATGACGGTGAGCGACATCAGCCTGCAGAAAGCCTCGCAGCAGCGCATCCAGGAACTCAACCGGCAGATGGAAGGCAAGGTCGATCAGGTGTCCGAGGTCAACCGCGAGCTGGAAGCCTTCAGCTATTCGGTCTCGCACGATCTGCGCGCACCGTTGCGGCATGTGGCCGGTTTTTCGGACAAGCTGGCGCGTCACCTGGGCGATGCGGCGGACGAAAAATCGCGTCACTACATGGAAGTGATCAGCAGCTCGGCGCGGCGCATGGCGTCGCTGATCGACGATCTGCTGGTGTACTCGCGCCTGGGCCGCAGTGCGCTGCGCCTGCAGGCGGTGGACATGCAATCGCTGGTGTCGGAGACGCGCGCGATCCTGGATTCCAGCGTGCAGAGCGAAAACACCGGCCACCGTGTGGAATGGCATATCGCCCCGCTGCCGGTGCTGGTGGCCGACGAAAACATGATGCGCCAGCTGTGGATGAACTTGCTGGGCAATGCGGTCAAGTACAGCGCCAAGCGCGAAGTGGCCAAGATCGAGGTCAGCTACCGGCCGCTACCGGACGGCGGCCATCAATTCAGCGTGCGCGACAACGGTGCCGGCTTCGATATGGAGTACAGCGCAAAGTTGTTCGGTGTGTTCCAGCGTCTGCACAAGGCCAGCGAATACGCCGGTACCGGCATTGGCCTGGCCAGCGTCAGGCGCGTGTTGACGCGCCACGGCGGCCGGGTCTGGGCCGAGGGTGTCGTCGACGAAGGCGCCACGTTCCATTTTGTGCTTCCCCCTGCGCATGAAGCGCCCAACCAAGAGTTCAATGCATGAGTGCCATCCGTACCATTCTTCTGGCAGAAGACAGCCCGGCCGATGCAGAAATGGCGGTTGACGCCCTGCGCGAAGCCCGCCTGGCCAACCCCATCGTGCACGTCGAAGACGGTGTGGAAACCATGGACTACCTGCTGCGTCGTGGCGCGTTCGCCGATCGCGAGGAAGGCTTGCCGGCGGTGTTGCTGCTGGACATCAAGATGCCGCGGCTGGATGGCCTGGAAGTGCTCAAGCAGGTGCGCGGCGACGAGACGCTCAAGCGCTTGCCGATCGTGATCCTGTCGTCCTCGCGCGAAGAGAGCGATCTGGCCCGCAGCTGGGACCTGGGCGTGAATGCCTATGTGGTCAAGCCGGTGGATGTCGATCAGTTCTTCAATGCAGTCAAGACGCTCGGCACGTTCTGGGCGGTCATCAATCAGGCACCGGAGCTGGACTGAACCATGCTGCAAGAGGGTGGCAAACTGGAGCAGCTGAAGATCCTTCTGGTGGAAGATTCACCGGAAGATGCCGAGCTGTTGTCCGATCAGCTGCTGGATGCCGGCATCGACGCGGCGTTCGAGCGCGTGGACAGCGAACGCTCGCTGCGCAGCGCGCTGGATGAATTCCAGCCGGACATCGTGCTGTCGGATCTGAGCATGCCCGGGTTTTCCGGCCACCAGGCATTGCGTCTGGTGCGCCAGAACGGCGCCACGCCCTTCATCTTCGTCTCCGGCACCATGGGCGAGGAGACTGCGGTCAAGGCGCTGCAGGACGGCGCCAACGACTACATCATCAAGCACAACCCGACCCGCTTGCCGAGTGCGGTGATCCGCGCGATCCGCGAAGCGCGTGCCGACCTGGAACGTCAGCGCGTGGAGAGCGAGCTGATGCGCGCGCAGCGGCTGGAAAGCCTGGCGATGCTGGCGGCCGGGTTGAGTCACGACTTGCGCAATATCCTGCAGCCGTTGTTGATCGTGCCCGACCTGCTGGCCGGGCGCACCGAGGACCCGCAGCTGCGTCAATTAGCCAAGGTGGTGGCCGAGTGCGGCCGGCGCGGGCATGAAATGGCCGAGTCGATGCTCTCGTTCGTGCGCGGCTCCAACAAGCCGCGCGAGCAGGTGTCCGTCGCCAGCCTGTTCCAGGGTGTGCAGATGCTGCTCAGGAGCAGCCTGCCCGATGGCGTGCGCCTGCAGATGGAGACGATCGCCCTGGATCTGACCATCGAGGCCAATTACACCGAGCTGCAGCAATGCCTGCTCAACCTGGGCTTGAACGCGATCCAGGCGATGCCAGGTGGCGGCACATTGATTCTGTCGGCCGATCGCCATGACGATGCGCGCGTGCGCATGAGCGTGGCCGACACCGGCGTAGGCATGAGCGATGAAACCCGCGCACGCTTGTTCAGCCCCTTCTTCACCACCAAGGCCGATGGCACCGGGCTGGGGCTGATTTCGTGCAAGCGCATCATCGAAAGCTACGGCGGCAGCATCCTGGTCGACAGCCGGTTGGGCGAGGGCACGCGTTTCGACATGCTGGTGCCGATGCGCTCGAACGCGGTGGCGGTTGCCGACGCCGAGCCGCCGCTGCCGCTGGGCCATGGGCAACGCATCCTGCTGGTAGACGGCGAAGCCACGCGCCTGTCGCTGCTGGGTAATGCACTGTCCAGCCAGGGCTATCAGCCGCAGCTGGCCACCGATGGTGCGGCCGCGCTGCAACTGGTGCAGCCACACGCCATGCCCGACCTGGTGATCATCGACAGCGACATCATTCTGCTCTCGGCCGTGAGCGTGCTGTTGAGCATGCAGGAGCTGGGCTATCAAGGCCCGGCGATCGTGCTGGAAGATGTCGGCGCGCCGCTGCAGCGGATGCACTTTCCGGCGGATATCCCGGTGCATGTGCTGCGCAAGCCGCTGGAAATGCGCCGGGTGTTCCGTGCCGTGTCGCACGCGCTCGAAATGGCCTGATCCAGGGGTTTTCGCGCGTTGCGGGCGTGCTTGTTCAAGTGCAATGCGATTGCAACAGTTGACGCCCACGCCGGCCGCATGCGCGAATAACGCATGACCACCGTGCTTCTCAGCCTCGGCAGCAATGTCCAGCCGACTCACTATCTTCGCTTGGCCGTCGACGCCTTGCGCGCGCGCTTTGGCCAGCTCGACGTGTCGCCTGCGTACCGCACGCCGGCGGTGGGCTTCGACGGGCCGGACTTCGTCAACAACGCGGTGGTGCTGGATACCGATCTGGATCTGCACGCGCTCGATCATTGGCTGCATGCGCTGGAAGACGCGCACGGCCGCGACCGCAGCGGCCCGCGTTTCAGTGACCGCACCCTGGATGTGGATGTGGTGTTCTTCGGTGATTGCATCATCGAAGGGCCCGGGCATCTGCGTATTCCGCGGCCGGAGCTCAAGCATGCGTTCGTGTTGAAGCCGCTGGCCGATATCGCGCCTGGCTTTGTCGACCCGTTGAGTGGGCAGACGTTGGCGGCGCTATGGCAGGCGCATCCGCAACACGGCACCGCGTTCACGACGGTGGAGCTGGAGGCGGCCCCCGTCGCGGCGGCTGTGGCGCAGTAGCGCAGCGCTGCAGTACCGGCAAGGTGTGACCGACAACGCGTGCGGATCGTCGTAGGCAGGCATGAAAGGTGCCGCCCGGAACCGTCATGGTCGAGTCTGCAGGTAGCGCGTTATCCGCAGCGCACATGGAGCGAGTGTGCGCGGCAGCACGCCTGGCCGCCTGGACAGTTGCTCAACTGAGCTGGCGGCCACCGTCCACATGCAAGGTATGGCCAGTGACGAAGCTGGCTTCATCGAGCAACCAGCGCACTGCCTCGGCGATCTCTTCGGGCGTGCCGATGCGTGCCAGCGGCGTGCGCGCGAGCAGGGCCTGCTTGGCGTCGGAAGACTTGCCTTCTTCCGGCCACAGAATCGCGCCGGGGGCGACCGCATTGACCCGCACCTGCGGTGCCAGTTCCAGTGCGAGCGAGCGGGTCAGCATTTCCAGCGCACTCTTGGAGGCGCCGTACAGTGGGTGATTGCGCATCGGCTGCTGGGCATGCAGGTCGGTGAGGTTGACGATGGCTCCGCTGTGCTGGCGCAGTTGTGCGGCCGCAGCCTGGGCGATGAAGAACGGCGCGCGCGCGTTGACTGCAAACAACTCGTCCCATTGCGCTGCGGTCGCTTCGCCCAGCGCGGTGGGATAGAACGCCGAGGCGTTGTTGACCACGCCATCCAGGCGGCCGAATGTGGCGATGCAGTCGGCGACCAGTTGCGCCGGTGCCTCCGGCAAGCGCAGATCGGCGTGCAAGGCCAGCGCGCTGCCTGCGCGTTGCGCGCACAACGCGGCCACGCGCGCGCTGAGCGCCTCACCGGAGCGGTGCGCATGCAAGGCCACGCGGTAGCCGGCCGCATGCAGGGTGGTGGCGATCTGGGCGCCGATACGGCGGCCTGCGCCGGTGATCAATACCACCTTGGAACTGTCTGTCATGGCGTACTCGCTCGGCGTTGCAAAGGGCTCGGCTATCCTGTGCATTCTCCCCGCAACCGGTGCCCGCATGCACGCCGACCTTCCCACTCCCGATTCGGACGCCTTGGCGCACAGCGACCGCCTGGCTGCGCATGTGCGCGCCGAAATCGCCGCTGCCGGTGGTGCGATCCCGTTCTCGCGTTTCATGGAGCTGGCGCTGTATGCGCCGGGTCTTGGCTATTACAGCGCCGGCTCCAGCAAATTTGGCGAGGCCGGCGATTTCGTCACCGCGCCCGAGCTTGGGCCGTTGTTCGCAGCGACCGTGTCCGGTGCGTTGGCGCCGGTGTTGCAGCAACTTGGCCCAACTGCCCGCGTGCTCGAAGTAGGCGGTGGCAGCGGCGCATTTGCCGAAGTCACGCTCAAGCGCTTGCTCGAGCTCGATGCGCTGCCCGAGCGTTACGCGATTCTGGAGCCCAGTGCAGACTTGCGCGAACGTCAGCGCGAGCGGTTGGGGCGCACGCTGATACCGCCGGTGTTCGATCTGGTCGAGTGGCTGGATGCACCGTTTCCGGACGATTGGGACGGCGTGCTGTTCGCCAACGAAGTGATCGATGCATTGCCCACGCCGCGCTTCGCGCTGCGCGATGGCGAGGTGTATGAGGAAACCGTGGTGCTGGATGCGCAGCAGCAGTTTGCACGTGGCGAGCAGCCGGCCGATGCGTTGCTGGGTGCAGCGGTGCGTCATCTGGAGCGCTATCTGCAGCAGCCGTTCGCCGATGGCTATCGCTCGGAGTTGTTGCCGCAGTTGCCGTACTGGATTCAGGCGGTGGCCGGTGGTCTGAAGCGCGGGGCGATGTTGTTTGTCGACTACGGTTACCCGCGTGGCGAGTTCTATCGTGCACAACGCGAAGACGGCACCTTGCGTGCGTTCTATCGCCATCGCATGCATGAGGATCTGTATCGCTGGCCGGGTCTGCAGGATCTGACCGCGTCGGTAGACTTCACCGCGTTGGCCGAGGCCGGCACCGGTGCCGGTTTCGAGTTGGCCGGTTACTGCACGCAATCGAGCTTTCTGCTCGGCAACGGTCTGGATGCGTTGCTGGCGCAGGCCGATACGCGCACCGATGAGGTGGGGCGCATGCGCTTGCGCGAGCAGATCAAACGCTTGACCTTGCCCAGCGAAATGGGCGAGCGATTCCAGGTGATGGGCTTTGCGCGCGATGTCGATTTTGCGCCGGCATTTCTGGCGGGCGATCTCACATGGCGGCTGTGACGTCTGCGCTGCGTCCGTTTTATCGGCCGTGGTTGTGGGTGGGTTTGTGGGTCGCGGCAATTTTCGTGGTGATTGCGGTGTGCCTGGGGCCACCGCCAGAGTTTCCGGAGCTACCCTCCAACAGCGATAAGGCGGAGCACTTTTTGACGTTCGCGTTGTTGTGCTGGGGTGCGGTGCAGTTGTTCGCCACACGTCGGGCGTTGTTGTATGCGGCGTTCGGGTTGGTGTTGCTGGGTATCGGTATCGAGATCGCGCAAGGTGCGTTGACGACCAATCGCAGTGCTGATCCCTACGATGCGCTTGCCGATACCTTGGGCATCCTTGCCGGGTTGTGTCTTGCTTGGACGCGGCTGCGATTGGTGATGTTGCGGGTGGATCAGCGGGTGTTTGGGTCGCGCTGATTTTTCTGTGTTTTGCGGTTTTGGGATGACTGGCAAAACGTAGTGCTCAGGGCTGCAGTTTGGCTGCAGGGCCCTTGCCCGCCCACCCTCGCGGGACACGCCGCAAGTACGTCCATGTAGGCTCTTACGCGGCATCCATGCCGCGTAAGGTCCCGCGACGGTGGGCTGGCAAGGACCAGTCGAGGTGGTCGGTGTGCATGGTTGCAAGCAAGGCATGTGTTGTTTGGATAACGCCACGGCCGATCAGCTTCGCAACGCAAAGCGCAACGCGATCAACAGGCAGGCTTTCATCAAACTACCGACCAACTTTCTGGTGAGGGCACCGCGCACTCGACTCACCAAGCTTTTGATCGCATCTAAACGACGCTACGACTCGAAATCTCGGGTGTCTTGAAACGCATGGAGAGTGCGGATAGATCAGTTACAGAGCGGTTGATCTGTGATTCCGCTGCAGGGCCCTTGCCCGCCCACCATCGCGGGACACGCCGCAAGTACGTCCATGTAGGCTCTTACGCGGCATTCATGCCGCGTAAGGTCCCGCGACGGTGGACGGGCAAGGACCAGTCGAGGTGGTCTGTGTGCATGTTTTCAAGCAACCAGCAAACTGTCTGGTGCGGCAAGGGCACCGCGCGCTCGACTGACTAGGTCAAACGCACCGCGCGTTCGCGCAACCACTTGGTTGCGACCCACTTTTCGCCGGCTAATACCGGTGCGCCGGCATGCAGGCTGCGCGTCATCGGATGCGGGCGGTCGTAGCTGAAAAACACGGCGTTGCCTTTGACGGCAGCCACGTCCAGATGTGCATCGGGAAAGCGCGTGGCGCCGCCGCGTTCGGGCGTGTTGAGATACATCACCAGCGATGCGAGGCGTTGGCCGCCGGCCTGCAACAACACCGGCGTGCCGGCGGCGGTTGGGTCGAAGTAATCGTAGTGCGGCTGATATTCCGCGCCGGTGGCGTAGCGCAAGACCTGCAATCCTTCGCCGTGGTCCACCGGCCAATCGAGCAGGCGTGCGATACGCGCTTCGATGCGTTGGCATAACGCATCCTGGCCCAGTTGCAGACACATGCTGTCACTGGTGCGCGCGGCGTGCACGATCTGCGCGCCGTTGTCGTTGTCCACGGTGCGCGAGCGTGCCAGGCGTGGTTGTGCCAGTGCGATCAAGGCATCGCATTCGGCATCGGACAAAAAACCACCCAGCACCACCACGCGCGGCAGCAGCAGGCTGACCAGTACGCGCACCTGGCGGTCGCCCAGATCCAGCAGCGAGGCATCGTTGTCCTGCAACACCGCAGGCACGCGCACCGGTAGCGGCAGGCTGTGTGTCACTGCGTGTTGCTGGATGTGCTCACGCAACAGCGCTTCGACCGCGTCGATGGCGTCTTGCTCGTTCCAGCCCTGATCCAGTAGCGGTTGTAGCGCTTGCTCGGGCGGTTGGCCGGCCAGTGCCTGCGCAATGATCCAATCGCCCAGGGCGGCGGGAATAGTGGTAGATGTCATCGCCCTACAGTGCATGCCAACGTGTGGCAGCTTTATGTCAAATGTGTCGCGGTAAGACAAATGCAACACATAGCCCCTATAAAAGTGACGGGGATCTTGAACGTGCTCGCCACTGCAGTGCGCGGAACGCCACCAATTCTTGACGACTCCTCTTCATACCGGACCTTTTGACCTGGAGATCAGCCGCATGGCCGTTCGCAACAGCAGCAAGACATTATTGATGACGTTTGGTACCGCACTGGCGCTGTCCGCCTGCGGTGGTGGTGCCGACCGCGTCGCTTCGCCTGGCGAGGGCGCGTTTCCGCCCGCACCGACACCCGCTCCTGCACCGACGCCTGCGCCCACGCCGGCACCGACGCCTGCGCCGGCACCGACCGGCCCGGCTGCGGATTGCCCGACCGGTTTTTCCAACGTCGGCACCATCGCCAACAACACGCTGCGCGCCTGCCAGTTGCCGGACACCATCACCGGCAATCTGGTTGTACCGGCACGTGCAGGCACTGCGTATTCGATCAGTGGCCGCGTCAACGTGGGGACCGACCGCGGCGGCAATGCCATTGCACCGGCCGCCGGCAGCGCGCAGGGCATCTTGACGATCGAGCCGGGCACGACGTTGTACGGCTCGTCGGGGAGCGACTACATCGTGGTCAATCGCGGCTCGCAGATCTTTGCCGAAGGCAGCGCGACCGCACCGATCGTGTTCACCGCGCGTCAGGCGCTGGACGGCACCGTCACCGCCAATACCATCGGCCTGTGGGGCGGCATTGTGGTGTTGGGCCGCGCGGCCATCAACAACTGCCCGGGCACCACCGTGTCAGGTACGCCGGAATGCCAGGCGCAGGTGGAAGGCACCAACGCGTTCTACGGCGGCAACAGCGTCACCGACAACAGCGGTTCCATGCGCTATCTGCGCGTGATGTATTCGGGCTTCGAAATTTCGCCCAACAACGAGCTGCAGGGCATCACCCTGGCCGGTGTGGGCAACGGCACGCGTCTGGATTACGTGCAGATCCACAACAGCTCCGACGACGGCATCGAATGGTTCGGTGGTTCGGTCAACGGCAGCCACGTGGTGATCACCGGTGCCGACGACGATTCGCTGGATACCGATGCCGGTTGGAACGGCGCCTTGCAGTTCGGCATCGTGGTGCAGCGTGCCGGCGGCGGCGACCGCATGAACGAGTGGAGCAGCCTGCGTCGCCAGCCGTATTCGCGCCCGAAGGTGGCCAACTTCACCTACGTGGGCAATGCGCGCGCCGGTGCGGCGATCATGCTCAACCAGGGCACGCAGGCCGCGTTCTACAACTCGGTGTTTACGCGTCCGGCGGGTGGCACCGGCGATGGCCTGGTGTGCTTCAACCTGGCCGACGCCGACACCCTGGGCACGTTCAACTCGGTGTTCTTCGCCTGCCCGACCGCCTTCGGTAGCGATGCGCGTGCGGCCACCCAGTTTGCGGCCGGTACCAACAACGTTGCCAACGGTGTGTCCACGTTGCAGAACACCTTCGTCAATGGCGCCAACGAAACCGCCGTGCCGGCATTCCAGGGCTTGAATGGGGTGAGCAGCTTCTTCCAGCAGGTGAACTACATCGGTGGCGTGCGTGATGCCAACGACACCTGGTGGCAGGGCTGGACCTGCGGTCTGACCGCCGATCGTCCCTGCTGAGGCACAGCGTCACGCGGCGGCCCGATGGTCGCCGCGTGAAGCGTCCAGCTTCATCTTTCAGTTGCCAGGGCTCCCACGATGCGAACCTCCGCTGTCGCCCGTCTTTCGCGGACGGGCCTGTCTCTTTCCATTTCCACCTTGCTGTTTTCCGGCGCTGCGCTGGCGCAATCGACCACCACCGATGCCGATTCCAGCAGCGGCACCAGCAGCACTACCAGCACCACCAACAGTGCGCCCAAGCAACTCGACCAGGTCGTGGTGCGTGGCGAGTACATTCCCGAACCGATGCTGCAGACCTCCGAGGTGGCATCGTTCATCACCCGTGAGGACATGGAGCGCACCGGCGACAGCAGCGCAGCGGTGGCGCTGACGCGTGTCACCGGCCTGAGCCTGTCGCGCGGTAAATATGTGTATGTGCGCGGCCTGGGCGAGCGCTATTCCTCGGCATTGTTCAATGGCTCGCCCTTGCCCAGCCCCGAGCCGATGCAGCGCGTGGTGCCGCTGGATCTGTTCCCCAGCGATGTGCTGGCCAGCGTGACCGTGCAAAAAACCTATTCGGCCGATTATCCGGGCGAATTCGGCGGCGGCGTGATCGATCTGCAATCGATGACGGTGCCGGATAAACCGTTTCTCTCGCTCACCGTAGGCGGCGGCGTCAACAGCGTCAGCACCGGCGAAAAAGGCCTGACTTACTACGGCTCCGGCGACGACGAGTGGGGCTATGACGATGGCACGCGCAAGCAGCCTGCCGCGTTGCGCGATGCGATCCAGAGCGGCCGGCGCGTCGACCTGGGCAGCTTCTCGCGCGAGGACATCCGCAGCATCGGCCGCAGCTTGAACAATGCCAACCTGTACGTGCTGCAGGAAAAGGACAGCATCGCTCCGGACGTCAATGTCGGCGGCAGCGCCGGCTACAGCATGGACGTGGGCGAAGCCAAGCTGGGCATCATTGCGGTGGCCAGTTACGACAACGAATGGCGCACGCGCACCGGCAAGCAGCAGGACGGCATCTTTGTCGGCGATACGGTCGAGTTCAATTCCAATTACGACTTCGCCACCACCCGCAACAACGTGCGCACCAACGGCATGCTGGGCCTGGGTTGGGAATACGGCCGCCACACCATCGGCTGGACCACCTTGTATGTGCACGACGCCTTGAAAGTGGCGCGTAGCCGTGCCGGCCGCGATGAGCTGGCCGGGTTCGATGTGCGCGACGACAACACCGAGTGGTACGAGCGCCAGCTGATCAACAACCAGCTGCGCGGTACGCATGCATTCGGCGAATACGATGACTTGAAGATCGAATGGCGCGCAGCGGTGGCCAATGCCAGCCGCGATGTGCCGTACGAAACCGGCATTCGTTACGAGCTGCTTGACGGTTACTGGGCGCACGATGCCTCGCGCGTGCAGAACTACACCCGCTTCAGCAAGGTCGACGACAAGGTGGCCAGCGGTGGCGTGGATGTGACCTGGCGCCTGCCGATCGAGCACGACCTGACCGTCAAGGGTGGTCTGGCTTATCTGGACAACGACCGCACGGCGTGGAGCCGCGAATTCCGCTTCCTGGCGCTGGATGGTCCGTTGCCGTTCTACAACCAGTTCCAGCGTGTGGATTACCTGATCTCCGATTTCAACCTCAGCAACGATCTGCTGCGTCTGCGCGAAACCACCGGCAGCTTTGGTGCGGCCGCGTACGATGCGACCTTGAAGGTCAAGGCGGCGTATCTGCAGGCCGAAGGCGAGATCGTGCCGACGCTGCGCGCCACCGTCGGTGTGCGTTACGAAGACGCCACGCAGGCGGTGCATCCGTACGACATCTTCAGCGGCACGCGCCAGGACAGCGTGGCACCGCTGGAGAACAGCTACGCGCTGCCATCGGCCACGGTGACCTGGAATTTTGCCGAGAATCAGCAGCTGCGCTTTGGTGCCTCCAAGACCATTGCACGGCCGCAGTTTCGCGAAATGGCACCTCAGCAGTATCTGGATCCGGATATCGACCGCCAGTTCTTCGGCAACCCGTTCCTGGTCGATAGCGAGCTGGTCAATCTGGATGCGCGCTACGAATGGTTCTTCGAGCCGGGCCAGTACGTCACCGTTGGCGCGTTCTACAAGAGCATCGACAAGCCGATCGAAGCCATCGTCAACGATGCGCCGGGTGGCGGCATCGTGCAGAGTTTCATCAATGCGCCCAAAGCCACGCTGTACGGCGTCGAGCTGGAAGCCAAGAAGTATCTGGACCTGCCGATCGCGGGTGACTGGTGGGGCGACAACCGGGTGTTCGTGTCCGGCAACTACACGCGTACCAAGTCGGAGGTGAGTGCCAGCGATGGCGACACCGTGCAGCCGTTCGGCTTCACTGCGCCGGTGCAGGCGACCTTGTTCATCCGCGATGGCTCGGCCTTGCAGGGGCAGTCCGACGACATCGCCAACCTGCAGATCGGTGTGGAAAGCGAAAGCACCCACAGCCAGGCCACGTTGATCGCCAACTATGTCGGCGAGCGGGTGTCGGCGCGTGGTCGCCCGGGGCAGCCGGATTACATCGACAAGCCGGGCACCTCGCTGGATCTGGTGATCAAGAAGGGTCTGGTGTGGTCGGGCAATACGCTGTCGTTGAACTTTGCGGCACGCAATCTGCTCAAGACCAAGTATCAGGAATACCAGAGCCTGGGCAGCAACCGGGTGGACCTGTACGAGTACCAGCCTGGCGTGACGTATGACCTGAGTGTGACAGCGCGCTTCTGATCCAACGCGTACTGCTGTCAACGCAAACGCCCGCTATGCATCGCATGGCGGGCGTTTTGCGTTTGATGGTGTGTCGCCGTGTGTCGGCATGTGTCATCGGTTTCTTCGAACTGACACATTGCTGCCGCATTCTGTCATCCGACCGCAATCCTGAGACGGATGTCCGCTTTGCAGCGCGCTTTGCCCTCCTTGAAACCCGTGATGACGCTGCGTGGTGTTCGCACTGCGGTGGCCTGCGTGCTGCTTGCGGTGTTGGCGCTGCAGTGCGCGCGCTTGCTGTGGCTGTTGATCACACCGATCGGGCCGTTGGGCACTGGCCAGGTCGCCACGGTAGCTAATGCGGATGTGCCCGCATTGCGCCGCGATGTGTTCTATCGCAGCGTGCCCGAGAGCAACAGCGACGGCATCGTGTTGCATGGGGTACGCGCAGGCGGTACGCAAGCGGCTGCGTTTTTGAGCAGTGGCGATGGCAAGCAAGGCGCGTATCGCGTGGGCGATGCCGTGGTGCCTGGCGTGGTGGTGCACGCGATCGCGAGCGATCACGTGTTGCTGCGTGCAAGCAACGGCGTGCGGCGTCTGGCGTTGGTCGAATCCATGGCGTCGTCGTCGAGCGCATCGCCTGCAGCGAACGCGACAACGTCGGCAAGCTCCGCACCTGCGGTGATGTCGAATGTGGGCACAGTGGCTGGCGCTGCTGCAGCCACGGCCGTCGACCCACAACAACTGCTGACGACCGCCGGCTTGCGCGCAAGTACGGATGGCGGCGGCTTCACCGTGATGCCGCGCGGCGATGGCGCACTGTTGCGCCAGGCCGGCCTGGCACCGGGCGATGTGCTGACTCAAATCAATGGCCGCACGCTCGATGCCGAACACCTGCGCGAGCTGCAGGACGAACTGCGCGATGGCCAGGCGGCCACGCTGACCTACCGCCGCGACGGCCAGACCCACACCATGACCTTGAAGCGCCCGCAATGACTGCTGTTCGCCCCGTATGGCTGCTTTCAGCCACGTTGTTGCTTGCACTGCCGGCCGTGCCGATGGTGTCGCTGCATGCCGCCGATGCGCCGGCCGTGCGTTTACAAGATGTGGACCTGCGTGCCTTCATCCAGGATGTGTCGCGTGCCACCGGCATTACCTTCATCGTGGACACGCGCGTGCAGGGCACCGTCAATGTGGCGCGTGCACAGGCGATGTCGGAAGAGGATTTGCTTGGCATGCTGCTGGCGGTGTTGCGTGCCAATGGCTTGATCGCGGTGTCCAGCGGTCCTTCGACCTATCGCATCATTCCCGACGACACCGCAGCGCAACAGCCCGGCAGCGCAGCCAACGGCAACCTGGGTTTTGCCACGCAGGTGTTCACCCTGCAGCGCGTGGATGCGCGCAGCGCTGCTGAGATTCTCAAGCCCTTGATCGGGCGCGGCGGCGTGATCATGGCGATGCCGCAAGGCAATAGCCTGCTGATTGCCGACTACGCCGACAATCTGCGCCGCGTGCGCGGCCTGGTCGCGCAGATCGACACCGACCGTGCGGCGATCGACACGGTGACCTTGCGCAATAGCTCGGCGCAGGAACTGGCACGCACGTTGACCTCGTTGTTCGGGCAGGCGGGCGAGCGAAGCAATGTGCTGTCGGTGTTGCCGGTGGAAAGCAGCAATTCGCTGATCGTGCGTGGCGATCCGGCGCTGGTGCAGCGCGTGGTGCGCACCGCGGTGGATCTGGACGGGCGCGCCGAGCGGCGTGGCGATGTCAGTGTGGTGCGTCTGCAACACGCCAGTGCCGAACAATTGCTGCCGGTATTGCAGCAGCTGGTCGGGCAGACGCCAGGCAATGACGCGCAGCCTGGGCAGGATGCGCGCCCGACTGCAGTGGATGTGGCAGCCGCTGCCGGTGGCGCACAGACGCAGGTGATTGCACCGGCTGCCGGCAAGCGCCCGGTGATCGTGCGCTACCCCGGCTCCAATGCCTTGATCATCAATGCCGACCCGGAAACCCAGCGCGCCTTGATGGATGTGATCCGGCAACTTGACGTGCATCGCGAGCAGGTCCTGGTCGAAGCGATCGTGGTGGAGATCTCCGACACCGCCGCCAAGCGCCTGGGCGTGCAGCTGTTGCTGGCCGGCCGCAATGGCACGGTGCCGTTGATCGCCACGCAATACAGCGGTGCATCGCCGGGCATCGTGCCGCTGGCCGCTGCGGCTGCCGGCACGCGCAGCAACAATGGCGAAGAAGATTCGGTGCTGGAGCAGGCGCGCAATGTGGCCGCGCAATCGTTGCTGGGGTTGAGCGGCGGCTTGATCGGCCTGGCCGGGCAAAGCAACGATGCGGTGTTCGGCATGATCATCGATGCGGTCAAGAGCGACACCGGCTCCAACCTGTTGTCCACACCGTCGATCATGACGCTGGACAACGAGCAGGCGCGCATTCTGGTCGGCCAGGAAGTGCCGATCACCACCGGCGAAGTGCTGGGCACCGCCAACGTCAATCCGTTCCGCACCATCCAGCGCCAGGATGTGGGCGTGCAGCTGGAGGTGCGCCCGCAGATCAATACCGCGGGCGGCATCACGCTGGCGATCAAGCAGGAGGTCTCGGCGATTGCCGGGCCGGTCAGCGCGCAGTCCTCGGAGCTGGTGTTCAACAAGCGCCAGATCGAAACCCGCGTGGTGGTGGAAAACGGCGCCATCGTCGCGCTGGGTGGTCTGCTCGATCAGAACGACCGCCAGACGGTCGAGAAGGTGCCGCTGCTGGGCGATGTGCCCGGCCTGGGCGCGCTGTTCCGGCATAAATCGCGCAATCGCGACAAGACCAATCTGATGGTGTTCATTCGCCCGACCATCATCCGCGATGCGGCCGATGCGCAGCGCATGACCGCACCGCGCTACAACTATCTGCGCGATCGCCAGTTGGCCGATGGCGACCCGGAAGCCGCGCTCGATGCACTGGTGCGCGACTATCTGCGTGCACAGCCGCCGCAGTTGCCGGCCGCGCCATCGTCGGTGGCGCCAGCACCGACGCCTGCGCCCAGCGCACGCCCCGTGCAGCGCTGATGCCATGAGCAGTGCGCGCGCCAGCATTTCGTATGCGTTCGCCAAGCGCCACGGCGTGGTGCTGCTCAGTAGCGACACTGCTGCGCAGATCGGCCTACGCGAAGGTGGCGATGTGCAGGCCTTGATCGAGCTGCGGCGTGCGCTCGGTGTGCCATTGCAGGTACGCACTTTGGCGCCTTCGGTCTTCGACCGGCATGTGTCGGAGATCTACGCCGATGCGGGCATGGAGCAGGGTGTGCAGGTGGAGGCGCTGGATCTGCACGGCAGCCTGGATTCGTTGATCGACGATATCCCCACCGCCGATCTGCTCGACAGCCAGGACGATGCGCCGATCATCCGCCTGATCAACGGCATCATCGCCGAGGCTGCGCGCTTGGGCGCCTCGGACGTGCATCTGGAATCCTACGAATCGCGCTTGCGCGTGCGGCTGCGCGTGGATGGCGTGATGCGCGAAGCGGCCAGGCTGCCCGGACGCATCGCCCCGCTGCTGGTGTCGCGCGTGAAGGTGATGGCACGCCTGGATATCGCCGAAAAACGCATTCCGCAAGATGGCCGCGTGTCGTTGGTGATGGGTGCCAAGGCGTTGGATGTACGTGTCTCCACGCTGCCTACGCGCAGCAGCGAGCGCGTGGTGTTACGTATTCTGGACAAGGAGCAGGGCACGCTGTCGTTGGCGCAGTTGGGCATGCCGCCTGCGGTGATGCACACCGTGCAGCGCGCCTTGCAGGTGCCCAACGGCATCGTGCTGGTCACCGGCCCGACCGGTTCGGGCAAGACCACCACGCTGTATGCGGCGCTGAGCCTGCTCAACGATGGCTCGCGCAACATCCTCACGGTGGAAGACCCGGTGGAATACGCCATCGACGGCGTCGGCCAGACCCAGGTCAACGCGCGCGTGGGCATGACCTTTGCGGTTGGCTTGCGCGCGATCCTGCGGCAGGACCCGGACGTGGTGATGATCGGCGAGATCCGCGATACCGAGACCGCGCAGATTGCGGTGCAGGCCAGTTTGACCGGCCACCTGGTGCTGTCCACCGTGCACACCAACGATGCGGTGGGTGCGGTCACGCGCCTGCGCGACATGGGCATCGAACCGTTCCTGCTCGCATCGAGCCTGCGGTTGATTCTGGCGCAGCGGTTGGTACGGCGCCTGTGCACGCAGTGCCGCGCACCGCGCCCGCTGGATGCCGGCACGCGCCAGCTGTTGGATGCCACGGACGCGGCAACGATCTACAGCGCGGTGGGTTGCCCGGTCTGCCATCACAGCGGTTACGCCGGCCGTGTGGGCATTTACGAAGCCATCGCGGTGGATGATGCAATGCGGCGCCTGATCGGCGACAACGCCGACGAAGATGCGTTGGCCGCGGTGGCCTTCGCACGCGCACCGCGCCTGGGCGATGCCGCGCGCGCGGCGGTGCTGCAAGGTCTCACCACGCTGGAAGAAGCGCTACGCGTCACCCGCCAACAGGACGATGCGCATGCCACGGTTTGATTACACCGTGCTCGATCTGCACGGGCACAGCCGCCAGGGCGTGATCACTGCCGACAACGCGCACAGTGCGCGTGCGCAACTGGAACAGCGGCAGTGGGTACCGGTGCGCGTGGAGGCGGCGGTCGCGACCAGCAGCGTGCGGCCGGCGCGTTTCAGCGGCAAGGATCTGGTGCTGTTCACCCGCCAGCTCGCCACACTGGTGGAGACCGCGCCGCTGGAAGAAGCGCTGCGCACCATCGGCACCCAGTCCGAGCGCCGCGGCGTGCGCCGGGTCACCAGCCAGACGCACGGGCTGGTGGTCGAAGGCTTCCGTCTGTCCGATGCGATGACACGCCAGGGCAACGCGTTTCCGCCGCTGTATCGCGCGATGGTGGCCGCGGGCGAAAGCGCCGGTGCGTTGCCGCATGTGCTGGAGCGGTTGGCGGACTTGCTGGAACGGCAAGCGCAGGTGCGCAGCAAGTTGCAGTCTGCGTTGGTCTACCCGGCGGCGTTGGCCTTGACCGCTGGTGCGGTGGTGATCGTGCTGATGACCTTCGTGGTGCCCAAGGTGGTGGATCAGTTCGATTCGATGGGGCGTGCGTTGCCGTTGCTGACGCGCATGGTGATTGGCGTCTCCAACTTTCTGTTGCATGCAGGCATTCCGTTGCTGATTGCGTTGGTCATTGCGGTGATCGCAGCGCTGCGGCTGCTCAAGCGCCCGGAGCTACGTCTGGCGGCTGACCGCGCGGTGCTGCGTGCGCCCCTGCTCGGCCGGTTGATCCGCGATCTGCACGCCGCACGCATGGCGCGCACCCTGGCCATCATGGTCAACAGCGGGCTGCCGTTGATGGAAGGCTTGATGATCGCCGCGCGCACCGTCGACAACCGCGCGTTGCGGCTGGCCACTGACAACATGGTCACCGCGATTCGTGAGGGCGGCAGCCTGGCCGCGGCGATGAAGCGGGCCGGCGTGTTTCCACCGACGCTGTTGTACATGGCCTCCAGCGGCGAGAACAGCGGGCGCCTGGCGCCGATGCTGGAACGCGCCGCCGATTATCTGGAGCGCGAATTCGAGTCGTTCACCACCGCGGCGATGAGCCTGCTGGAGCCGGCCATCATCGTGCTGCTCGGCGGCGTGGTGGCGGTGATCGTGCTGTCGATCCTGCTGCCCATCCTGCAATTCAACACCCTCGCGCTTGGTTGAGCGCGGCCGCTTATCCTTGGAGATCCTCATGCAGTCCATCCATCCTCGCGTACGCATCGGCTCGCTCACATCGTGCAGGCGCATGCGCGGCTTCACCCTGGTCGAGTTGATGGTGGTGATCGTCATCATCGGCCTGCTTGCCACCGTGGTGATGATCAACGTGATGCCCAGCCAGGACCGCGCGATGGTCGAGAAAGCGCGTGCCGATGTGGCAGTGCTGGAGCAGGCGCTGGAAACCTATCGCCTGGACAACCTCAGCTACCCGAGCACCGAACAGGGCTTGCAGGCACTGCTCAACGCGCCGAGCGGATTGACCCGGCCGGAGCGCTATCGCCAGGGTGGCTACATCCGCCGCCTGCCGGAAGATCCGTGGGGCCATGCGTATCAGTACCGTCGCCCGGGCCGCAGTGGTGGCTTCGATGTGTATTCGTTCGGCGCCGATGGCGTGGAAGGCGGCGACGCCGACAATGCCGATATCGGCAACTGGCGCTGAGTTGCAACGGTGCTCGCGCAAACGGCCACTGCAAGACGATCACTTGTGCGCATGTCGCCTGCGCGCACACGCGGTTTCACCTTGCTCGAACTGCTCGCAGTGCTGGTGATCACCGCACTCGCCAGCACCTTGGTGGTGATGACCTTGCCCGATACGCGGCGCGATCTGCACGACCAGGCCGATGCGTTGGCCAGCGCCCTGCTGCACGCACGCGACGAGGCGATCCTGAGCCTGCGCATGGTCGAGGTGACCGTCGATGCGGGTGGATATGCATTCCGACGTCAGGCGCAGCAGCGTTGGGTGCCACTGGATGAGAAACCCTTTACCGCACTGCGTTGGCCAGCTGGCGTGCAGACCGCGTTGCCGGTTGGCGGCACGCAAGTGAGCGTGCGTTTCGATCCTACCGGCGCGGCCACGCCGCAACGCATCGCGCTGGCTGACGGTCAACAGCAGGTGCAGGTCCTGGTGGATGCAGCCGGCGTGGTGCGGGTCGATGCGCCACAACGGTAACCGCCATGACAGCGCTGGATTCTCGCTGCTCGAACTGATGGTCGCGCTGGCGATCTTCGGTATGGCCGTGGTTGGCTTGCTGAATCTGTCCGGCGAAAGCACGCGCACTGCCGTGGTGTTGGAGGAACGCGCGCTGGCTGCGGTAGTTGCAGAGAATCAGGCAATCGAGGCGATGCTCGCGCCGACGGCCGCAGCGCTGGCACCGGCGCATGGGCAAGAGACCCTGGGCGGACGTACATGGGACTGGCAGCGCAAATCGATGCCGGCCGGCGGCGCAGGCATTGTGCGGATCCAGGTGCAGGTGCGGGTCGCAGCGCAGGCGCAGGAAATCGCCAGCCTCAGCGTCTTGCGGAGCGCCGAATGATCCGCGCACGTCGTGCCGCACTGTGCACCCGTGGCAGTGCCGGCTTCACCTTGATCGAGCTGCTGGTCGCACTGGCGGTGTTCGCACTGGTGGCGGTCGCGGCAGTGGTGGTGATGCGACAGAGCATCGATCAGCGCGATGCGGTACGTGCGCGCCTACAGCAGATTCGCGAGTTTCAACTTGCGCATGGTCTGCTGCGTAGCGATTTGCAGCAGGCCGCTGTGCGGCGCACGCGTAACAGCGAGGGCGGTGCTGCACGCACCGCGTTCGTCGCAAGCCCGCCCGGTGCGCCCGGGCCCTTGTTCGGTTTTGTGCGGCGCGGTTGGAGCAACCCGGATCAGGCGCCGCGTGCGTCGTTGCAGTATGTGGAGTACCGCGTGGTCGATGGACGCCTCGAGCGCAGTGCACGCCCCGCACTCGATGGCGCAGTTGCCGGCACGCCGCAGGTGGTGCTGCGTGGCGTGCGCTCGGCGGTGGTGGGGTTTCACTATCGCGCGCAGTGGAGCGATGGCTGGAGCGGCGGGCTCGAGGCACTGCCGGATGCGATCTCGCTGGAGCTGGACCTGGAGCAATGGGGCCGCGTGCGTCAGCTGTTCGTGCTGCCGGAGGGGCGCGGGTGAAAGCCTTGAATGCAGGTACGCAGCAACGCGGCGTCGCACTGCTGACGGTGTTGCTGCTGGTCGCAGTGATGACGCTGCTGATGGTTGCGGTGCTGGACGATCTGCGCTTCGGTCTGCGTCGTAGCGGCAATGGCGAGGCGATGACGCAGGCGCAGTGGTATGCGCTGGGCACCGAAAACATTGCGCGGCAACGTCTACAGGTATTGGCCAGGCGCGACCCGATGCGCACCACGCTGGAGGGCGGCTGGAACGATCAACCGATCACCTTCCCGCTGGACGACGGCGCGGTGAGCGTGCGTCTGCGCGACCGCGGCGGCTGCTTCAATCTCAACAGTGTGGTCGCCGGCGCTCCCGAGCAATGGCAACGCAACGACGACGGTACACGCCAATACATCGCGTTGCTGCAGGTGCTCGGCATCGCGCCGCAACAGGCGCAGGCCTTGAGCGATGCGCTGGTGGACTGGATCGACAGCGACAGCCAACCCGGTGCGCAGGGCGCCGAAGACGATCGTTACCTGCAACTGGCAGTGCCGTTGCGCACCGGGGCGACCTTGCTGGCCGGCGTCAGCGAACTGCGCGCCATCGCCGGTTATACGCCGCAGGTGATCGCGCAATTACGGCCGTATCTGTGTGCCTTGCCGGAGGGGCGCTTGTCGCCGATCAATATCAATACGCTCAGCCTGGAAGATGCGCCGGTGTTGGTGGCGCTCACCGAAGGCGCGTTGGAGCTGCCAGCTGCGCGACGCGTCATTGCCGCGCGGCCGGCCGGAGGATGGCGCGACGCCAAGACGTTCCTGAGCCAGCCTGCGCTGATACAGGCCGAGCCTTCCAACGCCGTATTGGAACAATTCGCACTACGCACCAGCTATTTCTCCCTCTACAGCCAGGTCGACCACGCCGGCGCGCAGGTCATGCTGGATGCCTTGTTGCAGCAAGATCCTGCGGGGCGTGTGCGGCTGGTGGCACGCCAATGGAGTTCCGACGAATGAGTACCACCTTGCTGTTGCTGACCACCGATGCCACTGCGCAGGCCATCGCCGTGCGTGTGGATGCGCATGGCCAGGTGCTGTCGCAACGCGCAGCCAGCGCGCCGTTTGAAGCGTCTGCACGCTGCGTGCTGGTGGTGCCGGGCGTGGGCGTGCAGTTGCGCTGGCTGACATTGCCTGGCCGCAGCACCGCGCAATCGATAGCCGCCGCGCGCCTGCAACTGGCCGAGCATCTGGCCGTGGAGACGCAGACCTTGCATGTGGTGATCGCCGAGACTGCCGAAGCCGATGGCACGCGCCTGGTGGCTGCGGTGGAGAGCGCGGTGATGCAGCAGTGGTTGGCGCGCGCAGCGCAGCTAGGCGTCACCCCCGATGCCGTGGTGCCCGATTGCCTGCTGCTGGAGCCCGGTGCCGACGGTGCGGCGGCAGTGATGGACTGGGATGGCCGTTGGCTGATCCGTGCCGCAGGCCTGGCCTGCAGCCTGGAGCCCGAGGTTGCACGCATGCTGCTGGGCGAGCGCGCGCCGGCACAACCGCCCGCGTCCGATCCTGCGCTAGCGATTGCCTGCTTTGCGCGATACGCCACACACGCGCCGATCAATCTGCGTCAGCACGCATTCGCTGCAAAGCCGGCCACGGCACAGACGGTCACGTCGCGTCGTCTTGCGGTGTTGGCTGCGCTGGTGCTGCTGTCGCCGTTGCTGTTACTGCTGGCGCAGACACTGCGCTATGAAGTAGGTGCGCGGGTGCTGCAATCGCGCGCCGCCGCACAGTTGGGCGTGCACGACACAGCGGCGGTGCCGGCAGCGCTGCAGGCTCGTCGGCACGCGGGCGCAGCGGTCGATACCCTGGCGGTGCAGCTCGGCAGCTTGTTCGCCGCAGTCGATGCCATTCCCGCTGCCGAACTGGATCAGCTCGACTATCAATCCGCACAGCCGTTGCGGGCCACACTGCTGCATACCGATGCCGCCAGCGTGCAGCAACTTTCCGCGCGGCTGGCAGAGGCAGGATGGAGGTTGCAACCAGGCACCAGCCAGAGCGAGGACGATCGCCTGCGCACGCCATTCGTGCTGGAGCCGCTGCGATGAGTGCAGGTCTGCAACGCGGGATGCAGTGGTGGCAGACGCGTGCGCCGCGCGAGCGGGTGATGCTGGGCGTGATGTGCGCCGCAGTGGCCGCGTTCGTCGGTTGGTATGCGCTCTACCTGCCACTGCGGCACTGGCGTGTACAGGCGCAGGCGCGTTACGCAGATGCGGCTCAGATGGTACTGGATGCATCCGCGCAGACGTCGGCAACCAAGCGTCCCGCCCCAGCGGGCACAGCTGGGCTGGCGGAGATCATCGCAAGCAGCGCACGCGATGCCGGTGTCGGCATCAGCTCGCAGCAGCGCAGCGCTGCGGGCGGTGTGGAGGTGCAGATCGATGCGGTGAGCGCCACCACCTTGTTCGCCTGGCTGGAACGGCTGCGGCAAGCGCATGGCCTGGCACCGACGCAGCTGAGCATCGTGCGCGACCAGGGCCAACTGCGGGTACGCTGCGGATTTGCGGAGCCCGCACCGTGACGCGCACGCGTTGGATTTTGGTATTTGCACTGATGTTATTGGTCGCGCTGCTGGCATGGCTGCCACTGCGCCTGGTGTTGCCACGCGAGGGGCTGCCGTTTTCGGTGCTGGACGTGGAAGGGCCGGTGTGGGCCGGCACGTTGCGACAGGTGCAATGGCAAGGCATCGCATTCGGCGATGTCGCGGTGCGGCCACGCGTCTGGCCGTTGTGGCGTGGCGAGCGCCAGGTGCACCTGCAGGCCACGCAGCTGCAAGTGCTGCTGGTGGATGGCACGCAACACGGCATTCGCGATGCGCAGGGGCAGTTGTTGGTACGCCAGCCTGCGGGGATGACCTTGATCGATCTGGCATTGGAACTGCAGCAGGTCGATCTGCTGTTCGATGCCACCCGTTGCGTGCAGGCGCGTGGGCGGGTGAGCCTGCAACTGCTGCCGAGTGGGGCGGGCGAGCTGCCGGGTTTGCCGCCGCTGCGGTTATCCGGGCAACCGGTGTGCGTGGACGACACCGCAGTGCTGACACTGCTGCCGGACGCCGCGCTGCCTGCAGGCGTGCAGGCCAACGCGCAGCTGCAACTGTGGCGCGACGGACGCTGGCAGCTGCAGTCGCGCGTCGATCCCGGTCAGGACGCGGTGTTGGGCGTGGGCCTGCAATTGCTGGGCTTTGCCGCCACGCCTGAGCGCACGTTGTTGCGCATCGATCAGGGGCAATTGCGCTGAGCGCGGCTTTGCAGCTTACGCAACGGGTGATCGGTCTTCTGCACCATTACCGTGCATGCGTGATGGCCTGTGGCTTCGTCCAGGCCGATTTGATGGCGCGCATAGCTAGCCTGCTGACAACGTTGTCGGCGTAGCGCCGCCTGTAGTCATTGCAACAGTCAGCTGGTTGCGTTGGTGAGACATTGACGCCGCTTTCGACACGCAGGAACGCCTGAATATGGACTGTGACGCAGCTTCCAGCGAATGCGGTGCGTCTGGCACATTTCGCCTGGAACAAAATTGGTCTGGTAATAGCGAATTGGTCATTGACTGGTCCTGTGACAACGATACCCGGGATGCACCCGAATGATCCTGAGCGCATCCACAAAAACCCCTGGATAAAGGACTTGGCTCTAGTCACGAGGAGCGATCAAACACTTTCGACAGTGACTGTTGACAGAATCTTTTAAAGACCATAAGAATCAAATCCACTGAATTGGTATTTGCCAGTCAGGGCCGTTGATCAGCAATGGCACGCGATGTCCGTCCTGGGAGGGAGGCGGCATCGGCACCCACGGGGGGCCGTACGGGGTGTGTCTCAAACAACAGATCGCAGGCGGTTCCGGATGTCCGGGACTGGGGGCCTGTGCGCGTGTGGGTGGGTTGCCCAACGCCGGGATCTGTCATCGCTGATCGATCGGAATGCCAGTCGCGTCGTCGTCCAGCCATTCCACCTCAGGATCTCCCATGTCACCTGTCTCGCGTGCCTCGTTGCGTTGTTGTTCGCCTTCCTCGCTGTCCATCGCCATCGCGCTGTCGCTGCTTGCCTGCGGCGCCAGCGCGCAGGCGCAGGAGTCGCCGCCTGCAGACGCTGCGCAGATTTCCCAGCTCGATACGGTCAAGGTCACCAGCTCTTACCAGAAGAGCCTGATCACCGCGATGGACAACAAGCGCGACGACGTGCGCATGACCGATGGCATCTCGGCGCAGGACATCGGCAAGTTTCCCGCCGAAAACATCGCCGAGGCGATCCAGCGCATTCCCGGTGTGCAGATCTCCACCATCAACGGGCGCGGTTCCACCATCAGCGTGCGTGGCCTGGGGCCGCAGTATTCGGCCACCACCATCAACGGCCAGGTGATCAAGAGCGCCGATTTCACCGATGGCTTCCGCTACGATATCATCCAGCCGGAAGTGGCGGCCGGGATCGAGGTGATCAAGTCGCCGTCGGCCGACATGGATGCCGGTGGCTTGTCCGGCACGGTCAACATCAACACCACCAAACCGCTGGACTACAAGCAGACCAAGCTGCTGTTTTCGGCCAAGGCGCAATACGCTGAATTTGCCGGCGGCGCGCCCACGCCCAAGGGCGTGCTGACCTATATCGACCAGTTCAAATTCGGGGGTGGCGATCTGGGCGTGTTCCTCAGCGCCGGTTATCAGAAGCTCAAGGATCGCGCCGATTATCTGTGGATCGACCGCTGGTATACGCAGCAAACCGACGCCGGCACCTTGTACATTCCGCGGCGCCCGCGCTATCGCTCGATCGAGCGCGAAACCACCCGCAAGATGTTCAACGGCGGGCTGCAGTGGAAGCCCAGCGATCAGCTGGAAATGAACCTCACTGCCTTGTATTCGCAGGACAAAACCGCCAACGATATGAACCAGTTGGTGTACTCGTTCGAGCGCAGTCCGCTGACCGTGTTGCAGACCAACGGGCTCACCGCCACGCAGGTGTCGGCGTCGGACTACTGGCTGGAAAACAACCGCCAGATCGAACAGCACGATCTGTCCACGCGGCTGCTGACCTACGACTTCAAGTGGAAGGGCGATGCCTGGACCGTGAGTGGCGCGGCCAATTACACCGAAGGCAAGACCGACGAAAACGAGCGCGCGGCGATCCTGGGCCGCAAGCCGACCTCGACGTTGCTGGACACCTCGAATTCGGATGCGATTTCGCTGATCACCGATGCCGACGCCACCGATGCCAGCGCCTGGGACAAGGCCAATCTGGTGCGTAGCGAATATCCAAATGGCGGCATCCAGTCGCTCAGCAACAAGGAATGGTCGTTGCAACTGGATGCCGAGCGTTATCTGGACCTGGGCGCGTTGAACGCGGTGCGCTTCGGTGCCAAATACCGCCGCGAAACCTTCGACCGCGATGTGCGCCGGCGCGATTTTCTGTATCTGCTCAGGACCGGTGCCGTGTCGGGCTTCGACATGTTCCCGGAACTGTCGGCCGCCAACAGCACGGTGAGCAACTTCCTCGACGGACAACTCGCCTCGCAGGACAGCTGGGTCACCCCGGACATCGCGGCCTACGCGCGCTCGCTGGCGGCTGCCGGCATCACCGTGCCGGTGCTGTTCGCCCCGCAAAGCAGCTACAGCATCGAGAACGACATTTCATCGGCCTATGTGATGGCGCGCATCGATACCGACATCGGCAGCATGCGCCTGCGTGGCAACGTGGGCATGCGGTATGAAAACACCAAACGCACCACCGACACCTACCTCACCCAGGCGCAGGCAGCCAGCGACGACGCCAACGTGGTGATCGGTACCGCGCGCGCGCCGTACGACTATTCCAACTGGTTGCCCAGCCTGAATCTGGTGCTGGACATGCGCGAGGACCTGCTGCTGCGCTTTGCCGCCGCCAAGGTGCTGGTGCGGCCGATCCTGGACAGCAATACCGCCATTGCTTCGACCATTTCCACCGGCACCAATACCGGCGGCACCACCACGTTCATTGTCACCCAGGGCCAGACCGATCTGAAGGCATTGACCGCCGACCAGGCCGACCTGAGCCTGGAGTGGTACTACGGCAACGGTGGCGCGCTCACCGTTGCTGGGTTCTGGAAGAACATCAAGAACGGTACCTTCAACAGCATCGTCTGCCCGGGCGCGTTCAACGGCACCGCACTGTCCAGTAATGCGGCCGGCGACTGCGTGGACGGCGGCGGCAACATCTACGAGATCACCGCCACCACCAACGATCCGAGCAAAGTCAAGATCCGCGGTTACGAGCTGGGTTGGACACAATCGCTGGATGCGTGGTTGCCGATCGATGGCTTCGGCGTGACCTCCAACTTCACTCGGGTGATTCCACAGCGCGATACGGCATTCCAGATCCGCAATCTGTCCGAGCAGACCTGGAACGCCACCGCATACTGGGAAAGCCAGCATTATTCGGCACGCGTCTCGCTCAACCATCGCAGTGAGTACGAGCAGGACAGCAGCGACAGCTTCTTCGCGCGCGAAGGCCACACCATGAAGGCGCGCACGCAGCTGGATGCGGTGCTCGGGTATCAGGTCAACGACAAGCTCAGCTTCCAGCTGGGTGGTTTGAACCTCACCAACCGTACCGAAGAGGCCTACAAGGACATCACCAGCCGTTGGCAGATGACTGGCGTTACTGGTCGCAGCTACTACCTGTCGATGCAGTGGGACATGCTTTGATGGCGGGGGAGGGCGCGCAGCGCCAGTGTGCACGGCTGCGTGCTACAGCACGCATTGAATGCAATGCTGCAGCTGTTGTGGGAGCGCACTTCAAAGATGCTGCGGGTGTTGCTGCTGCGCGTCGTTCGCAGGGGATGTACGCAATGCTGTTGATCGGGCACTGCCATGCGCAGGCGTGACTTCCTCGCCGGTAGCGTCTGTGCCTCGTCGTTGCTCGGGGTTCCGACGCTGACTCTCGGCATGGCGAGCGCTGCAACTGCAGGCTCTGGTGTTACCGGAAAGCCGCGTCCCACTCCGCCGCCATCGGTCAAAGATGGCAGTGGCCAATGGCTGGATCTGGACGAAGGCTGGCGGTTCCATGACGGCGATCTGCCGTTCCCGCGCCTGCTTGCGCAGGACGAGACCTACGACAACGCCAAGGCCGGCCGGGCCTGGGGCGCGGCGGCGCCGGACTTCGACGACACCGGTTGGCGGCAGCTGCAACTGCCGCACGATTTTGTGGTGGAGCAGCCGGTGCGCGCCGACGCCAATATCGCGCAAGGCTATCGCCCGCGCGGTATCGCCTGGTACCGGCGCACGCTGCGGCTGGACGAGTCGGCGCGCGGCCAGGCGGTGGAGCTGCGTCTGGACGGCATCGCCAGCCATGCCACCGTGTGGGTCAACGGCATGCTGATGGCGCGCAGCTGGAGTGGCTACAACGGGTTGGTGATCGACCTCACGCCGGTCGCGCGCTACGGCAACGCCTTGAACAACATCGCCATCCGTGTGGATGCCGATGCGATGGATGGATGGTGGTACGAAGGCGGCGGCATTTACCGGCACACCTGGCTGGTGTTGCGGACGCCGTTGCACATCGCTGGCGATGGCCTGGCAGCGGTGCCGCGCGAAGGCCCGGGCGATGTCTGGCAGGTGCCGGTGGAGCTGGAGCTGGTCAACAGTGGCGAGCAGCCTGCCGAGGCCTGGGTAGATGTCGAACTACGCGATGCACGTGATGTTGTGGTGGCACATGGCGAGACGCAACTACGCGTCGCTACATTCGGCACTGCGCAGGCAAAAGTGAGCGTCTCGGTCGCGCAGCCGCAGCGCTGGAGCGTGGACACGCCGGTGCTGTATCGCGTGGTGGCCAGCGTGCGCGGGGAAGACGGCCGCAGCGATCATGCCGAGTGCGAGATCGGTTTTCGCAGCCTGCGCTTCGATGCCGACCACGGCTTTTTCCTCAACGGCCGCGCGCTCAAGATCAAGGGCGTGTGCCTGCATCAGGACCATGCCGGCGTCGGTGTGGCGCTGCCCGATGCCTTGCATGCGTTTCGCCTGCGTCGCCTGAAATCGATGGGCTGCAATGCCATCCGCCTGCATCACGCGGTGGCGCCGGAACTGCTGCAGGCCTGCGACCGGCTGGGCATGCTGGTGATGGCCGAGAACCGCTTGTTCAACCCCGCACCCGAGTACGTGGCGCTGTTGCAAACGATGGTGCGGCGCCAGCGCAACCATCCCAGCGTATTCCTGTGGTCGCTGCTCAACGAAGAGCCGCTGCAGGGCACCGCCATCGGCTACGCCATCATCGCGCGCGCGGCCAACGCGGTGCGTGCGCTCGACGACACCCGCCCGATCACCGCCGGCATGAACGATGGCATGTTCGCCACGCGCGGCGCAGCCGATGTGGTGGACGTGCTCGGCTTCAACTATCGCCAGTACAACTACGACCGCGTGCATGCCGCGCGCCCGCGCACGCCGATGCTGTCCAGCGAAGACACCAGTGCGTTTCAAACGCGCGGGGCGTGGTTCACCGATCTGGATGCGCACGTGGTGGCCGAAGACGACAGCTTGGCCGCCGACTGGGGCAATACCCATCGCCTCGCCTGGCAGCTGATTGCCGAGCGCCCGTTCGTTGCCGGCAGCTTCGTGTGGACCGGCTTCGATTATCGCGGCGAACCCACCCCGTTCGAATGGCCATCGGTGGGCTCGTTCTTCGGCATCATGGACCAGTGCGGATTTCCCAAGGGTGCGTATTGGTTGCGCCGCGCCTTGTGGATCGACGATGCGCCGGTGCTGCATCTGTTGCCGCACTGGAACTGGCCGGGCCGCGAAGGTCAGGCGATCAAGGTGATGGCGTTCTGCAATGCCGCGCAGGTGGAGCTATGGCTCAACGGCCACTCGCTGGGAAAACAGGCGGTGGATCGCGCGCAGATGAATCAGTGGCAGGTGCAGTACGCGCCGGGCGTCCTCGAAGCGGTGGCTTGGCGCGATGGCCGCGAGGTGGCACGCACGCGCGTGGAAACCACCAGCCCAGCGGTTGCGCTGCGATTGACGCCCGACCGCGCGCAACTACGCGGCGATGGCCGCGACGCGCAGCCGGTGACCTTGGAGGCGGTGGATGCGCAAGGCCGCCACGTGCCCGATTGCAATGCAACGCTGACGCTGCAGATCAGCGGCGGCCGGCTGCTGGGCGTGGGCAATGGCGACCCGAATGCGCACGCACCCGATCAGGCCACGCAGGTGGCCTTGTTCAACGGACTGGCGCAGGCCATCGTGCAGGCAGGGAGCGGTGTCGGCGTACTACGCCTACAGGCGCGCGCCGCAGGACTACAAGATGCGGTGGCCGAGATCGCCTGCACGGCGGTGCCGCTACCAGCGGCTGTGGCAGTGACCGCACCAGTGATGGTGGTCGAAAGCTGGCGCCACACTGCCGCATTCGCGCAGCCACCGGCAGCGGATCTGTCGCGCCGCCCCAACGACAACAACAGCTGGAGCAACACGCTACCCGGCACGCTGGAAACCGCACCCGAGCGCGCCGGCTACGTGCTGTACCGCACCCAGTTCACGCCGTGGCAAGGCGTGCAGACTCACGGCGGCGTGCTCGATCTGGGCCGGCTCAGCGGGCCGGCGCAGGTGTTTCTGGATGGCCACGCGGTGGCGCAAGCGGCAGCCGGCACGCCGATCAAACTGACGCTTGCGCCAGCGACCGGTGCGCGCACGCTGGCGGTGATCATGCAGGTCGCCGCCGATCAGCCGTTTGGATTCCACGACGTCGTCACCGTGCATTATCGGAACTCGCCATGATTGCTTTATCGTTTTCACCCTCGTCGCATGCGCGCCTGTTCGCTGGTGCATTGCTGAGCGCGTTGCTCGCCATTCCAGTCAGCGTGCTGGCCGCACCGCCCGCACAGGCGGTGGTGCAACGTTTGATCGGCACACGTGCCGCACAGTTCGAGATGACGATGGCGCCACGCGGCGACGGCGCAGACTGGTATCGCATCGATGCCGGTGGCGACACGGTGCGCATTGCCGGCTCCTCACAGGTAGCATTGGCGCGCGGCGCCTACGCATATCTCGGCCAGGCCGGTGCGGCGTCGATGAGTTGGGAAGGCGACCGCGTGGCACTGCCGGCGCAATGGCCCACCTACAACAGCGGCCAGGTGCGCACGCCGTTTGCGCATCGTGCCTATCTCAATACCTGCACCTACGGCTACACCACGCCGTTCTGGGACTGGCCGCGCTGGCAGCGCGAGATCGACTGGATGGCGTTGCACGGCATCGACATGCCGCTGGCGATGGAAGGGCAGGAAGCAATCTGGCAAGCGCTGTGGCGCGAGTTCGATGTGGGCGATGCTGCGCTGGCGGAGTATTTCTCCGGCCCGGCGTTTACCCCGTGGCAGCGCATGGGCAATATCGAAGGCTATCGCGCGCCGTTGCCGCAACAGTGGATCGACAGCAAGCGCGTGCTGCAGACGCAGATCCTCACACGCATGCGCGAGCTGGGCATGCAACCGGTGCTGCCGGCGTTTGCCGGCTACGTGCCCAAGGCATTCGCACAGGCACATCCGAACGCGCGCATCTACCGCATGCGCGCCTGGGAGGGGTTTCACGAAACCTATTGGCTGGATCCGCGCGATCCGTTGTTCGCCAAAGTTGCGCGCCGATTCCTTGAGCTGTACACGCAAACCTACGGCGCTGGCGAGTTCTATCTGGCCGATGCCTTCAACGAAATGCTGCCGCCAGTGGCCGACGACGGCAGCGACGTGGCCGCGGCCAAATATGGCGACAGCATCGCCAACTCCGACGCCGCACGCGCCAAGGCAGTGCCGCCTGCGCAACGCGACGCGCGCCTGGCCGAGTACGGTCAGGCGCTGTATCGCTCCATCGCCCAGGTCAATCCGCAGGCCACCTGGGTGATGCAGGGCTGGCTGTTCGGTGCCGACCGCGAGTTCTGGCAACCGCAGGCGATCGCGGCGTTTCTGGGCAAGGTGCCGGACGCGCGGTTGATGGTGCTGGACATCGGCAACGACCGCTATCCCGGCACCTGGAAGGCCTCGCAGGCCTTCGACAACAAACAATGGATCTACGGCTACGTGCACAACTACGGCGCCAGCAATCCGCTGTACGGCGACTTTGCGTTTTATCGGCAGGATCTGCAGGCCTTGCTGGCCGATCCGGACAAACGCAATCTGCGCGGCTTCGGCGTGTTTCCCGAAGGCTTGCACAGCAACTCGGTGGTCTACGAGTATCTCTACGCGCTGGCCTGGGAAGGCCCGCAGCAATCGTGGTCGCAGTGGCTCACGCAGTACACGCGCGCCCGCTACGGTCGTAGCGATGCGGCATTGCTGCAGGCCTGGTCGGATCTGGAAGCTGGCATCTACCAGACCCGTTATTGGTCGCCGCGCTGGTGGAACAAGCGGGCCGGCGCGTATCTGCTGTTCAAGCGGCCGACTGCCGACATCGTCGGCTTCGACGATCGCCCCGGCGATCCGCAACGCCTGCGCCGCGCCATCGACTCGCTACTGCAGCAAGCCGACCGTTACGCCGACGCGCCGCTGTACCGCTACGACCTGATCGAAGACGCGCGGCATTACCTCAGCCTGCACGCCGACCGCCAACTGCAGGCAGTGGTGCAGGCGTACGGCGCCGGCAACTTCGCACGCGGCGATGCGCTGTTGGCGCGCACCACGCGGTTGGTGCAAGGACTCGATGCACTGGTCGGCGGCCAACACGAAACCCTCGCCGACTGGACCGGCCAGGCGGCCGCGGCCGCGGGCGACGATGCCGCATTGCGTCGCGTGTATGTGGGTAATGCGCGCGCGCAGGTCAGCGTCTGGGGCGGCGACGGCAATCTTGCCGATTACGCGTCCAAGGCCTGGCAAGGCATGTACGTGGAGTTCTATCTGCAACGCTGGACGCGCTTTCTGAGCGCCTACCGGGATGCGCGCAAGGCCGGCACGCCGTTCGACGAAGTGGCCTTCAACAACCAGCTTGCAGCGTGGGAGCGTCAATGGGCCGAGCAGGGCACCGTTCCGAAGCGCCAGCCACCACGCGATCCACTGACCTCGCTGCGCACGTTGCTGGCGCAGGTGGATGCGCACGACGATGTGCCGAGCGCTCTGCAAAGCGACATGCAAAGCGAGGTGCAAGGAGTTGCGCACGGCGCCATGCACGGAACTGTCCAAGGCGCCGCCCAATGAGCGGATCCGTCTTGCGCTTCGTCGGCATGCATGACCGCTGCAGCGGCGATGCAATCACGCAAGCCATCGGCATCAAACGCACACCTCGCACCCACCTGCAGTGCCTGGACAAGGAACTGCAATGAGCGAACAAACACCCGCTGCTGCAGCGATCACTGCATCGCCAACGCTAACGCCAAAGCGCGAACGCTTTCTATCGCTGGACGTCTTCCGCGGCCTGACCATCTTCCTGATGATCCTGGTCAACACCGCCGGGCCGGGTGCGCAGGCGTATGCGCAGCTGACCCACGCGGCCTGGTTCGGCTTCACGCTCGCCGATCTGGTGTTTCCCTCGTTCCTGTTCGCAGTCGGCAGCGCGATGAGTTTCGCGCTGGCAACCGACACGCCGCATCGGCAGTTTCTCGGCCGCGTGGGCAAGCGCGCCGCGCTGATTTTTCTATGCGGCGTGCTGATGTACTGGTTTCCGTTCTTTCATCTGCAGCCCGGTGGGGAATGGGCATTTACCGCGATCGATCAACTCCGCCTGACCGGCGTGCTGCAACGCATTGGCTTGTGCTATCTCCTTGCCGCGTTGCTGGTGCGCTATCTGCCGCCACGCGGCATCGCGCCGGCCTGCGTGGCGCTGCTGCTGGGCTACTGGGCGGTGTTGTACGTCTTCGGCCAGCCCGGCGCCGAGTTGAGCAAGACCGGCAACGCCGGCACCCGGCTGGATCTGTGGCTGTACGGGCGCGCGCACCTGTATCGCAAAGACAACGGCTTCGACCCGGAAGGCCTGCTCGGCACGCTGCCGGCCACGGTCAACGTGCTGGCCGGCTATGTGACCGGGCGCTTCCTGCAGCGCCGCGGCAAGACCGCTGCGGCCACGCGCACGCTGCTGCTGGCCGGCGCGGGCCTGGTGCTGCTCGCGTTGCTGTGGAACCCGGCCTGGCCGCTGTCGAAAAAGCTCTGGAGCGGGTCGTTCGTCGCCTGCACCGTGGGCCTGGATCTGCTGGCCCTGGGCGTGCTGGTCTACCTGCTGGAGCTGCGCGGCTGGACCGGCGGCAGCGGTTTTTTCACCGTGCTGGGGCGCAACCCGCTGGCGATCTATCTGTTCTCCGAATTGTTCGTGGTGGTGCTGCGCCTGCTCCCGGCCGGCAGCTCCGGCCTGGACCTGTACACCTGGGCCGGTATCCGCGTCTTCCAGACCATCGCGCCGGGGCCACTCGGCTCGCTGCTATGCGCCCTGAGTTACACGCTGCTGTGCTGGGCCGTGGGCTGGTGGATGGATCAGCGGCGCTGGTACCTGCGGTTGTGAGGCCACGGCGCGTCAAGTGATGGTATGGCTGCCGATGCTTGCAGGTTGTCGCCGCCAGATCCTGCCAGCACCGGCCGCCGCGTGACGCGCGGAACCTTGCGATTCGCAGGTCAGTGCGAGCTGTCGCCGGGATCGGCACTGCACAGATGCGCTGCGGCCAAATTGGTACTATATTGGACCTAACGAATCCAAGTCGGTCCGGAGGACAAGCAATGGCCAAACCCAAGGCGGCACCCCGGAACGACACCGATCCCCGGGTGGACGATCTGGCGTTGGACGCGTCCGCGCCGACCCCCTTGTACCTGCAACTGGCCGGCAAGCTCACCGACGCCATCCGCGGCGGTGAGTGGAAGGCCGGCGAGGCGCTGCCGGCCGAGCGCCAGCTGTGCGAGCGGCTGCAGATTTCGCGGGTGACCCTGCGCCAGGCGGTGGATGTGCTGGTCGAACAAGGCCTGGTCTCGCGCCGTCAGGGCGCCGGCACCTTCGTCACCGCGCAGATCCAGCATCAGCTGAGCGGCCTAACCAGTTTCAGCGAGACGCTGCGCATCAAGGGTTACGAGCCGGGCACGCGCTGGCTGGAGCGGCGCCTGCGCCCGGCGCATGGCGAAGAAATCCTGCGGCTCGGTCTGTCGCCGGATGCGGCCGTGGCCTCGCTGACACGCCTGCGCAGCGCCGACGACCGCGTCATGGCCTACGAGCACGCGGTGCTGCCGCAACGCATCGTCGCCGACCCGCAGCAGATCGGCGATTCGCTCTACAGCTATCTGGATGCGCAAGGCACCCCGGTGGTACGCGCGTTGCAGTATTTCCGCGCGATCAATCTGCCTGCGCGGCTGGCCGAACACCTACGCATGAAGACCGGTGAGGCGATCCTGCATGTTGTGCGCGTGGGTTATGCGCGCGATGGCAGCGCGATCGAATTGACCGACACCTATTGCCACAACGACTTCTACGATTTCGTCGCCGAACTGCGCCGCTGATTCCACCCGGCGTCCCCAACGACAACCTCAGAGCCAGCCGATCCATGACTACTGCCAGGCCCGCAAATCCCGTTGTCTCGATCGCCATCGTCGGCGTGCTGTTTTTCATCATCGGCTTTTTCACCTGGATCAACGGGCCGCTGATCACCTTCGTGCGCTTGGCGTTCGACCTCAACGAGGTCAACGCGTTTCTGGTGCTGATGGTGTTCTACCTGTCGTATTTCTTCCTGGCGCTGCCCTCGTCGTGGATCCTCAAACGCACCGGCATGAAGAAAGGCCTGGCGCTGAGTCTGGTGGTGATGGCGGTGGGTGCGGCGGCGTTCGGCCAGTTCGCCACCCAGCGTTGGTATCCGGGCGCATTGGGCGGCCTGTTCGTGATCGGTAGCGGCCTGGCGCTGCTGCAGACCGCGATCAATCCGTACATCAGCATCCTCGGCCCGATCGAAAGCGCGGCCCGGCGTATCGCGCTGATGGGGATCTGCAACAAGATCGCCGGCATTCTGGCACCGATCCTGATCGGCTCGCTGGTGCTGCACGGCATCGGCGATCTGTCCGAGCAGGTGGCCAGTGCCAATGCGGCGACCAAGGAGACCTTGCTCACTGCGTTTGCCGCCAAGATCCATGCGCCATATCTGGTGATGTCCGGCGTACTGTTGCTGTTGGCCATCGGCGTATTGTTCTCGCCGTTGCCCGAACTCAAGGCCTCCGAGGCCAATGCAACGCCCGGCGCTGCCGGCGTGCAGAAATCCAGCATCTTCCAGTTCCCGCATCTGTGGCTGGGCGTGTTGTGCCTGTTCGTGTACGTGGGCGTGGAAGTGATGGCAGGCGATGCGATCGGCACCTACGGTCATGGTTTCAACCTGCCGCTGGACAGCACCAAACTGTTCACCTCCTACACGCTGGGCGCGATGCTGGTGGGCTATATCGCCGGCCTGGTGCTGATTCCGCGCGTGATCTCGCAGGCACGCTACTTGAGCGTGTCGGCGGTGCTGGGTGTGCTGTTCTCGCTCGGTGCATTGCTCACGCATGGCTATGTGTCGGTGGGCTTCGTTGCCGCGCTGGGCTTTGCCAACGCGATGATGTGGCCGGCGATCTTCCCGCTGGCCATTCGCGGGCTCGGCCGCTTTACCGAAATCGGTTCGGCACTGTTGGTCATGGGTATTGCCGGTGGCGCGATCATTCCGCAGCTGTTCGCCATTCTCAAACAGCACTACGACTTCCAGGTCGTGTTCGCTGCGCTGATGGTGCCGTGCTATCTGTACATCCTGTTCTATTCGCTGCGCGGTCATCGCGTGGGCCTGCCGGCCCAGGCCAAGTGAGCGACGCGGCATGATGCGTTCCGACGAACAAGGTACATCCATGCGCAGGCCCACCATCAAAGATGTCGCCGAGCGCGCCAAGGTCTCGTTGAAGACCGTGTCGCGGGTGATCAACAACGAGCCATCGGTGATGCAGGCCACGCGCGCGCGCGTGCTGCGCGCCATCGCCGATCTCGACTACGAACCCGATCCGTCCGCACGCAATCTGCGCAGCGGTACGCCGTTCGTGATCGGTCTGGTGTACGACAACCCCAACCCGTATCACATCATCGCCATTCAGAATGGCGTGCTCGCCGCGTGCCGCGAAACCGGCTTCGGTCTGCAAATCCATCCCTGCGATTCCACCTCGCCGTTGCTGGCCGAAGAATTGGCCGAATGGGTGCAACGCTCGCGTCTGGCCGGCGTGGTGCTGACCGCACCGATGTCCGAGCGCCCTGAGCTGATGGCTGGGTTGGCCGCGCGCGGCATCAAGAGCGTGCGCATCATCGCCGCCACCGATGACCCCGGCGATGGCCCGTGCGTGTATATCGACGACCGCGCTGCGGCGTATGAGATCACCGAACATCTGGTGCAACTGGGCCATCAGCGCATCGGTTTTTTGTGGGGCGGCCCGCAGCATCGCTCCAGCGGCGAGCGCTACGCCGGCTACGAGGCCGCGCTGAAGGATTACGGCATCACCCTGGACAAGCATCTGGTGATTCCCGGCGACTACACCTTCGACGATGGCTTCCGTGGCGCGCGCAGGCTGTTGTCGCTGCGCGAGCCGCCCACCGCCATCTTCGGCAGCAACGATGAAATCGCCGCCGGCGTGCTGGCGGCGGCCAAATCCACCGGCATGAACGTGCCGTATCAACTCTCGATTGCCGGCTTCGAAGACAGCCCGTTTTCGCGTCAGTCCTGGCCGGCATTGACCACCGCAAAGCAGGCCACCGACGACATCGCGCGGCATGCCGCGCGCCTGTTGATCAGCCAGCTGCGCAGCGATGCTTACGACGATCAGCCCGCGCAATTGCAGAACCGCGGCTTCGTGCCGCAACTGGTCGTGCGCGGTTCCACAGCACCGGCGCAACCGCCGGCCGCCAAATCCTCTCCCACCGAATCCGTCTGAGCCCGATGAGCCTTCCCCTCGAAACCGATACCTTGATGTTCCGCGAAGCGGCGCAAACCGCCGACGTGGTGGCTGCGCAGTTCGCCCGTAACGCCGATACCATCGCCGCACTTGCGCAGTCGCTGCGCGACACACCGCCACCGTTCGTGGTGACCTGCGCGCGCGGCAGCTCCGATCACGCCGCGACGTATGCGAAGTATTTGTTCGAAACCCAGCTTGGCATCGTGACTGCTTCCGCTTCGCCATCCGTGGGCTCGGTCTACGCAGCGCCGCTGCAATTGCGCGGCGCGCTGTACATCGTGATTTCGCAATCGGGCAAGAGCCCTGACCTGCTGCGCAATGCCGAAGCCGCAAAGGCTGCCGGTGCGCGCGTGGTCGCCCTGGTCAACGTGGAAGATTCGCCGCTGGCGCAGTTGGCCGAGGTGGTGATTCCGCTGGGCGCAGGCCCGGAGAAAAGCGTGGCCGCCACCAAGAGCTATCTGGCTTCGCTCGCCGCAGTGCTGCACCTGGGCGCGGTGTGGAAGAACGACCCCGCATTGTTGGCCGCGCTGGATGCATTGCCGCAGCAGTTGCGCAACGCCTGGCAGGCCGACTGGTCTGCACTCACTGCCGGCCTGGTGCCCGCACACAACCTGTTCGTTCTCGGTCGCGGCCTGGGCCTGGGCGCGGCGCAGGAAGCGGCCTTGAAGTTCAAGGAAACCTGCGGCCTGCACGCCGAAGCCTATAGCTCGGCCGAGGTCAAACACGGCCCGATGGCGCTGGTGGGGCCAGGCTTCCCGGTGCTGGTGTTTGCCCAGCCGGATGAAACCGGTGCCGGTACGCGTGCGCTTGCCGCCGAATTCCGCGCGCGTGGCGCACAGGTGTGGCTGGCCGCGCCCGATGGCGACCTGCCGCTGGCCGATGCCGCACATCCGGCCAGCGCACCGCTGCTGACCGTGCAGAGTTTCTATCGCGCCATCAATGCGCTCGCATTGCAGCGTGGCAACAATCCCGATTTGCCGCCGCATTTGAACAAGGTTACGGAAACGGTTTGAACATGGATGCTTCCCCGATTCAAGCGTTGTGCAATGCACGCGTGCTCACCGACGACGGCTTGCAGGATGGGCTGGTTGTCTTGCTGGCGGGCACGCAGATCCAGGCGATTGTGGCGGCCGACGATGCGCGTGTTGCGCAGGCGCACACACGCGTGGATCTGGGTGGCGCCACCTTGTTGCCGGGCTTCATCGACATCCAGGTCAATGGTGGCGGCGGTGTGCTGTTCAACAACGCGCGCGACCCGCAGGCACTGGCCACGATCGCCGCAGCGCATCGCCGCTTCGGCACTACCGGCATGTTGCCGACGTTGATCAGCGACACCGCCGAGGTGATGGCCGAGGCGATCGACGCCACGCGTCAGGCGATCACGCAAGGCGTGCCCGGTGTGCTCGGCATCCATCTGGAAGGCCCGTACCTGAGCCCGGCCCGCAAGGGCACGCACGACGCGCACAAGTTCCGCCTGCCCGACGCGCACGAGATTGCAGTCGACACCTCGCTGGACAACGGCGTCACCCTGATCACGCTCGCACCCGAGCGCGTGCCGTTGGACGACATTCGCGCCTTCGTTGCCGGCGGCGCAATCGTGTTCGCCGGCCACACCGCAGCAACGTACGAACAGGCGCACGCCGGCATTGCCGCCGGCGTCAGTGGCTTCACCCATCTGTACAACGCAATGTCGCAACTGACCGGGCGCGAGCCCAGTGCCGTGGGCGCCGCGTTGGAAGACCCCAACGTGTGGTGCGGTGTCATTGTCGACGGCGTGCACGTGCACCCTGCCAGCCTGCGCGTCGCGTTGGCGGCCAAGCCGCGCGGCAAGCTGTTGCTGGTTACCGATGCCATGCCGATGGTCGGCGCCGACAGCCCCAGCTTCGATCTGTATGGCGAGACCATCACCGCCGTGGACGGTGTGGTGCGCAACGCCGACGGCGCACTGGCCGGCTCCGCGCTGGACATGGCCACCGCCGTGCGCAACAGCGTGCAATGGCTGGGCGTGGATCTGGCCGAAGCCGCGCGCATGGCGTCCACCTATCCCGCGCAGTGCATCGGCCTGGGCGATCGCCTCGGTCGGATTGCGCCGGGCTATCAAGCCGATCTGGTGCTGGTGGATGTGGATGTGGATGTGCAGGTGTTGGCGACCTGGGTGGCCGGGCAGCGCGAGTAGGCGTGCGTGCCGGTGCGTGGATCCATGCTGCGCGGCGAGTTGCCGCAGCCGCATGGACTCGCAGCACTTCTGCAGCAGAAGTCGAGCGCTTTCTGGTGAGAGCGTTGTGTACGAGTACGCGCCACATCAAAGCGTGCAAACACTTTGCATCGCAACATCTGCGTGCGCAGCCTTATGGCATCAGGGCTCTATGCGCAGTGGTCTGCCTGAACACCAAAAAGAATGCGATGGTGATCACGTCGTCATTCCGTTATCTGCGTTGAATTCGACGAAATACACATAAATCAGGCTGTTTGTGTCGTTGAGTTGACAGCGCGGCTTGCGGTAGGCACCTTCGCTGATAACGTTGTCAGCGAACAGGAGCACACTCCGAATTCATGCAGACGCTGGCGCCGATCATGCATCGGTCTGCCGTCTTGACCCGCACGCCACGAGGCAGTGCGGGACGCTGCTCGCATCCGGCACAGGGGACGGAGTGCGGGGGCATGGCACGCGCATCGCGCGTTCTTGCGCAACTCACCGGTTGCGACGTATCAGCCTAGAGGTCCACGCAATGGTGTATCCCCGTGTGTTCGAGTTGTCCGGTCATTTCCTGTGTCATGCGCGTGCACCGCGTCGTTCGCCACTGAGCGCAGCGGTCCGTGGTTTGCTGTTGGGTGGCGCGGCTTTTGCCAGCACTGCGGCACTTCCCGCATTCGCGCAGGAACAGCCTGCACCCGCCCAGCAACAGGCACCCGCGCAAACCAATCCATCGGTCTCCACCTTGGATGAAATCAAGGTGGTGGGCTATCAGGCCAGTCTCGGCAAGGCGCTCAACGTCAAGCGCAATGCCGATGCGATCGTCGATGCGATCAGCGCCGAAGACATCGGCAAATTCCCCGATACCAACGTCGCCGAATCGCTGTCGCGGCTCTCCGGCATCACCGTGGACCGGCAATTCGGCGAAGGCGAAAAAGTCAGCATCCTCGGCACCGATCCTGCGCTCAATCGCGTGCTGCTCAATGGCCAGACCATTGCCTCCACCAGTTGGGGCGGCGACCCCAACGATCCGGATAGCCGCTCGTTCAACTACAGCACCCTGGCGCCGGAAGTGGTCGGCTTGATGGAGGTCTACAAGACCCCGGAAGCGCGTATCGACGAAGGCTCCATCGGCGGCACCGTGATCGTGCACACGCGCAAACCGCTGGATCTCGAGCGCAATACGCTGACCGGCACGGTGAGCTACGGCTATAACGATCGCTCCGAAGACCCCAAGCCGAACGTATCGGCGTTGTACAGCTGGAAAAACCAGGATGAAACCCTGGGTGTGCTCACCTCGGTGATGCATTCGCAGCGCGTGTTGCGCCGCGATGGTGTGGAAATTTTCGGCTACGACAACGTGGAAGGCGCAGGGTTTCCGCCGGGTGTGGTGGGCAATAACACCGGTGTGTTTCCGACCTCGATCAACACGGCCTTGTTTCAGCAGACCCGCAAGCGCGATGGTGTCAGCGCCGCATTGCAGTGGAAGCCGGATGCCGACTTCGAGCTCAATCTGACCGGTTTGTACGTCAAGGAAAGTTTCGACAACTACAACCAGAGCCGCTACGGCTACTGGGGCTCCAACCCGGGCGATGCGCAGGCACTGGGCTTCGAAAACGGCGTGGCCACCTCGGGTACATTCGGCGATCAATCCACCACGTTCCTGGACGGTTATCTGCGCAACAGCGATGTCACCACCGGCAGCATCCACTTGCGTGCCGACTGGCATGGCGACGGCTGGAATGCGTCGAGCCAGGTTGGCTACACCAGCTCGCAAGGTGGTGCCGAGCGCATCTACGGCATCCAGTTCCGCAATCTTGCCGGCTACAGCTACAACATCGACGGGCGCCGTACTGCGATGGACTACAGCACCGACCCCACCAACGCGGCCGCGATGCAACTCAACAATGCATCGGCCAGCCACAGCCCGCAGTACGACAAAGAGCGCTATCTGCAGCTGGACTTCGATCATGCAGTGGAGTGGGGGCCGTTCACGCAGATTCTGACCGGCATCAAGCTCACCAATCACGCCACCGGGCAATCGGCGTACAGCCGCACCTGGACGCCGAACGATGGCAGCACGCTCGCCGCATTCTCGCCGGGCACCACGCCATCGGGCTATCTGGATGGCATATCCACCAGCGCCGATATGCAGCAATGGTCGACGATCAACAGCGGCGTGATCAGCCAGTACATCAGTGGACTGGAAGGCGATGACGGGCTGCCGATCAGCTACGCCGGCAACTACAGCATCGAAGAGCAGAACCGTGCGTGGTTCCTGCAAGCCAATTTTTCCGGCGAGCGGTATCGCGGCAACATCGGCGTACGTTATGTGCATACGCGCGATTCCACCGACGGTTTCAGCTATGCGCCGGGCGGCGGCTACACGCCTGTCAACTTCCTCAACAGTTACGGCAAGTGGCTGCCGGCCTTCAATATCGCCTACGACCTGCGCGACGATTTGATGGTGCGCTTTGCCGCCTCCAAGGTGATCGCGCGGCCGCGCTACACCAACATGACCCCGTACGTGGCCACCGACGACACCACGCTCACCGCATCCACCGGCAATCCCGGTCTGAGCCCGTACGAGTCGACCAATCTGGGCGCATCGCTGGAGTGGTATTTCTCCGACAGCAGCCTGCTCAGCAGCGAATTCTTCTCACGCGATATCTCCAACTACATCCTGACCACGGTGGAAGACCGGGTGTTCTTCAACAACGCCACCGGCGGTTCAAGCACGTACCAGACCTCCGTGCCGACCAATGCCGGCGATGCCAAGGTGCGTGGCGTGGCGCTCAACTTGCAGCACAACTTCGGCAACGGATTCGGCGTGGTGGCCAATTACACCTATTCCGATTCCAAGACCGACGGCGATTACAGCCTGCCGTACAACTCGCGCAATGCCTACAACATCAGCCCGTACTACGAGCAGGGCAAATGGAGCGCGCGGGTGAATCTGGGCTGGCGCTCGGAATACTTCACCCAGATCGGCCGGCTCAATGGTCAGCAGATGACCGATGCCTTCACCCAGGTGGATGCATCGTTCGGCTACCAGGCCACCGAGCGCCTGCGCGTGGCGCTGGAAGCCACCAATCTGCTGGACGAAACCTACTTCAGCTACATCGGCAACAAGAACCAACCGTACTACATCTATAAAAACGGCCGCTCTTTCATGCTGAGTCTGAATTTCAAGCTTTGAGCATCATGGCCGGAGCGGCTGCTGCAACGTAGCTGCTCCGGTCATTCCTGGCGCTGTTGACCATCGGCTTCGTGTTGTCGCGCCTGCAAGCGATACAGCTCCGCATAGGCGCCGCCGTGTTGCATCAGTTCTACGTGCGTGCCTTGCTCGATCAACCGGCCTTTTTGCAGAAAGAAGATCTGGTCCACTTCGCGTACGCTCGCAAGGCGATGCGTGATGAGCACGACGGTGCGATCGCGCCCGAGTTCGCGCAGTGATTCGAAGACCGCGTATTCGGCTTTGGCGTCGAGCGGAGCGGTGGGTTCGTCCCAGATCACCAGCGGTGCATCGCGAAAGATGCCTCGCGCCACTGCAAGCCGTTGCCATTGACCACCGGAGAGATCGTGACCGCCCACGAATTCACGCGACAACAGGCAATCCCAGCCGCCAGGTAATCCCTCGATCACCGCAGTTGCCTGTGCGCGCTCAGCGGCACGCTGCAGCTGCTCGTCCGAGGGGTCATGACGCTCGGGCTGACCGAGCCGGAGATTGTCGCGCGCGCTGCCTGGCCAGCGCAGCGGATGCTGCTGCACGATGCTCACGCGCTCACGCAATACCTGTGTTTGAAACTGGCGTAAATCGATACTGCCCCAGTAAATCGCACCGATGCTGGGCCGGTAGAGCCCCGCAATCAGTTTGGCCAGGGTGGTCTTGCCCGAGCCGTTTTCACCGACCAGTGCAATCGTCTGACCTGCCTCGATGCGTAAGCTGATGCCCTGTAGCGCGATGCGTTCGGTCATGCCTGGGTAGCAAAAGCCGACATCGTCCAGCACAATCTCGCCCGCCTGCGCGGGCGGGATCTTGTCGCCACCTGCCGCAACCTGGGTTGCTGCCAATGCCAGAAAATCGTGATAGTCGGCAATGTAGAGCGCGCGCTCGGAGATCTCATGCAGCATGCGCAAGCATTGCGCGAATGCACTGGTGGTGATCTGGATGGCGATCACTGCAGTGCCGGCTAGAGCCAGGTTCAACCAGCCTGTCTGCAACATCGCGGCAAGACCGGCAAAGGTAAGCAATAGGCCGAGCATCGAGAGCAGGCGGCCACGCGTCATTGTTCGGGCTTCGACGGTGGCCTGGTCGATCAGATGCTCCTGCAGTGGAATCGCGCTGCGCCGGTATTGGCCAAGCACGTAGTTCTGCGCCTGGCAGGCACGGATTTCTGCGGCTGCATCGCGCGAGGTGGCAAGTTCGGCGATCATCCGTGCATGCCGGGTCAACGCGATGGTCTTGTCCATGCCGGCATAGTGCAGCCGTGCGGCGGCAAGCGCCGCCCAGCCTTCGGGGATAAAGGCGACCAGCAAGGCGAGCAACAGCAGCGGATGCAGCCACAGCAACGCGAGCGATGCGGCCATCACCGCCAGCAGCGCCGACAGCGTTTCGGACAGGCAAACCGCAACGCGCTCGATGTGCAATGCGCCGCGGTCGCGCGCGCGCTGCATACGATCGAAGAAGTGCGGGTCGTCGAATGCAGCCAGATCGATGGACAGGCTGGCGGCCAGGATCTGGTCGTCGGCCAGATGCCTTACCTTCGGTACCAAGCGCGCTTGCGCGGACAGGTCCGCGGCGCGTGCAGCAACACGCAGCAACTGCGCGACCAGCAGCAACGACACGCTGGGAAGCAACTGCGCGATCAACGTGGACGCGGTGACGCCGGAGAGCAGTACGCCCAACACCTGCCTGAGCAACAGCAATCCCCAGACCGCTGCCGCTGCCGCCAGCAGTTGGCTCGCGACCAGTACGCGGGTCGCGGCCGGCGCGGCGCGTCGGGCGATGCTCACGACCGGCCGGATTGCGCTGACCAGCTTGACCATGATTGCGCCCAGGCCCTGTGCGGAAGCGTCGCTTGCGATACGCCAGTACGGGTTCTGGATCTGTGCCGGTTGCTCTGCCATGGCGTTACAAACCCAGTCCTCCCTGCACCAGAATCGATGGGATCCGATGTTGCGGATGCGTCCTGAGCAATTGATACGCAATGCCGCCCAACCCCGGCATCAAGCCGGGCGACAAGGTGTCGCGCAGCAGACCGCAGCATGCGCCGTGATCTTCGATACTGGTCAGCACGCTGTCCAGCAGATCGGCGGGTGCGTTGCCGTGCATCTCTGGTTGCAGACGCGCTGCGGTGTCGAACAACTCCCATGCACTCAAGTCGCCATGACAGGCGCAGTGATTCCAGCCAAGCCCTTGGCGGGCAGTTGCGTTAACGGCGATCCGTAGGACCTGGCGGGTGCGCGGATGGGTTAGTTGTGGATCCAGGTCTGCATGCGCTAGACCGATGCCGACTGCGCCATGGCACCAGGCCGCTGCAGTCGGGTTGCCGGCCAGCATGCGCAGATCGCGCCAGTTGTCATACGTGGGGTCGTAGAGCGTGTCCTCGAAGGCGAAGGCGGCCTCTGCACAACCCGCATGCAGCGAGCTTTCCGTCACCCGCGCCAGTTTGGTCAATGCCCAGCCGATCCCTGTCACGCCGTGGGCAAAGCCTCCAATGCCGTCGGGCCAACGGGTATGCGTCCAATGCATCGTGTCGCCATTGCGCGTGCCCGCCTGGCAGATACGATTGCCGATCACCGTGGCGGTCTCCAGATGACGTTGCTCGCCGGTGCGTTTGGCCAGCGCAATCAGCGGCACGATCGCACCGGCGCAACCGGCCAGCACATCGAACACCTGGTCGGCCTGCGCGGCATCGGGAAATTCCTGCGTCAGCGCTGCAGCATGTTCCAACACAGCATCGATGCCGAAATCGGCAAGCACCAGATATGCCCACAGCTGCGATCCCAGTCCGATATAACCGCCAGGCGGCAGTGGGCGGAAACGGATTCCATCGCGGATGAGTCGACGTCGCTTGGCATCGCCCATTGCCAAGGTGGTGACGCAGGCCTGCAGGCAGTGGTCGATGCCATCCACCGGATCGGCCCGCCCTTCGGCGGATTCGCGCCGGTAGGCCGCCAGCAGCAGCGCCATGCCAGCAACGCCGTTATACATATCCGGCCCGAGCGGTTGCACCGACCAGCCATTGGCGGCCAGCACCGGTGCCAGCCACGCGATGCTGCCGTCCTTGCCCACGACTGCATGCTCAACCAATCGACGCATCAGTGCGGAAAGCTGTTGCCTGCGCCGCTGCTCGATGTTGCCGCGTCGCGGCACCACTGGCAGCAACGAGCGATCTTCCGGCATCCAGCCGTCGTTGACGAACGCGCTGATCAGCGAGGCGTGGATGACTTCACGCTCGAGCGCGAAATCGGCGTTGCGCCAATCCGCTAGCGCGGCGGCGATCAGGTTGTCGGCAATCTTCCAGTGAGTTTTTCCTGGACCTTTCAGGCAGCCATCGTCGGTAATGGCGAAAAAATATGGGATGTCGCCAGCCAGCAGGTCGTCGATCTCCGCCTGCAGAATGGCGGGGTCGTGAGGCACCGATCCCACGTTGTCGGCCATGCGCAGCATCAAGTCATACGCGCGTTGGCGTGCCTGCGCCGGGTTATGCAGCGACACCGGGTGCCAGAGCATGCGGCCGATTTCGGCGTAGGTTTCGGTTGGCCTCGCAACGAAGCGCACCACGCAGCCGGCGAACTGTTCCAGGCGTGGACTTAATCCATTTCGCGCGTCCAACTGCTGCAACACTTGCGTCATTTCGCCGAAGCCGCTCAGCACATCGGGCCAATAGCGCGCCAGTTCGGGGCGTGCATCCGGATGGTTCTGTGCGTTCGGCATTCCGCGCGCCATGCCCATCCCGATGCGCGCCTGATCGGTTCCCGCATCGATCACAGCAGGCTGCGGCACGTCCGGCTGCTGGCCGGGCAACGATCCCAGCGCCGAATGATCGACCCCGCGCCATCCAAGCCCGGTGGCACGTCCGGGCAGCAGTCCGATGTTGGCGACCGTGCCTGCGATCGTGGCAGCCACCAGATCCGTCGCATCGCCAAGCCCTGACGGAGGAGCAGGAAGACGCGGAGTGAACAGCGTCTCGCAGTCGATCACCGTTGGCGAGGAGCCATGCGCAATAAGGTTGCCCGCGTGCAGATCGGTGCCGGCCAGTAACCGCATGACCGCCAACCAATGACCGATGCCGCGATAGAAATCCTGCTGCCCGGCCGGCGTGCCGGCATGTTGATGCGCGACGAACTCAACCCACCCATAAGCGCCGTGATCGATGGCACGAGGAACGCGCATGCTGGTGGGCAGAGCCTCCGCGAGCATGCCGACAAATGTTGCCAGTGCCAGATCGATCGCGACCGATCTTGGTTTGTAGACCAACTGGCCGCCAGTACAGCGCACCAGCGCCACGTTTTGGCCGCCACAATGGCTATCGCCAGCTCCGAACGCCAGTTCCAGAAGGACGCCGGGCGCCGTGAGCAGCAAGGTCGTCAACGTGTTTCGATCGCTACACAAGCGCTGCGCGAACATTGCCGCTGCAGTACACCGGTGTGCAATCAGGGTATCGATACGTTCGATCAGGCCAGGATAATGCGGGGCCAGTGATTGCCAGTAATCTGACGCGCAGGTGAGTTGCTGAAACTCCAGCCAGCGCTGTTCTGCGGTATCGCCATCGAGTTTGTCGTTGACTCGCGCAGCATTGAGTTCCAATAACAGAAGTCGGGTGAGCTTGCCATGCAGCGCTGCCAGCAACGTATCGCGCGTTGCTTGGAGGATGACATCGCGTTCGCTCTGTTCAAGCGAGGCCATCTCGCTGAGCTGGACTGCCAGTTTCTCGATCGGTGACGAAATCAGGCAGCCCAGCGACGTGCCGAAGTCACCGCCATGCTGGCCGGAGACCATGCCGCCTCAACAACACTGGAACGTGGCTGACCCCGTACAAATGGTGCCGCACTGCTCGGTCACCGCAGCCGCCTCGCAGCCGATGTCTGCCTCTGCATACGCGCCGCTTACGAACAACGGACCGGCAGGATTGTCATCGCCGGCATGACTGCGCCAATACTCCACCAGATCGTTCCGACTCTCTTCGCTCATGAGCAGATCCTTTGTCTTGAATTGAGGTGCGACGGTTGTGGTGCGGCAGGCTGAAAAAATTGGCACGAACATCGAGCCCATTTATCACCGAGAGGATGCGCGTGCAGATGCTGCCGCGTCTTGATCCTAGCGGTGTGATGGTTTGAAAACTGATACTTACGTCCGCAAATAACCGATGTGGGTAGCGGCCCCAGCCGCCTTAGTTGCGGCCGAGCACGCGCGCTGCCGCAATTGCTGCAATCCGTGCCTTCGCCAATGCCTCACCGATCTGCGGGCCTTGCAAACCTTCTGCAGCCAGGTCGCGTGCGTTGATGGCGAGCGCAGCAGCATGCAAGCGCTTGAGTTCTTCGCCCTGCGGATAGGCTGCGTCTTCGCTGCCCAGTCGGCCACGCTTGTCTGCTTCGCAGACCAGGGCGAGCTGTGCGATGCGCTCGGGGCGGCGGAAGGCATCGCAGCGCATCAGCAGTTCGTGCACGGTGCGGTCGCGTAGTTCGGGCAGGCGATGCACGTTCAGGTGCTCGCGGCAGGCGGTGACGGCAAGCTGGCGATACTCTTGCGGCACCTTTAGGCGTTCGCACAGGGCTTGCAGCGGGGCGACGCCACGTTGTTCGTGCATGATGTGGCGTGGCCATTCGTCGGGTGGTGTGAGTGCTTTGCCCAGATCGTGGGTGAGCGCGGCAAAGCCCACCAGCGCATCGCCCGGCGCTAGCCGCGCAGCCATGTCGCTGACCATTTCCTGGTGGATGCCGGTATCCACTTCAGGATGAAACTCGGCGCGTTGCGGCACGCCATACAGCGCGTCGATTTCCGGCAGGATGACGCGCAGTGCGTCGGTGTCGTGCAGGGTGCGCAAAAATGCAGAGGGCTGTGCGCTTGCCAGTACGCGACGCAACTCCTGCCACACGCGTTCGGGCACCAGGCTGTCGAGTTCGCCGCTGGCGGCCATCTCGCGCATCAATGCAGCGGTCTCTGGCGCGATAGTGAAACCCAACGGTGCCAGTCGCGCCATGAAGCGCGCTGCGCGCAAGACGCGCACGGGATCTTCGACGAACGCCGGGCCTACATGACGTAGCACGCGTGCTTGCAGATCGTGCGCGCCGCCGTAGGGATCGAATAGCTCGCCAGTGTCTTCGTCGCGTGCGATCGCATTGATGGTGAAGTCGCGGCGCAGCAGGTCTTCTTCGAGCGTCACCGACGGGTCGGCATCCACCACGAAGCCGCGATAGCCACGCCCGGACTTGCGCTCGGTACGCGCCAACGCATATTCCTCACCGCTACGCGGATGCAGAAATACCGGGAAATCTTTCCCCACCGGTTTGAAGCCCAGGCTTTCCATCTGTGCCTGATCGGCACCGACCACGACCCAGTCGCGGTCGCCAGCAGGCTGACCAAGCAGGGCATCGCGGACTGCGCCGCCAACGAGATAGATCTTCATCGCCATATGATGCCCGATGCGGTGCGCGAGTCGAAACAACGCGAACTGATTGTGGTTGGCGTCTGGCTAGGCTTGGGTGGCCAAGTGATGCCAACACATAAATCTCAGCGTATCGCAGCGGTTGGTCGGTGCGGATAGATCAGTCGTAGAGCGGAGAGCGCTGATCTTTTGATTGGCTGCAGGGCCCTTGCCCGCCCACCGTCGCGGGACACGCCGCAAGTACGTCCGTGTAGGCTCTTACGCGGCATCCATGCCGCGTAAGGTCCCGCGACGGTGGGCGGGCAAGGACCAGTGGAGATGGTCGGTGTGCATGGTGTAAGCAATGCCTGACGTGGGTTGCTTAGATAACGGCGCGCTCAATCAGCTTCCCAAGACAAGCGGAGAAACAAGCGGGCTTTCAACAAGTGACCTACAACCTTCTCAGCGTCCCATGGCAGACGTAGCGATAGGCAGGTTTTGACCCGACCACCGGCCAACTTCCTGGTGCGGTGTCCTCGCCGATTGCGGGACCGTGTGGCGGCATGGATGCCGCCACCGAGCCTCCACGGACGGATTCACGGCGTGTCCCGCGAGCGGCGAGGGCACCGCGCCCTCGACCGACTAGGCTGTTGAGCCGAGTATTCGACCGCAACTAAAGAACGCGACACATCGAAATTTTGGTTGTATTGGACTGTGGGCAGTTCGGATAGATCATGTGTAGAGCGTTTGACCTTCGACTTCGCTACAGGGCCCTTGCCTCGCTCACAATCGCGGGACACGCCACAGGTGCGTCCGTTCGGCCGACTTGCACTCACTCCTGTGCCGCGTTGTTGGCGGTCTGGCCTGGCGTGCACACCGGCTTCAAGCGCTTGTCCACCAGTTTGCCCATCAGCCGGTCGCTCAACGGCAGCATGTCGCCGTTGAGTTGCCAGTCGTAGATCACGCTGAAGGCCAGCACGCGCGCGACGTACTCGCGGGTTTCCTTGTAGCTGATGGTTTCGATCCAGAAGTCCGGATCGAAGTTGGGCCGCTGCGATTGCCAGCGCCCGGTCGGGCCCGGGCCGGCGTTGTAGGCGGCGATGGTGAGGTAGGGCAGGCCGTAAGTGTTGAGCAACTGGCGCAGGTAGGCGGTGCCGATGGCGATATTGGTGTCCGGCTCGTACAGGCTGGTGGCGCCTGCGTAACCGGGCAGGGCGATGCCCTTGGCCACGGCGGCGCCAGTGCCCGGCAATACCTGCATCAGGCCCATCGCGTTGGCAGGCGAGCGGGCGCGTGGATTGAAGATGCTTTCGGCACGAATTTCTGCTGCCACCCAGGCCGGGTCGATCGCGTTCTTGGCGGCTTCGCGGCGGATGCTGTCGTCGTGATGTAGTGGAAAGCGCAATGCATACAGCCGTTGTTCGTCCGGCTGCTTGCCAAGCGCGAACACCGCGCGATCGAACCAGCCGTTCTCGCTGGCCACTTGCACGGCCAGTCGGCGTTGGGTGTCGTCGAAGCGGGTGGCGGCATCGTTCCACTCGGCCACGGCCCAACCGGGGCGGTCGATCTGGAACAAGGCGATCGCGCGGATCAATGCCGGATCGCGCGCAACGGCCGCCTTGGCTTGCGGGTTGTCCTTGGGCTCCCACGGGCACAGCCGGTACGGCTGCTGCAGACGATCGGCGGCCAGGAAGCCGTGGAAGGTCGGCGATTGTGCGGCCGCGCGATACAGCGGCTGTGCGGCCGCAGCAGCGCCGGTCTTCTCGGCCAGGCGCGCTTCGAAATACTGCCAGCGCGAATCGCTGCGCTGGGTGGCGGACATCTTGCGGATCGCGGCCAATGCAGCCGGCCAGTCGCCACGCGACATCGCCTCACGCGCGCGCCATTCGTGCAGGCGTTCGTCGTACGAGGCATCGGGCACTGCGTTGAGGCGGCGCGCCGAATCCGGCAAGTACGAGGCCACTGTCCACAACGCGATCTGGTACAGCACCTGGCCGCGCTGCGCCTCGCTGAAGCCGAGCGCGGTAGCCAGTTGCGGCAACTGCTGCTCGGCCGCGTCCGGATCGCTCTTGGCCAGCTTGGCCAACCCATCGACAGCGATGCCACGGCTGCGCTCGGTCTTGGGCCAACCCAGTGCACGCGGGTGGACCTTGTCGAGAAAGGCGGCGTAATCGGTGGCCAGTGCCAGATCAGCCGCCGGCAAGCCGCGCGCGGCGGTGCGCATCACCGCTGGCAGTTGTGCATCGGCAGCGGCTTCCACCCGCTCCCAACGCAGTGCCGGGGTGAGTTCGCCCCGCGACTCCAGCCCGGCGACCACTGGATCGCAGGCATCGGGCAGCGCCTTTCCGTTACGCCACAACGTCAACGCATCGCGGCTCCACTGTGCGTCCAGCTTGCCGGTGGCCTGACGCGCAGTGAGCTGTGCGCAGCGCAGGCCTAGGTTGTCGGTGGATTTCCAGTTGGCCAGCAGCGTGGTCCAGTCCTGGCGCCGTGCCACCGCCGGCAGCCACGTGCTGCGGAAGCTCTCCGCCACCGGTTGGCCCGCATAGCGCTGCAGAAACCCCTGCGCCTGCGCATTGGAAACGGTGTCGATGCTGCGCTTGAGCGTGGCGAATTCCAGCCAGCCATACAGCGGATGGCGACTCAACGCACTGAGTTGACCGGCATCGGATTGACCGCGCTCTGCAGCGGCGATGGCATCGCGCATGGCGGTGAGTTGCGGGTCCAGGCTTTGGGCATGCAGCGCAGTGCTGCCAAGGCACAGCAGGCCGACGAAAACAGTGGCAAGACGGGGGGCATAAGTCATTGCGCGATGATACCGAAGCACGCATGAGCGCTTGAGTGAATACGCGTTGCAGCGCTGCGAACGCACACATCTCAGCGTGCAGGCGTAGCGCGTGAGGGAACGCGTCATCGCACGCTCGCGTTCGTGGGCGTGCGATGGCAGCCATTGCGATCTGCTGCGCAGTGCTGCACTGCCAGCTTGCGGCGCGTTAAGGTTTCGTTTAAAAGTTGGGGCGGACCGCAGGGCACGGGGGCGTGCGGATACTTGAAATCCTTCTGGAGAGAGAACGGATGAAGCGTCTGATTGGCCCTCATCGGTCATGCCTGGCCGTGCAGTTGTCGTTGTGTCTGATTCCCACACTCGCCTGGGCGCAACAGCCCGAGGCCGCCCCGAGCACGCGCACGCTCGACAGCGTGCAGGTCACCGGCACGCGTATCAAAACCGCCGAACTGCAGGGCCAGGTGCCGATCCAGACGCTCAACCGTGCCGACATCGAACGCACCGGCCTGACCTCGATCGGCGAGGTGCTGCAGGAACTCACCGCTTCCGGCTCGGCGCTCAATGCCAAGTTCAACTCGTCCGGCAATTTCGGCTTTCCGCCCGATGGTGGTGGTGTGGGTGCAGGCTCGGCGCAGGTGGATCTGCGCCATCTGGGCTCCAAGCGCGTGCTGGTGCTGGTGGATGGCATTCGCTGGGTCAACGAATCTTCGGCCTCCGGCGTGGGCTCGTCGACCGATCTCAACACCATTCCGTTGGCGATCGTGGAGCGCATCGAAGTGCTCGAAGACGGCGCTTCGTCGCTGTACGGTTCGGATGCGATTGCCGGCGTGGTCAACATCATCACCCGGCGCAGCTTCGACGGTGCGCAGGTCACGCTCAACTACGGGCAGTACGGCAAGGGCGATGGCGCCAACCAGGGCATGGACCTGGCCTGGGGCACCAGCGGCGAGGATTTCAGCCTGTTTCTGGGTGCCAGCTACGTCAAGCAGGACCCGATCTATGCACGCGACCGCGCGCAGGCCCGCTTTCCGATTCCGGGCACCGGGCTGACCTTCGCCAGCTCGGCAACGCCGGATGGGCGCTTCCAGTTCGTCGACCCCAACACCGGTGTGCGTCAGAACCTCACGCCCAATGCCGGTGTGGGTACGCCGCAATACGATGGCAGTGCGGGGTGTACACGCAGCGACGACTACCACTGTTTCGGCACCGCTGACCGTTACAACTTCGCCGAACAGAATCTGCTGCTGACACCGTCCGAGCGCAAGGGCGTGTTTGCGCAATTTCGCTATTACTTCAACGACGATGTGCAGTGGTATGTCAAAGCATTGGGCAACCGGCGCGAGTCGACCAACCAGGCTGCACCCGAGCCGATCTTTCTCGGCCCCGATGCCGGCACCGGCAATCCGCTGGCCGACAACATCGTGATTTCGGCGCTGAATCCGTTCAATCCTTTCGGCTTCGAGTTGAACTCCTCCACCAACCTGATCCAGATCGGTCGCCGCCCGGTGGAAGGCGGGGCGCGTCGGTTCGAGCAGCAGGTCGATACGCAATACTTCGGCACCGGTCTGGTGGGCACCTTCGAAGGCGCGGCGCGCACGTGGTTCTGGGACGTCAACGGCATGTACAGCAAGAACAAGGCCGAGCAGACCAACTACGGTAGCTACAACCTGTTCAACATCAATCTGGGGTTGGGCGATCCGGCCGCCTGTGCGGCAGTGGCCGGCTGCGTGCCATTGGATATCTTCAGTGGCGCCGGCAGCATCACGCCGGAGATGTTGCGCTGGATCCAGCCGGTGGTGCGCGACCGCAGCCAGAACGAATTGAGCCTGTTCACCGCCAACCTCAGCAGCGAGTTGTTCCAGTTGCCCGGCGGTGCGGTGTCGTTCGCCACCGGCTACGAGTACCGCAAGTACGAGGGTTCGTATCAGCCCGATCCGCTCACCGTGGCAGGCCGCTACAACGGCGTGCCGTCGTTGCCGACCTCGGGCAGCTACGACGTCAACGAAGCCTATCTCGAACTCAATATCCCGATCTTCGCCAACTCGTCGTTGGGCGACAAACTCGATTTGAATATCGCCGGGCGCTATTCGGATTACTCCACCTTCGGCGGCGAGTTCACGCCCAAGTACGGCCTGCGTTGGCAAGTCACCGACGAGTTGGTGTTGCGCACCAGCTATGCAGAAGGCTTCCGTGCGCCGACCATCGGTGAGTTGTTCGGTTCGGCGGCGCGCGCGGATCTGCAGTTGTCGGATCCATGCTCGATCGGGCTGGGCGGCACCGCGCCGCGTGGCAGTGCTACCAACTGCGCTGCGCTCGGTGCACCGGTGGGCTATCAACAGGCCAATCAGCAGATCTCGGTCACCACGGGGGGCAACGAGCAGTTGGATCCTGAGCGCTCGCGCAGTTTCAGTGCCGGTTTCGTGTTCAGCCCGGGCTTTGCGAGCAATGCGAGCTGGTCGGATCGGCTCGATCTGGAGATGACGTTCTATCGCCATCATGTGGATGGGGCGATCCAGGCGATCAATGCGCAGACGCAGCTGGATCTGTGCGTGGATACGTTGGACGCGCTGTACTGCAACGGCATCACGCGTGCATCCACCGGGGGCATCAATGCGTTCAACAATCGGTTGACCAATCTGGGTTCGATCAAGACCGATGGTTGGGATGTGGATCTGTTCTGGACGCTGCCGGAAACTGGCTTGGGCCGCTTCAAGTTGTCGTGGCAGAACACCTTCGTGGGCCGTTACGAGGCGCTCGGTGCGGCAGGGCAACTGCAGCCGCAGGGGCCAGGCATCGAAGTGGTCGACAGTGCAATTCCCGAGTGGACCAGCAATGCAGTGCTGGATTGGTCGCTAGGCAATTGGACGGCATCATGGACGGCGCGCCACATTTCCAAACTCACCGAGCAATGCGGCGATGCGGTGGAATTTGCGGTGTGTTCCGATCCTGCCGTGGGCACCAATCAGCTGGATGCGATCACTTATCACGATGCGCAGGTGGGTTATCGCGTCGATTGGCTCAAGGGTCTGCAACTCACGGCCGGTTTGAACAACGTGTTCGACAAGGATCCGCCGCTGTGCCTGTCGTGCTCCCTCAACGGCTATGACGCATCCACTTACGATATTCCCGGTGGGCGCTTCTGGTATGCGCGTGTGGATTTGAAGTTTTAGTCCATCAGGTCAGTCGTAGAGCGGAGAGCGGATGATCTGCGGCTTTGCTGCAAGGCCCTTGCCCGCCCACCATCGCGGGACACGCCGCAAGTACGTCCATGTAGGCTCTTACGCGGCATCCATGCCGCGTAAGGTCCCGCGACGGTGGGCAGGCAAGGACCAATCAAGTTGATAGGCGTGCATAGCTTTCAGCAAAGTAACCGGCGAACTGTCTGGTGCGGTGTCCTCACCGATTGCGGGACCGTGTGGCGGCATGGATGCCGCGACCGAGCCTACACGGACGTACTTGCGGCGTGTCCCGCGAGCGGTGAGGGCACCGCGCCCTCGACGACCCAAGCTTTCGACTTGGGCTTTTGATACACCCAAACTGCGCGACGAGTCGAAATTTCCGTCGTTTCGAAATGATCGGACAGTGTGGGTAGATCACGTGTAGAGCGGATGATCTGCG
>NZ_JBWWVR010000016.1:0-113390 GCF_056675575.1 Xanthomonas sp. NCPPB 3959
GGGGTGAGATGTCCTTGCTGCTGGGGGAGTTGTAAATGGGGTTGTCGATCAGCCGGCGTAGAGCGGGCTGACGACCTGCAGGTGCTTGAGGAAGTTCTGGTAATGCTGTTGATACTGGGCCACGCGCTGCGGATCCGGGCGTGCCGATAGCGCCTCGTCGGTCTGCAGATGCTCCAGCACCACATCCGACAATGCGTCTGCGCCGCCGTCGTCGCGATCGCACGCCCACAACGCCTGCAGCGCGGCGCCGAAGGCGGCGCCTTCGGGCTGGGTCGGCACCACGACCTGCAGATTGAAAATGTCGGCCACCATCTGCCGCCACTGCGCGCTCTTGCTGCCGCCGCCGGTGAGCAGGATGGTGTCGAACTGCAGGCCCGCCGCAACGAAAGCATCGAAGCCGTTGCGCAGGCTGTAGGTCGCCCCTTCCATCGCGGCGCGATAGAAGTGCGCCGGCGTGGTGTTGTGCAACTCCATGCCGAACAGGCAGCCGCGTGCGGACGGCAGATTCGGAGTGCGCTCGCCGTTGAAGAACGGCAGCAACACCAGGCCATCGGCACCCGGTGTGGTGTTGGCGATCAGCGCCTCGGTCTGCTCGCGGGTGATGGAGAACATCTGCATCACCGCCTCGGTGGCGACGGTGCAGTTCATCGTGCAGATCAGCGGCAGCCAACCGCCACTGGATGAACAAAACGCCGCCCAGCGTGCGTCGTCGTCCACCACCGGGTGATCGGCATACGCGAACAAGGTGCCGGAGGTGCCCAGGCTCATGGTCAGGCGACCCGGCACCACATTGCCGGTGCCGATCGCGGCCATCATGTTGTCGCCGCCACCGGTGGTGACACGTACACCGGCTGGCAGATTCAGCGCCTCTGCAGCTGCGTCGGACAACGCATACACCGCGCCGGTTTCCACCAGCGGCGGCAATGCAGTGCGCAGGTCGCGCTGTGCATCCATCGCGCCAAGCATGCGCTCGGACCACTGGCGGGTGCGCACATCCAGCCAGCCGGTGCCGGAGGCATCGCCGACTTCGGTGAAGCGCTCGCCGGTGAGCCAGAAGTTCACGTAATCGTGCGGCAGCATCACCGTGGTCATCGCGGCGTACGCCTCGGGGCGATGCTTGCGCGTCCACGGCAATTTGGAGGCGGTATAGCCGGCCATGATCGGGTTGCCTGCAGTGGCCACAGTGCCGGCCACGCCGCCCACCGCATCCATGATCTCGTCGCACTCCCGCGCGGTGCTGGTGTCGCACCACAGCTTCACCGGTGCGGTGACGCCGCCATCGGCGGCCACCGGCACAAACCCGTGCTGCTGGCCGGAGACCGAGATACCGCGCACCTGCGCACGCAGCTCTCCATCGAGCTGTGCGAAGCAATGCACGATGCCGTCGATCCACCACTGCGCCTGTTGCTCGCGGGTGCCGTCGTCGCGGCTGATCAGCTCCATGGGCGCGGCGATGGTGGCCACCACCTCGCGCTCTTGCGGATCGTAGGCCACCAGCTTGACGCTCTGCGTGCCCACATCCAGTCCTATGTACAAGCTCATTGCGTCACCAATCGGTTGTTGTTGAGGCTGACCTGCTGGGTGCGACCGGCGCCCAGTTCCAGGTCCAGGATCTGCCCTGCGTAAGACAGTTGATAGCGCCCGCCACGGTCGCTGTGCACGCGTGCCTGCTGCAGGCGACCGCCGTCCCATTCCAGGTCCACGCTGGCACCGCCGCGGACGCGCAACCCGCGCACACTGCCGCGCGGCCAGGCACTGGGCAATGCGGGCAGCAAGAACACGCTGCCACCCCAACTTTGTAACAGCATCTCGGTGATGCCGGCGGTGCCGCCGAAGTTGCCATCGATCTGGAACGGCGGATGCGCGTCGAACAGATTCGGGTAGGTGCGTTCGGGCGAGATCAGCAATTGCAGGATGCGGTACGCATGCTCGCCATCGGCCAGACGTGCCCATAGATTCAGGCGCCAGCCGATGCCCCAGCCGGTGGTGTTGTCGCCTCGTGTTTCCAGCGTGCGTTTGGCTGCAGCGGCAAGCTCGGGCGTATCGCGCAGATTGATCTGGCTGGAGGGATGCAGGGCGTACAGATGCGAAACGTGGCGGTGATGGATCTCCGGCGCCTGCATGTCCCAGTCCTGCTGCCATTCCTGCAACTGCCCCGCCTTGCCGATGCGGTTGGGCGGCAATTGCTCGCGCAGCGTGCTCAGGTGTTGCGCAAAGGCATCGTCGACCTTGAGCAGCTTGCTCATGGCGATGCATTGCGCGAACAAATCGCGCAGCAGTTGCGCGTCCATGGTCGGGCCGGCACACAGCGCGGCGTTGAACGGATGCTGGTTTTCCGGCGAGATCGATGGATTGGTCACCATCGCGCCGGTCTGCGGATCCTTGACCAACGTGGCGACGAAGAACTCCGCTGCGCCCTTGAACAAGGGATAGATCTTGCCCAGGTAGGCACGGTCGCGGCCGTAATCCCAGCGGTCCCACAGCTGTTGCAGCAGCCACACGCCGCCCATCGGCCACAGGCTCCACTTGGCGCCATCGATCGGCCCGGCCTGGCGCCACAGGTCGGTGTTGTTGTGCACCACCCAACCGGGCGCGTCGTACATCGCGCGTGCGGTGTGCGCCCCGGTTTTGGCCAGATCGAACAACATGGATTCCAGCGGTTCGACGCATTCGTGCAGCGCGTTGGCCTCGCTGGGCCAGTAGTTCATCTCGGTGTTGATGTTGATGGTGTACTTGCTTTCCCACGGCGGCTGCATCAGGTCGTTCCAGATGCCCTGCAGATTGGCCGGCTGCGAACCGGGCCGCGAGCTGCAGATCAGCAGGTACCGGCCGAATTGGTGATAAAGCGCGGCCAGTGCCGGGTCATTGCCCTTGGCAAACGCCTGCACGCGTTCGTCGGTGGGCAGCTTCGCCGCTTCGCTGGTGCCGAGGTCGATCGCCACGCGCCGGAACAGCCGCTGATGATCGGCCAGATGCGCACGCAGCAATGCGGCGTAGTCCAGCTTGCCTGCTTTTTTCAAACTTGCTGCAGTCAGCGCGAGCGGATCGCCATCGACGGCGTCATAGCGTTGGTAGCTGGTGGCGGCGGTGAGCAGCAACACCACTTCATCGGCGCCTTCGATGCGCAAGCGGTCGCGCAGACCGCTGACCGTGCCGCCCTTGATCTGCGGCAACACGCGCAACGCAAAGCGCAGCTTGCCGTCGATACCGGCGAAGCTGCCGTTGCGACCGCTGAACAGCAGGCCGCCCTGCTCCACCGTGACCTCGCCGGTCTGCGGGCTGTCGATGCCCACGCGCAAGGAAACCGCACGGGGGCGATCGCACGACAGGCGCACCACGATGCATTGCGCTTGCGCCGACACGAACACCTCGCGCTTGTGCACAGCGCCACCGGAACGGAATGTGGTGGTGACCACGCCGGTATCCAGATCGAGCTGACGGCGATACTCGCTGATGCCGTCGGCACGATCGAAATCCAGCAGCAGATCGCCCAGCGGTTGATATGGCATCTGCTTGAGCGGACGCGAGAGCAACTTGGCATCGGCCAGTGTTTCGGCCTCGGCATAGCGCCCGGCAAAGATCAGCGCACGCACCTGCGGCAAGGCCGCCAGCGCCTCGGGGCTGGTGGCGTCGTACGGGCCGCCTGCGTACAACGTGTCTTCGTTGAGTTGCAGGCGCTCGTGGGCAATGCCGCCCCACACCATCGCGCCCAGCCGGCCGTTGCCGACCGGCAAGGCCTGTACCCACTCGTTGGCCGGTTCGCGATACCACAGCTGCAAGGCATCGCCGGCCGCGGCGGCAGGCAGCGACTGTTTGCCGGCTGCCTTCGCCGGCGCAGCAACAGCGGACGTGGCCGGCGCAGCACCCAGCACCGCGAGTGCGGCACCGGTTGCCTTGCAGACTTCCCTGCGGGTCAGCACGTGCACCACCGTGCTGCATGACCGGACCTGCACGCCCGAGCCTCGCGGCGATCCGGCATCTGCGCACTCACTGACTGACAACGACCTGCGATCATCGACGACGCGCTTTGCCGGACGCAATCTTGCGCTGCAACACGCTGACCGGCTTGCCGTCGTACTGGATGCTGGCGTCGGTCTTGGGTTCGAGCGCACCGGCATCCTCGCGCGGGCCATCGACGAAGCGCACATTGATGGTGCGTTTGGCCTGCATGCCGGTCCAGCTGCCTTCGCGCTTGCCGATGCTCAGCTCGCCCTTGGCCTGGTTCCAGCTCAGCGGAATGCGGCTGAACTCGCCCTTCTCGTAGCCGTAGCCCTTGCCGTCGTCCTCATACAGCGAGAACTGGCCGTCGGCGCCGGTGTAGACCACCACGGTGAGCGGTGCGTCCGGCGTCTGGTCCACGTATTCCTGCACCGGGCCGGTGGGCACGATGGAGCCAGCACGCACGAACAACGGCATGCGCTCGATCGGCGCAGCGGCTTCGATGCTCTGGCCACCTTCGTAGCGCTTGCCGGTGGAAAAATCCAGCCAGCTGCTGCCGGCCGGCAGATACACCTGCCGCGAGGTCGCGCCGAAGCGGGTCACCGGGGCGACCAGGAACGCCGGCCCAAACAGGTACTGGTCGTTGATGTCGCGAACCTTGGGGTCGTTCGGGAAGTCCATCATCATGCCGCGCATGATCACGCCGTCACGCTGATAGGTGTCGCCGGCCAGGCTGTAGATGTACGGCAGCAGCGCATAACGCAGGCGGTTGTAGTAGGCCATGCTGTCGTAGAACGGCGTGCCTTCCGGGGCGATGTTCCAGATTTCGCGGTACGGGAACTGGCCGTGCGAGCGGAAGATCGGCACGAACGCGCCGAACTGGAACCAGCGCGTATTGAGCTCACGCCATTCCGGCAGATGTGCCGGGTCCTGGTTTTCGTAACGCTTCTCCACCGCGAAACCGCCGATGTCGAAGGTCCAGTTGGGCAGGCCCGACAGCGCCATGTTGACGCCCGCGGAGATCTGGTCGTGCATGTCATCCCAGCGCGAGACGATGTCACCGCTCCACACTGCCACCGCATTGCGCTGAGTGCCGGCATAGCCCTTGCGCGACAGGATGAACACGCGCTTGTCGTCGGCCGCACGGTCGCCCACATACACGCCATGTGTGTGCGGCAGCGGATACGAGTTGAAGAACTCGGTGGACGGGCCCAGCGCAGTCGGCGTGGTGCGTGCCTTGCGCTCGCCGATGTCCAGGTTGGAATGCACGTCCGGCTCGTCGGCGTCCATCCACCATGCATCGAAGCCCTTGCTGTTGAGCTTTTCGTTGACCTGACGCCAGTAGATCGCCTGCGCTTTTTCCGAATACGGGTCGTAGAACGAGTTCTTGTAGCCCTTGCCGATCCAGTCCAGCTCACCGACTTCGACATTGCGCTTGTACATGAAACCGGCGGCATCCAGTTCCTTGTAGTTGGCGGTGGTGGGATAGAACTTGGGCCAGATCGAAATCATGATCTGCGCGTGCATGTCGTGCACGGACTTGACCATGCCATCCGGATCCGGGAAGTGCTGCGGGTCGAAATCGTGCGAGCCCCAGGCGTTTTCCGGCCAGTACGACCAATCCAGCACGATGTTGTCCAGCGACAGCTTGCGCTTGCGGTATTCGGCCAGCACGCCGACCAGCTCATCCTGGCTCTTGTAACGCTCGCGGCTCTGCCAGAAGCCATAGGCCCACTTGGGCAGCATCACCGACTTGCCGGTGAGTTCGCGATAACCGGCAATCGCCTGATCGTAGGAATCGGCCGAGACGAAGTAGTAGTCGATCATCTGCCCGGCTTCGGACCACAGCGACAAATCCTTGGCTTCGGTGGCCGGCAGCGGGTCGCGATGCAACAGCGCGATATAGCTGGGGTCGATCAGGTCCCACTCGACCTTGACGGTGTGGCGCTTGCCTGGCTCCAGCTCGAGCTTGAACTCGTGATTCCACGGGTTCCAATTCTGGCGCCAGCGATCGATGATCAGCTTGCCGTCCACGTACAGCTTGGCGTATTCGCTCGAATACAGCGAGAAGGTGTGCTCGCCACCGGTGAGCGCTTCGATCTCGCCCTCCCAGGCGACCTGCATGCGGCTGTCCTTGTCCTTGGTGATCGCCTTCTTGGGGAACTTGGTCAGGTCGCTGAGGTATTGGTAATTCACCTCGCTCTCGCGACGCTCGACGATCTGCTTGCCGTTGATCGCATAGCGCGCGGTCAATGCGCCGGCCTTGCCCTTGGCGTCGTACAACTTGAGCGTCTTGGGCAGCGGCTGCAGGCCGCGCGGGTCGCCCAGGCGGCTGATCGAGTTGTTGTCCCACAGCAGGCCGTAGTTGCGGCTGGAGACCAGATACGGCACCGCCATATCGATATTGTTCTGCTGCAACTCGACGTTGCGGCCCTTCTGATTCATCCAGCCCTGCTGATGCTGGCCGAAGCCGTACAGCGCTTCGTCGTCGGGCGACTGGAAGCGCTGACGCACGCTTAGGTACTGCTTGCCCTCCACTTTCAGCGGGGCAAAGCTGCGCCCGCCGGCCACTTCCGACAACACCGGCTTGCCATTGGCATCGGCGAAGCTGACATGGCCATCGACGGTGGACACGGTGGCGGTGACCTTGCCGGTCTTCAGCTGCACGCTGTCGCCCTGCTCGGCCAGCTGGAACTTGCCATCGCCCTGCACCGGCACGCGCATCAGGCTGGGCGTGCGCGCGAAGTCGCCATCCGGATCGGCACTGACGCGGATGATGCCGGCATCGACCACCTGCAGACGCACCGGTGCGGCGCCCTTGGCGCTCGGCACCACGGTGACGCCATCGGCAGCCTTGCGCACTTCCTGCGCATGCGCGGCATTGGCCAGCAGGGCCAGCGACAACGCCAGGCAGTGCGCGAGCGGTGTACGTCGGGTGGCAGGCGCATGGCCGGCGGAACGATTGGTGGTTTGCATGTTCACTCCCTTGGATTTACGAAGCGGTGCCGCGGGGGCGACAGCGCATGGGTTCATTGAATTCAACGTGGCTGACAGCGCGCTGCGCAGTTATCGGGCTGCGCGGCAACGCTGATAGCCGCGTTTATTTGTAAGTCGCCAGCTTGATCTTCAGCAGCTGCGGCGCACTGGAAAAATTGACGCCGTAATCGGTCTGGTCGCCGTTCCAGTTGCGCTCGAACTTCCAGTCGCTGCCTTCGTACACGCCTTCCTCGACGCGGTCGTACAGCATGTTGGCGGTGGCTTCGCTGGCCGGATGCAGGGTCACGCGCACGTGGTAACCGGTGACCAGAAATTCGTCCGGGCCGAGCTCGGCGATCAAGGCCGCGCCGATCGGTTCGGGGTTGCCCGGCGGCGCGCCCTTGAACCAGAACTGCGGTACGCCATAGGTGATGGTGGCGCTCCAGCGCTCGTTGAGCTTGAGCTCCTGCACCGCCTGGCCGGGTTCTTCTGCGGTGCCATGCAGTTTGCCTTCGGAAGCGGCCTTGGCGAACGGACGCATGCCGCGCTTGACCAGATCGAAACCGAGCGCGAATGGCGCCAAGGTTTCTTCGTTGACGTGCTTGGCGCCCAATGGATAGTTGGAATAACGCGTGTAGTCCATGCCGAACGCCGACCAGCCGATGCCGTCGTGGCCCAGTGTGGGGAACAGATAACGCGCGTAATCGGGGCGGTTGCCGGTTTCGGCAACGAACAAGGCGTTATCCGGACGTGCGTAGCGCTCCAACACCGTGGTGTACATGCGGTACTCGGGCATGTAGATGTCCGGCGCCAGCAGATCGATATGCGGACCGGCGGCCTTCCACACATCCAGCACGTTGTCGGTGGGGCCGCCGCTGGCGTATTGACCGGGCTGGCCGGGATTGAACGGGCCACGCAGTGCGGCGTTGACGTACATCGGCAATGGGTACTCGGCCTTGCCGGCTTCGGCCACTTGGTCGATATAGCGACCGATCGACCAGGCATGGAAGACTTCGTCGGCATCGGCACCGAACACCTGCGCCCAGCTGCCCGGCTGCTTGTTCAAGCGCTTGAGCAGTTCGTCCGGCACCGGACCGTCGAACAGCTTCTGCGCCATCGGCGAAAAGTCACGCACGCTGCCGTAGGTGCCCGGCTCGTTTTCCGGCTGGATCATGATTACGGTGTGCTGCGGATCGACCTGCTTGAGATGCTGCATGAAGGCGACGAAGGCCTTGCGGTCGGCATCCAGCGTGGCCTGCGCATGCGGCGACAGCGACCCGATCGCCTTGCCCTCGCGCGTCACCACGCGCGGGAAGCGCTGGTTGTCGGTCTTGACCCAATGCGGCGCATAGGCCGGGCCGTTGTTCTTCCAGGTCGCAAACCACAGCAGCACCAGCCGCACCTTGTGCTCGCGCGCCTGCGTCAGCAGCGTATCGACGAAGGAGAAATCGAACTTGCCTTCTTCCGGCTCGACCTGCTCCCAGGCGATCGGCACCTGCACGGTATTGGGGCCCAGCACCTGCATCGCCGGCCACACCTTGTCCATCACCCCGGGATAGTTGCTGGAGTTGTTGACCTGCGCGCCCAGGATCAGGAATGGCGCGCCATCGACCATCAACGCATGCTTGCCGTCCTTGCTGACGAACTGCGGCATCGGTGTCTGCGCAGCCGGCGCCGCTGCGGTGGCAGGCGCGGTGGCTGCGGTACTAGCAGCCGGTGCGACTGCGGCCGGTTTGGCTTTGTCGTCCTGCTCACCGGATTGGCACGCAGCCAAGGCCAGCGTCAGCGCAGACAGCAACAGCGGACGCAGGCAACGGCGTGCAGTGGAAGGAGCGATCACACGCGTAACGGGGGAATGCATGGACATAAGACTCCGTGTCACCAGGTATCGGTGCGGAAGGGGGAAACAGGAAGGTGTTCGCGATTGACCAGGTTGGCGTCGTCCGGGTTCTCGCTCCAGCCGTAGCGCACGGCGACCGGTGCGCGCACCGCATCGCTGCGCACGATCACGCGATCACCATCGAGTTGCGCGGTGGCCGGATGGAACTGCTTGTCGGCACCGGCAACACGGAAGCCTTGCAACGCGCCACCGCCACGCACCTGCAACGCACTGCCTTGCAGATCGAAACTCAGCACTGCCTGGCCATCGGCGAAGCTTGCGCGCTTGAACACCGGCGCGCTGTACACCAGCGTTTCGCCATAAGCCACATGCCGCGCCGCAAGCGCCAGACGATGGCCGACATCGCGCTTGTTAGTGGGATGGATATCGGTGGGGTTGCCGATATCGATGATCACCGCCTGCCCGGTTGCCGGCAGCGCCAGCGTCTTGGATTGCGACTCGCGCAACAGCGCCCACGGGCTCATATCGCCCTTGTCGCCACCGGCTTTGAAATTGGCCAGCTGCACCCACAGAAACGGCAGCTGTTTCGCACCGCGTTCGGCGCGCCATTGCTGGATCATCGCCGCGAACTGCTCGCGATATTTCACCGCGCCGGTGTCGCTGGCATTGGTTTCGCCCTGATACCAGATCACGCCCTTGACCGGGAACGGCTGCAGCGGATGGATCATCTGGTTGTACAGCAGCGTGGGCAGCTGATTCTTGTTGTCGGCCAGCGATACGCGCACGGCCGCGGGGCGGAATTTCCAGCCGCTCAAGGCGCGCCTGGCACCGGCGGTGGTCTGCACAAAGCGCTGCTCGTCCGGACCATGCATGCCGCCGCCACCGCTGAGATCTTCCACCCGTACCGCGATGTGGTTGACGCCTGCATGCAGTGCAGAAGGCGGCACGGTGTAGATGCGCGGCAGGTTCCACTGCTTGGTGGTCTGGCCAACCTGGGTGCCGTTGACATAGGTGATATCGGAGTCATCGATCTGACCCACGCCCAGCGCAATACCGGCCTTGGCCTCGGCAGCGCTCAAGGTGACCGTGGTGCGGTACCAGGCGATGCCATCCATGCCGTCATAGCCGCTGAGTTCCCATTGCTGGGTGGTCGGGATGCTGTCCCAGTCGCTGTCATCAAACGTCGGTTCGCGCCACTGCGGCGTGTCGCCGTCCACCTTGGGCCAGCGCGCGATGCGCTTGCCGGTGGCGGCCTGCGCGGCGGCATCGCGTTGCTTGATCGCCTCGATCGCGCCCTGATTCTGGTCGGCGTTCAACCCCAGCGAGGCCGCATCCATCCACGCCTCGATCGCACTGCCGCCCCACGTGCTGTTGACGATGCCGATCGGCACGCCGGTGCTGGCACGCAGCTCCTTGGCGAAGAAATACCCGACTGCGGTGAACTCGCCGGCGTTGACCGGCGTCGCCGCTTTCCAGTCGCCGCCGGTCAGGCGCGCTTCCGGCTGCACCGACCACGACTTGGGCACCTTGAAGTGGCGCAATTGCGGGTCGTTGGCGGCAGCCACTGCCTGCGGACCATCGCTAGCCTGCGCCAAGGGCCACTCCATGTTCGATTGGCCGCTGGCCAGCCACACATCGCCGACCAGCACGTCGCGCACCTGCAGCTCGCCGCCGTCGCCCTGCACGCTCAACACATAAGGGCCACCGGCCTTGTGCGCGGGCAAACTCACCTTCCACTGCCCTTTCGCATCGGCCTTGGTGGTGGCGCGCTTGCCATCGAAGCTGACCGCGATCGCCGCATTCGGCGAGGCCCAGCCCCACACCGGCATCGGCTGATCACGCTGCAATACCGCGCCATCGGCAAACAACAATGGCAGGGTCGGTTGTGCCAACGCGGCGGAGCTGATCAGCGCCAGGCCCAACAAGTAACCACAGCGGATGAAAGAAGCGGTCATGCAATGATCTCCAGAGTCGGCGCAGCCACTCGGCGCGCAACAAAGCGACAGCACGCGCCGCCGCATACAGTAAGACAGCGCAATGACGCGCGCAGGTACGCAGCGCTCATCGCGGATCGCCGTAGAAAATGCCACGCCCACCAGTAGCGAAGTACACGCGCCCGGGGATGCGCGGATCGCCGGTCACGCTGTACGGCTTGCCGAAACGGTGCGCGTCGTCGTTGATGCGCAGCCAGTGCGCACCTTCATCGTCGGAGCGGAATACACCGTCCACACCACGCACGCGGCCGGCCAGATACAGCGCCGGCGGTGCACCCTCGCGCAGTGCCTTGCCGATGCCCAACGAACGCGCCTGGTCCGGCGTGGACAAGGTTTGCAAACGACCGTCCTGCCAGCGCATCACGCCCAGCGTGGGGCTGGCCAGATACACCACGCCCGCACGCCACGGATCGGGGCGCAGTTGCGGACGCGCACGCTCATCGCGCGCCGGGCTGCCGACCTGCGCAGCGGTGTCGCGAAAGTTCGCTGCGCCATCGCTGCTTTCGAACAAGCGCCCGCTTGCGGTGTCAACCGCATACCAGCGCCGCGCATCGACGCGATCGGCCACCGCCACCGCAGTGTCGGGCAGACCCTGCACACGTTGCCACTGCTTGCCGAAATCGGCTGTGCGCCACACACCGCCTTTCTCGGGTGCCCATACAACGTGGGATGCGTCGGCAGAAATGGCGATGTTGCCGGCGCCCTGCCCCGCTGGCGGCTCGCTGGCAAACGCTGTCCACTGCGCGCCGCCATCGCGCGAGTAGAGCGCACGGATTTCATTGTTGCGGCGATTGCGCACGGTGCCGCTGCGCACCACCCACTGCGCGGCCTGCCCCGCGGCATCGATGCTTTCGCCATTGGTCAGGCGCGGGCCGGCGTACTGCAATTGCGCACGGTCCAGATCGTCATGCCGAAAGCCATCGATATCGCCCAGCGCGCTGAGCAGATGCGCGCCCTGCATCGGGCTGAGCAGATCCAGCGGCACGGTTTCTTCCAGCCCGCGGTCCTGAAACCACCACTGCAACGGACGCTGCTGCTTGGCGAACTCCTGCAGATTGCGCGAGGCCCAGATGCCGTAGCCGGTAACGAACATCGCGTGATTGCTGTCGAACGGATCGATCGCCAAGGCGCCCATCCAGTGCGGCGTCGCCTGCGCGGTCCACGGCGCGGCGCTGTGATCGAATTGCGAGGCGGCCAACAATGGCGTCCAGCTGCGACCGCCATCGACGCTGCGGAACAATTCATCGCGCGGTGAGCGACGGAACGTGCTGGCCAAGAGCACCTGCGGCTGTTGCGGATCCACCGCCACCGCGCCCCAACCGAAGCCATCGCCAGTGGCCGGCTGCGCGATCGGGCTGATCTCGCTCCAGCGCGCCTGCGACCCCGCCTGCGCCGGGGTGTATTTCCATAGCGCGCCACCGGCCATCAGATCCGGGCCGGGCTGATCGCCGTAGCTCAGATACCACTGCCCATCGCTGCCACCGGCCATATGACTGGGACGCAAGCCCTTGGGTTGCCCGGCCACTGCCGACCAGCTGCGACCCGCATCTTCGGACACATACAGACTGGTTTGCGCAGTGGACACACCCACATAGATGCGCGGCGTGGGCGCACCAGCGCGGCCGCTGGCGGCATCGAACACGACAAAGGCGATGCCCACCGCCTGCTCGCGTCCAACATGATTACGCGCAGTGGAACCCGCCAGTGCCTCGGCAGGAAACCCCTCCATACGCGCCCAATGCGCGCCGCGATCGGTGCTGCGCCACAGACCCGCATCACGCGAACCGAGCAACAGCACGCGGCCATCGTGCGGGTCCACTGCCAAGCGTTCGCCATTGGAACGACCCAGCTGATTGCCACCCAGTTTGAACGGCAACTCGGCACGCTCGAAGCTGTGCCCGCGATCGAACGAGCGCAGCACCGCCGCATTGCCGGCGTGCTCGTGCATATAGGTGCCCGCGGCCAGATACAGCGCCTTCGGGTCGGCAGGATCGACCGCGAATGCGTCGATCCCCATCAGATTCCAGTCGTCGGCACCCAACCAATCGGTCAGTGCGATCCACTGCTGCGCACGCGCATCCCAACGGTAGGCGCCACCGACATCGGTGCGCGCATACGCAAGATCGCGCTCTGCGGGATGAAACAGCACACCGGTGACGAATCCGCCACCGCCAATGGCAACGCTGCGCCATTGGTAAGGCCCTTGCGCGCCGGAATCGGCGGCATGCAGCCGAAAGACAGACGCCAACAGCAGCAACGCCCAAAGACCGGCCTGCCACGCTTGCGTACGAAGACGACGGCGCTCAGTAGGCGGATCGATCATGACGATCATTCCTCCGGCTCCCTTTGCGGTCGATGATGGCCACCGACTGGAAAAACACCGGTCCAACGAGCTGCCTGCACAGCTCGCCGGACCGGAGACGCACTTCCTACGGCACGTTCTACAGGCTGGCCCGCAAGGTCAGGCCATACCGACGATCGTTGATCACGAAGTCGCGGTAGCGCGACTCGGAACCCAGATAGCTTTCGCGACGGGTATCGAGCAGATTCACGCCATCGAGCGAGATCGACCACACATCATTGATGTTGAAACGCAGCGAGGCATCCAGCTGGCCGAAGCCCTTGTTGTAGACCGGCAGATTGCCGGTGCCGTTGCCTGCGGTGGTCACCAGCCAGTCGCTGCGCCAGTTGTAGGCCACACGGCCCTGGAAGCGCGCCGTTTCGTAGCTGAGGATCGCGTTGTAGCTGTTCTTGGACAACCCTTCCAGCGGCACGGTGAGTGCCTGGCCGTTGGTGTCGGTGGCAGTGGGGCTCGGCGCCTCGCTGTCGACATAGGTGTAGTTGGTCTGCAGGCCGAAGCCGCTCAGCCAGCCCGGCAGGAAGTCGAAGAACTGCGTGTAGCCCAGTTCCGCACCGCGGATCTTGCCGGCATCGCCGTTGACCGGACGGGTGATCTGCCACACGCGACCATCGTAGACCTCGTTGAACACGCTGTCGGCGATGAAGCCTTCGATCTTCTTGTAGAACAGGGTGCCGTACATCATCGAGCCCTGGCCGAAGTACCACTCCAGCGCGGTGTCGAACTGGTCGGCCTTGACTGGCTCCAGATCGGGATTACCCGCCCTGCCGGTAAAGGTCGAGGCACCGTTGGAGCTGCCGGTGCTCAGGCTCAGGTTCGGATTGAGGCGATCGAAGGTCGGACGCGAGATACCGCGCGAGGCCGCAAACCGCCACTGCAGCGTGTCGCTGAGCATCCAGCGCAGATTCAAGCTCGGCAGCACGTCGGTATAGGTCTGCTGTGCATCCACCGGAATCAGACCGCCGCCCTCGCCATCGGTGCCGGTACGCACACCGGTGGAACCGACCTCGGTCCGCACCACGCGCACGCCGATATTGCCGTCGAACGGGATCGAATCGCTGTCCACGCCGAAGCGCAATACGCCGTAGGCCGCGTAGGTCTTCTCGGTCTGCGAGTTGATGTTGTTCGGGGAAAACTCCAGCGGGCTGGCACCGAAGGTGGCGAGCGTCTGCTGGTAGTTGGCAACCGCCGCATCGGATGCGGTCAGGGTCGGGCCGAAGGCATGGCCTTCACCGCGGAAGAAATCGGTGATCGGATTGGTCACCACGCCCACGCTGGGGAACTGCGAGAACGGTGCGCCTGCGCAGTTGTTGATGCACATGAAGCGGTAGATGTTGCCCTTGGTCTCTGCATCGCGGTCGGTGTAGCGCACACCGGCCTTGAAGCTGCGCACGAAGTCGCTATCGAAGGCCAGGTCCATATCGGCGCGCCAGGCGAACTCGGTGCCCTTGTTGTCGTCCTTGTTATCCAGGTGATAGCGCCAACCGTCGTAATTGTTGACGTCGGCCAGATAGCCTTCCGCACCGCTGGAATCGGTCACCGACAAGCGCGGCAGATCGCCACGGAAATCGACGTTGAACTGCGGGCTGGTGGACTGACCGGTGGACAGGATGTAGCGCGTGCCGGTGGTGGTGGCATCGACATACTGAAAGTCGGTGCTCAGGGTCAGCTTCTCGTTGACCGTCCACTTGCCGCCCAGCGAGTAATCGGTGGTCACCGAGTGACGTTCGGTCAGGCTGGTGTTGGATTCGGTCGGCACATTCTGGAACGAGCCGTTGACGAACTCGTTGCGGCCGTTGACCTGGATGCCGGGCAAGCCCTGCATGTTGTTCGTGCCGGTCAGCGCGAAGAACGAATAGTCATGCCAGCTGAAGTCGTATTCCGAACGCAGCACCTGCGTATAGACCTCGACCGAATCGTTCGGGCGCCACTGCATCGCAAACGCGCCGGTCTTGCGCTCGCGCTCACCGACGGTGGTATTGATGCCGGCGCCGTGCGGCACCGACACTTCCTGGCCTTCGTAGCCCGGCAGATCGGTCTGCGTGTACCACGGCTCGATCGAGATGGTGTCCTGACGGAACGGGCTCTTCTGCTGCGAATAATTCACCAGCAGGCCGATCTCGCCGATACCGGTCTGCCAGCGATCGCTGAACAGGCCCGAGAACGCCGGCTTGCCGTCGTCGGCCAGGTCGTAATGGTTGTACTGGACGCTGCCGGCGATCTTGCGGCCGTCATAGTCGAACGGCAGGCGCGTGCGCAGATCCACGGTGCCGCCCAGGCCACCTTCGATCATGTCGGCCGAGGGATTTTTGTAGACGTTGACGCCGCCGAGCAACTCCGCAGAGACGTCTTCGAAGCTCAGGCCACGGCCGTCGTTGGCGGTGAAGATGTCGCGGCCATTGAGCTCGGTCCGCACCTGGGTCAGGCCGCGGATGGCGATCGAGCTGCCTTCGCCGTAATTGCGGGTGATCTGGATGCCGGAGATGCGCTGCAGCGCCTCGGCAACATTGTTGTCGGGCAGCTTGCCGATGTCTTCGGCAACGATCGAATCGACGATCTGCTCGGCGTTCTGCTTGACCAGCTGCGCCTTGGTGACGCTGCTGCGGGTGCCGGTGACCTGCACGGTGTCGAGCTGCTGGGTGGTCGGGTCCTGCGCTGGAGCAGCAGTGGTGGTCGCGTCCTGCGCATAGGCCTGCGCGCTCAACAGCGTGGCCACACTGATGGCCATCACGGAGCGGCGGAAATCACGGATCGAACGCTGACCCACAGTCCGGCCTGCCGGAATGTGGCGATGTTGCACTGACATGGTGCTCCCTCCCAGGACGCATGTACTGCTAATTTTTAGCGGGTGGGTGCGCGAACGCCCTGCCCGTCGTTGTTGCTGGCCCGCATCCGCACACGGCAAAGCCCGCGACGGTTGGATGCGTGGTAATCCCGATAAGGCTTACCTAGCGGCTGCGGCCGGAGCATAGGGCGCGCCTGTCATGCCACACCAATGAAATATTCCTGGCGAGCTATTCCTGAAACCTATAGCAACATAGAGAAACCCGGCAGGTCTGGCGTTGCGGGCCAGGCTGCCGGATTCACCGAAACGGGCTCAACTCTGCGAACCAGCGCAGGCCGGAACCGTGATCGAGCACGCTTACCAGTTCATGCGCAGCACCAGCGAATAGCGCCGGTCGTTGACGAACGAAGAACGCGTGTACAAGCGCGGGTCCACTTCGCCCCCTTCGTACGAGGTCGGCCCCATCAACACCTTGGTCACGGTGTTGGTCAGGTTGTTGGCCTGCACGCCCAACTGCAGATGGTCGTTGAAGCGATAGAAGAACGAGCCGTCGAGCTGGCCGTAGTCGTCGGCCCAGGTCGGCAGACGCGTGGCCGCGTCGCTGGTGGTCAGCAGATAGCGCGAGCGCCAGTTGTAGGCCAGTCGCAGCGACAGCGGACCCTTCTCGTAGATGCCGGCCAGGTTGTAGCTGCGCCGCGACAAGCCTTCCAGCGGCAACTCGACGCCGGTGACGGTGGTGTTGGTGTACGGGTCGGTCGCGGTGTTGGCGCCGCCCTCGCTATCGACGAAGGTGAAGTTGGCATTGACGCCGAACCCGCTCAGCCAACCCGGCAACTGATCGAAGAACTGGGTATAGCCCAGTTCGGCACCGCGGATGGTGCCCTCGTCCATGTTGTAGGGACGCGTCACCAGCCATGCGCGGTTGTCGTAGATCTCGTTGCGGGTCTGGGTGGAGAAGTAATCCTTGACCTTCTTGTAGAACAGCGTGGCGTACAGCATGTCGCTGGTGTCGAAGTACCACTCCAGCGCGGTATCGAACTGGTTGGCCACCATCGGCTTGAGGTTCGGGTTGCCGGCGGTGCCGACGAAGTCGGTGGCCTGGCCGGCGTCGTTGGTCTCCACGTTGAGCAGCACATACGGCTGCAGCTGGGTGTAATCCGGGCGCGCCATCGCCTTGGAGGCGGCAAAGCGCCACTGCAAGGTGTCGGTGAAGCGCAGGCGCAGGTTCAAGCTGGGCAATACATTGGTGTAGCTGCCTTCGGAATTGTTCTCGAAATACTGCCCGGTGTAGCGCGCCTGCAGTTCGGGCGAAACATTGAGCCCGGCCAGATTCTGAAACTGGCCGAAGCCTTCGGCCTGGGTCTTGGTCTGCACCACACGGATGCCGACATTGCCGTCCACCGGAATGCCCCAGGCCTCGTCGTTGCCGAAGTACAGCGCCGCATACGCCGCCTGGGTGCGCTCGAACTGCCGGTTGGTGTCCTGCGGCTGATAGGTGTCCGGCGCCCAGCCATAGCCGCGCAGCGCCACGATCTGCTGGATCATCTGCGAGGCCGAGCCATAGTTGTTGACCAGGCTGCTGTTGGGCACCACCAACGTGGTCGGCACATTCACCCCGCCGCGGAAGAAGTTGGAGAAGGTGAACAGCGACGACTGGTCGGTCATGAACTCCGACATATTCGCCAGGCCATTGCTGGTGCCCGGAATCGCCGCCCAGTTATCGGAGATCACGCCCCAGTTGTAGCCGGAATTCTTGTTGATCTGGTTGCGGTCGGTGGCACGCATGCCGAAGCGTGCAAAGCGCAGCCAGCTGCTGTCGTCGAAGGTGTATTCCAGATCCACGCGCGTGGACAGCTGCCGCCCGCGATTCTTGCCCAGGTGATCCATCGCCGCCGCCCAGAAATAATTGGACGGATCCTGGGTAAAGGCCGGGTTGGCGATCTGCACGCTGGGATACTTGCCCGACACGTCATAAGACAGCCCGGGCAGATAGGTCGCGCTGAACACGGTGAAATCCAGCTGCTCGTTCTCCGATTGCACCAACTGCATATCGCCCTTGATCTGCAGGTTGTCGTTGAAGAAATGGCTAAAGCCCACCGACATGTCGGTGGTGGTGGTGCGCTGTTCGGAATAGCGGTTGTCGGTATTGAAGCGCACGCCATCGCCGGTAAGCACCCCACGCCACGAGCTGGACACCGGCGAGCCCCGCAGAAACCCGCCACGATCGTCGTAGTCGAAGGTGGTGCCCGGCGCCGGGGTGATGCTGTTATTGCTGTCGTTGAAGAACGCCGCGCGCTCCTGCCAGTTCATCTCGTAGCGCGAACGCAGGAACTGCGCATAGATCTCGGTGGCATCGCTGGGCTTCCACTGGAAGGCGGCCGCAATGCCGTCGCGCTTGCGCTCGAAATCCAGCTGACGCCAGTTCACCCCCCCCGGCACGAAGACCTCGCTGCGCCCGCTGCCGGCCAGCACCGCCTCATCGGTACGCCGCACGTACGGTTCGACCTGGATGCCATCCGAGCGCGTTGCCAGCTCCGAATGCGCAACGTCGATCATGAAGCCCATTTCGCCGATGCCGGTGTCCCAGCGATCGCTGAACAGGAACGAGGCCGACGGCTTGTACTGCTTGCTCATGTCGCCGTAGTTGTAATCGACATTGCCACCGACGATCCGGCCCGGATTGTCGAACGGCATGCGCGTGCGCAGGTTGACCGTGCCGCCCAGGCCGCCTTCGATGATTTCGGCCGAGGGATTCTTGTAGACGTCCACACCGGCCATCAGCTCGGCCGGCACGTCCTCGAAGCTCAGGCCACGGCCGCTGGCGGCGCTGAAGATGTCGCGCCCATTGAGTTCGCCGCGCACCTGGGTCAGGCCGCGGATCATCACCCCGCTGCCTTCGGCCGAGAAGTGATCGGGGTCGCTGCGCGCGGCAAAGTGATCGATGGTCACGCCGCTGACGCGCTGCAGGGTTTCGGTAACGCTGCGATCGGGCAAGGCGCCGATGTCTTCGGCACTGACCGAATCCACGATCTGGCTGGCGTCGCGCTTGATTACCTGCGACTTGATCAGGCTGGCGCGCACACCGCGCACTTCCACCGCATCCAGATCCACGGCGTTGCCGCCGGCATTGGTGAGCGGAGCGTTCTGGGACGGCTGCGCCTGTTGGGCATAAACCGGCGCTGCGAGCAGCAACGCAATGCTGACGGCCATGGCGGAATGAGGCAAACGCACGGTACGGCGAGCGCGCACGCCCGTACCTGCCGGTGCATGGCTTGAAAAGGTGTACATCCGAATCCCTCCCAGGACGCAAGACGACTGAAGACTGGTTGTCGCGGCACCGCAAGCGGGCCGCACGATCGTGTGGGATCCGCACGCGAGCGTGCGGTTCCACCCTCCCACTGCATGGCGGCTTGGCCGCCGATCACCTGCCCGACTTCACGTGCGCTTCAGCGTGCGATCTGGCTCACAGATATAGGCGCGTGATCTAGCGTCAACCAATGAAAAAATCACGAACCACTATTCCCTGGCGGAATAGAAATGGCAGAGCCCGCTTAGCCAAGGGATTCCGGGCCGCGCAAAGCCGGATACAAACGGCGCGCGGTGGTGCGTAGCGCCTGCAAAATGCGCTCGGCTCCCGGCGGCAGGATGTAATCGCGCCGGCGGATGATGCCGAACGACTCCATCCGCACCCCCAGTTCGATCGGCAGCACGGTCAGCAGCTTGGCCTGGATCAGCGCCGCCACCGATTCCACCGGCAAGGCGGTCAACATGTCGGTGCCGCGCAGCAGGGTCGAGGTGACCGGCAAGGACGAGGTCTCGATCGCATTGGTCGGCGTCTGCACGCCGTGCTCCATGAACATCGAATCCAGCCGCGCGCGCAGCACGCTGTCGGCCGGCGGCAGGATCCAGCCATAGCGCACCAGATCGGCATGCTGCAGACCGGCGCGGCTGGCCAGCGGGTGGCCGGCACGTGCGATCACCGAATGCGGCTCGTCGGCCAGCGGCTCGAACTCCAGCTCGCCCACGCCCTCCGGCCCCAGGATGCGGCCGATCACGATGTCCAGCTGGCCATCCAGCAACTTGGCCACCAGCGGCCGGCTGTAGTCCATTTCCACCCGCACCAGGATGTCCGGGAACTCGCGTTTGACCTCGGCAATCGCCTGCGGCACCAGATTGGTGCCCGGATTGACCACGGTGCCGATCGAGGCCTGGCCCATGCGCCCCGCACGCAGTGCGGCGATTTCTTCCTGCGCCCGGCCGATCTCCGACATCGCCGCGCGCGCGCGCCGGATCAGCACATGGCCGTACCAGGTTGGCTCGACTCCGCGCGCATGCCGCTCGAACAACTTCACACCCAGCATGTCCTCCATTTCCGCCAGTAGCTTGGAGGCCGCCGGCTGGGTCATGCTGGCAGCCTCGGCCGCACGCAGGACCGAGCGCTGTTCGTGCAAATGCAGCAGCAGCAAGAGCTGGCGCGTCTTCAGCCGGGCTGCGTTGAACCAGGGAGTACCGGAATTTGCCATGGAGGTCGCCGCGAAGGTGTATTCGTAGGAGGAATAGAATATGCCGAAAATTTCATTTGCAGCACATATCTCCCCGCGCGAGGCTATCGAACGCCGCAGCAGGAGCCCCGACCTCCCGGGCGCGGCCAGAACAGACGTGACCCATCTTCCACAAGGTGGCAACACGCATGCCATGACTGCGGAGGTGGACGACGATGACGGCATCTTGCCAGCCCATTGCAGGCTGTTGGAGTGCGCACGCAATTGCTGCAATCGGCCCGTCATTGCGTCGCGGCGCCCCGCCCGCCCCCATATTCCTGATCTTTCACCGTGCGCCTGCAGACCACGTTTGCAGCGCGCAGTTGCGCAAGCTCCCCCGACGTTGCCGGCCATCTGGTCGCCGACGGCCGCTTTCCGCTCTATCGCGAGTAACCCGATGACCTCAGACACCACTGCCAGCCTGTTCGCCCTGCCGCTGATCGCCATCCTGCGTGGCATCACGCCGGAAGAAACGCTCGACCATGTCGGCGCGCTGATCGATGCCGGTTTCGACGCGATCGAAATCCCGCTCAATTCGCCGCGCTGGGCCGAGAGCATCGCGCTGGCCCAGCAGACCTACGGCGAACGCGCCTGGATCGGCGCAGGCACCGTGCTGCGCAACGAAGACGTCGACACCCTGGCCGAGATCGGTGCGCGCTTCATCGTCACCCCGAATACGCGTCCGTCGCTGATCCGCCATGCGGTGTCGCGCGGGCTCACCGTGGTGGCAGGCTTCGCCACTGCCAGCGAGGCGTTCGACGCCATCGACGCCGGCGCCACCATCCTCAAGCTATTCCCAGCCGCGACGTATGGCGCAGCACACGTACGCGCGCTGCGCTCGGTGCTGCCCAAGCACATTCCGGTCTACGTGGTCGGCGGCGTCAGCCCGCAGACCCTGGCCGGCTTCCTTGCCCAGGGCGCCGCCGGCGCCGGCATCGGCGGCGAACTGTACAAACCCGCGCAATCGCTCGAAACGACCCAGACGCATGCACGCGCCTTCGTGCAGGCCTACCAGGAACTGCAAGGATGAAGATCACCCGCCTCACCACCTACCACGCCGCCCCGCGCTGGCTGTTCCTCAAGGTCGAGACCGACGAGGGCATCACCGGCTGGGGCGAGCCGGTCATCGAAGGCCGCGCACGCTCGGTGGAAGCCGCCGTGCACGAACTGGCCGGCTATGTCGTCGGCAAGGATCCGGCGCGCATCAACGACCTGTGGCAGACCATGTACCGCGCCGGGTTTTATCGCGGCGGCGCCGTCCTGATGAGCGCCATCGCCGGTATCGACCAGGCCTTGTGGGACATCAAGGGCAAGGCACTGGGCGTGCCGGTGTACGAGCTGCTGGGCGGGCTGGTGCGCGATCGCATGAAGACCTACCGCTGGGTCGGCGGCGACCGTCCGGGCGCGATCATCCAGCAGATCACCGACTACCGCGCGCTGGGCTTTGACACCTTCAAGTTCAACGGCACTGAGGAGATGAAGCTGATCGACAGCGCGCGCGCCGTCGACGCAGCGGTGGTCAAGGTCGCCGAAATCCGCGAGGCCTTCGGCAACACCATCGACTTCGGTATCGACTTCCACGGCCGCGTCGGCGCGCCGATGGCCAAGGCGCTGCTGCGCGAGCTGGAGCCGTTCAAGCCGCTGTTCGTGGAAGAACCGGTGCTGGCCGAACAGGCCGAGTACTACCCGCGCCTGGCCGCAAGCACCTCGATTCCGCTGGCAGCTGGCGAGCGCATGTTCTCGCGCTTCGAATTCAAGAACGTGCTGTCCGCCGGTGGTATCGGGATGGTGCAGCCGGACCTGTCGCATGCCGGCGGTATCACCGAATGCGTCAAGATCGCCGCGATGGCCGAAGCCTACGATGTCGGCTTCGCTCCGCACTGCCCGCTCGGCCCGATCGCGCTGGCCGCGTGTCTGCATGTGGACTTCGTGTCGCACAACGCGGTGCTGCAGGAACAGAGCATCGGCATCCATTACAACGAAGGCGCCGACCTGCTCGATTACGTCATCAATAAAGACGATTTTCAGTGCGTGGATGGCAGTATCGCTGCCCTGCCCAAGCCCGGGCTCGGTGTGGAGATCAACGAAGACATGCTCAAGCGCGCAAACGAAAATCCGCCCGATTGGCGTAACCCGGTGTGGCGTCACAGCGATGGCAGCATCGCCGAATGGTGAGCACGACAGAACACACTGCGGTACTGGCAGTCGACAGCCGCTGCACGCATGGCGAAGGCGTGCTGTGGTGCGAGCAGCGCCAGGCGCTGTACTGGGTCGACATCAGCGAAAAGCGCCTGTGGCGCCATCACCCGCAAAGCGCGCATACGCGCTACTGGATGCTGCCCGATCGGCCGGGCTGCATCGGCTTGATGGACGACGGCCGCGTGCTGATCGCGCTGGCCAAATCGATCTGCATCGCCGACCCGGACAACGCCGACGGAGAGGACGATGCGCTGCCGCTGGAAAAGCTCGCCGATGTCGAAGCCGACAACCCGCTCACGCGCAGCAACGATGGCCGCGCCGATCGCAACGGCAACTTCGTGTTCGGCACCATGGACGAACACGACGACAAGGCTGCGCGCGGCGCGATGTATCAGTTCTCGCTGCGCCACGGTCTGCGCGCCTTGCCGCTGCCGGGCGTGTCGATCCCCAACTCGATCTGCTTCAGCCCCGATGGCCGCACGCTGTACTACTGCGACTCGGTGCGCCCGCAGATCCTGTGCTGCGACTACGACGCCGACAGCGCGCAGACCGGCAACACGCGCGTGTTCGCCACACTCGATCGCGACGATGCCGAGCCGGACGGCTCCATCATCGACAGCGAAGGCCACTTGTGGAATGCGCAGTGGCGCGCCTGGCGCGTGGTGCGCTATCGCCCCGACGGCAGTGTCGAGCGCAGCGTGCAACTGCCGGTCAAGCACCCCACCTGCAGCGCCTTCGGCGGCGCCGCGCTGGATCGTCTGCATGTGATTAGCTCACGCCTGGACCACAGCGCCGAAGAACTTGCCCGCACGCCGGAAGCCGGCGGCCTGTACCTCTGCGACCTGCCGATCAACGGCCTGCCCGAGAGCCGGGTGGCCAGCGCATGATCGCCATCGACTGGGGCACCAGCAGCCTGCGCGGGTATCTGCTCGATGCCAACGGCAGCGTGCTGGAGCAACGCCGCGGCAGCGACGGCATCCTGGCCTGCCAGGGCCGCTTTGCCGAAGTGTTGAGCGCGCTGATCGAAGGCTGGGACGGCCAGATTCTGCTCTCGGGCATGATCGGCAGCCGCAACGGCTGGGTTGAACAGTCCTATCTACCCTGCCCTGCCGACACCGCCGCGCTTGCGCAGGCAATGCGCAGCTACGACGACCTGCTGCCCGGACGCACCCTGTGGTTCGTGCCCGGCGTGAGCACGGGCGAACAACGCGGCGTGCTCGATGCAAGCGCCAGCGAACGACATAGCGTGCCCGATGCGAACACCAACGAACAGCACGGTGTGCCCGATGTAGGCACCGGCGAACGGCATAGCGTGCCCGATGTCATGCGCGGCGAAGAAACCCAACTGGTCGGCCTGATCGCCGCACTCGGCGACGGCGAACATGTCGCCTGCCTGCCCGGCACGCACAGCAAATGGGCGCAGATCGCCAACGGCCAGCTGACCGGTTTCGCCACCGTCATGACCGGCGAGCTGTACGCCGTACTGCGCCAGCACAGCATTCTCGGCAAGCTGATGCAGGACGATCACGCCGAACTCGACACCGATGCATTTCTGCAAGGTGTCGACCGCAGTTCCGAACCCGGCGGCCTCAGCCATCATCTGTTCGGCGCCCGCACGCTGGGGTTGTTCGACCGCCTCACCGCCACCGCCCTGCCGTCCTACCTCTCGGGCCTGCTGATCGGCCACGAACTGCGCGAACACCACGGCAATCAAGGCACCGTCCACTTGGTCGGCAGCCCCGGCCTGGCGCAGCGCTATGCGCTTGCGCTGGCGCATTTGGGTGTCAAAACCCAGCTGCATCCGGAAGATCTGGCTGCTACGGGGTTGTTCGCGCTGGCCAGGCAGCGTGGGTTGGTTTGATAAGCAGCGTGAGTTGATCTGATCAAGCCGCTGGTCGTTGATTACTTCGGCTGGCGCGTGGCGACACGTTCGTCATGCCGAACTCTCGAGTAGGGAAATAAAGCCCCTCTCCTGCGGGAGAGGGGTTGGGGTGAGGGTACGGGGCGAAGCCTCTACGAATGGCGGGTAACCCGAGGCTTCGCCCGTACCCTCATCCGCCCTGCGGGGCACCTTCTCCCGATGGGAGAAGGAATCAACCCCAACGCAGAAACCCAAAATCCCCATCATCCCCACACCCAGCACCCGACTGCTTTAGAATTGGCAGGCTAAACGCCGGATTCCACCATGCCTTTTGTTGTCACCGAAAACTGCATCAAGTGCAAATACACCGACTGCGTCGAGGTCTGCCCGGTGGATTGCTTCCATGTCGGCCCGAACTTTCTGGTCATCGACCCGGACGAGTGCATCGACTGCACCCTGTGCGAGCCCGAATGCCCGGCCAACGCGATCTACCCGGAAGACGACGTGCCAGCAGGCCAGGAAGGCTTCGTCGCGCTTAACGCCGAGCTCGCCAAGGCCTGGCCGGTGCTGACCGTGCGCCAGGAGCCGTTGCCCGATGCCGCCGAATGGGACGGCAAGCCGAACAAGTTGCCGCTGCTGCAGCGCTAAAAACAGCGTTGCGCTATCCAGCCCGGCACGTTGCGACAGCGCAACACTGCGGCGGCGACACAGCACTGAAACGCAAAACGGGCGCCCAAAGCGCCCGTTTCGCTATCTGACACTGGCAACTACCAGACTCAGCCGCCCAACTTGCCCTTCAACGCAGCAATCAGCGACACCGGTGCCGCCAACGTTGCCGGCATGCCACGCGGGTCCACGGCCGACACGTAGCTGCCGGCGTCGGTCTTGACCACGCGCACCAGGAAGCTGGCACCTTCGTAGGTCACGTCGTAGGAGCCGAGCATCTGCGCCTTGCTGGCGATGGTCAGGCCCGGGATATCGGCCAGTGCCGCGCCCACTTTGGCAAATACTTCGTCGCGCTCGCCCGGCACGGTAAAGCCGCTGTTGGCGCTTGCCGAAGGGGCCGAGGTGGTCTGCTGGGTGGTCGATGCCAGCGTCGGCACCTTCATCGCACCCGAGGTGTCAGGCAGGTTCAGGTCCGGCGGCACTTCCAGCGGACGGGCCTCCGGCGCCAGCGCGTAGTCGCCGCGCGCGCCCTTGTGGAACCAGCTGCAACCGCTCGTGGCGGCGACGGTGGCGGTCGCCAGCAACGCGAGCGAGAGCACGCGGACGGGGGAAACGGAATGACGCATCGATAGATCTCCTGGGTCAGGCCGCGAGCATTTCGCGGCTGGAAAGCGCTTCCAACGCAACAGCGTCGGCGGCAAGGCGGTCGGCAGCAGGCTGGTGCGCCGAAGAAAGTGGCAGTAACGGCAAACGCAGGCCGTGCCCGATCCCGGCCCGCTGCAGCAGCGCCTTGACCGGGATGGGATTGGATTCGATACCGCAGAAGCTGTGGTACTCGCTCAGGCGCGCGTCCCAGGCGAGTGCAGCGTCGCGCTGACCATCGCGGGCCAGATCGCACAACCGCCGATATGCCGACGGCAACGCGTTGGACGCCACCGAAATCAGCCCATCGGCGCCCGACAGCATCGCATGCGCGGCACTGCCATCGTCGCCACTGAGCACCACAAAGGTATCGCTGCGCAACGCAAGCAGCGCGGCAATGCGCTCGGGTTCGCTACCCGCTTCCTTGATGCCGATGATATTCGGATGCCCGACCAGCTCGGCAACCGTCTCCGGCAACAGATCGCAACCGGTGCGGCCAGGCACGTTGTACAGCACCACCGGCAGCCCGCCGTTGTCGGCAACCGCCAGAAAGTGCGCGTGCAGGCCGGCCTGGGTCGGACGCACGTACGGCGGCGTCACCACCAGCGCGTACTGCGCGCCCAAGGCGGCGGCGCGACGTGTCTGCGCAATGGTCTTGGCGGTGCCCGACAGCCCGGTCCCGGCCAGCACCGGCACCCGGCCGGCGACCTGCGCAACGGCGGCACGCAACAGCGTGTCGTACTCCTCGTCGCTCAATGCAGCGGCTTCGCCGGTGGAGCCGGCAACCACGATTCCCTGCACGCCGCCATGCAGCTGCTGCTCCAGCAGCCGCCGCCAGGCATCCAGGTCGAGTGCGCCATCCGGACCGAAAGGGGTCGCCAGCGCGGTGATGATGCCGGAAAGGGACAAGATTCAGCTGCTCTTACGTGACAGGAAAAGGCCCGCGCGCACGCGGGTTGTGGCCGCCTGCATGTTACTTGCGGCGCGAAACCACGGGCAAGTATGCTGGTCATCGCCAGGGCGCCTGCCCGGGCGGCCATTCAGCCTGATGCAATGCCGGAACCCCCTTTGACCGACACCACACCCCGGCCCTCGCCGACCGAAAATCACCTCCTGATCAACGCCTACACGACGCATCCGGAGTCCCCCCTGTTGCCCGTCACCCGCCGCATCGCCGACAGCGGCTGCAATCTTGTGGACGCCCGCCTGGCCACGGTGGGGCGCGATGTCTCGGTCACCGCACTGGCCACCGGCTCCTGGGATTCGGTCGCCAAGCTCGAGGCGATGCTGACCCGGCTCGAACGCGAGGAAGGCCTCAAGCTGGTCTGGTATCGCACCGGCCCCAAGCAGACCCAGTCCAACCTGCTGCCCTACATCGTCGAAGTCATCGCTGCCGACAAGCCGGGCATCCTGTTCCAGCTGGCCGATTTCTTCGACCGCCAGGGCATCACCATCGAGAACCTGCAGAGCACGCGCTATCGCGCCATGCAGACCGGCGCGGAGATGTTTTCTGCGCAGGTGACGATCGGGGTGCCGGCCAACATGCACATCGCCGCATTGCGCGATGATTTTCTGGAATTCTGTGATCACCTCAATCTCGACGCGATCATGGACCCGATGAAGTTTTAAGGCAGACGTCCCGATGGCCATCGCCCTATCCGCGCTGAAACAGATGTTCGATCACATCCGCTCCGAGACCGACTGGAATCTCGATGGGCCGTTGCGCTGGGAATATTTCTTTGCCGACCCGGCGCAGCAACCGCTGCAAAAGCTTTCCGAACAACTGACCCAAGACGGCTATCGCATCATCGACATCTTCCTCGGTGAACGCGACGAAGACGATGGCGACGACGAAGAATCGTATTTCCTGCATGTGGACAAGCTGGAACAGCACACCATCGAGTCGCTGAATCAGCGCAATGCGGAGTTCGACGCGCTTGCCAAACGTTTCCATGTGGCTGCTTATGATGGGATGGACGTCGGCCCGGCATGACCGAGCCGCACGCCCCTCCACTTTGGGCTGAGCAACGATGACCGACGCTGTCTTTGAATTACCCGCTGCAACCTTCGACCTGCCGCTGGCGCTGTCCGGCGGCATCCACACCAGCTTGCGCGGCTACGCCGGCCAATGGGTGGTGCTGTACTTCTATCCGAAAGACAGCACGCCCGGCTGTACCACCGAAGGCCTGGATTTCAACGCGCTGCTGCCGCAGTTCACACAGGCTGGCGCAGTGATCCTGGGCGTCTCGCGCGACTCGGTGAAGTCGCACGACAATTTCTGCGCCAAGCAGGGATTCACCTTTCCGCTGATCAGCGATGGCGACGAGGCCTTGTGCCGCGCCTTCGACGTGATCAAGGAAAAGAACATGTACGGCAAGCAGGTGCTCGGCATCGAGCGCAGCACCTTCCTGCTGTCGCCCGAGGGGCATGTGGTGCAGGCCTGGCGCAAGGTCAAGGTTGCCGGCCATGCCGACGCCGTGCTGGCTGCGTTGAAGGCGCACGCCAAACAGTGACACCCCTCGTTTCCCGTGTCCTCCATCACCCTGCGCCTGCAGGCGTGATGGCTCGCCCCTGCTCCATCACTTGGAAGACCCAATGACCCGAGGCAAGCGCATCTACGTGCTGGACACCAACGTGCTGATGCACGATCCCACCGCGCTGTTCAAATTCGAGGAACACGATGTGTTCCTGCCGATGCAGGTGATCGAGGAACTCGACAACGCCAAGAAGGGCACTTCCGAAGTCAGCCGCAACGCGCGCCAGGTCAGCCGCTTCCTGGACGAACTGCTGGAGAACACCAACGCCGAGCAGATCAAGACCGGCATCCTGCTCAGCCACCCGCAGGGTATCCAGCTCAAGGGCCAGGCCGCGATCGGCCGGCTGTATTTCCAGATCCACCCGATCGATCCGGGCCGCACCTTCGGCGAGATGATTCCGGACAACAAGATCCTGGCATCGGTGCTGGCGCTGTGCGAAGAAAACCCGGACGTGCCGGTCATTCTGGTGTCCAAGGACATCAACCTGCGCATCAAGGCCTACATCAGCGGCCTGAATGCAGAGGACTATCAGAACGATCGCGCGCTGGACGATTTCAGCCTGCTGTTCACCGGCGCTGTCGAGCTGCCGGAAGACTTCTGGCAGAAGCACAACGAAGATCTGCGCAGCTGGAACGAGCGTGGCCGCACCCATTACGAAATCGTGCTGGCCGACGATGAAGACTGGCATCACAACCAGTACCTGTATCTGCCGGGCGAGGACGAAGTGGAACTGCGCGTGGCCAGGATCGGCGGCGGCAAGGCCACGTTGTGCCTGGTGGACGATTTCCGCACCAGCCCGCACGCGGTGTGGGGCATCGTGGCGCGCAACCGCGAGCAGAATTTCGCGCTCAACGCGTTGATGGATCCGGAGATCGATTTCGTCACCCTGCTCGGCACCGCCGGTACCGGCAAGACCCTGCTCGCGCTGGCTGCCGGTCTGGCGCAGACGATGGATCAGCAGCGTTACCGCGAAATCATCATGACCCGCGCCACCGTGAGCGTGGGCGAAGACATCGGCTTTTTGCCCGGCACCGAAGAAGAAAAGATGACCCCGTGGATGGGCGCACTGACCGACAACCTGGAAGTGCTCACGCACAATCAGGAAGGCGGTGCCTGGGGGCGTGCGGCAACCAATGATCTGCTCGCCAGCCGCATCAAGATCCGCTCGATGAACTTCATGCGCGGGCGCACCTTCCTGTCGCGCTATCTGATCCTGGACGAAGCGCAGAACCTCACCCCCAAGCAGATGAAGACGCTGATCACCCGCGCCGGCCCCGGCACCAAGATCGTGTGTCTGGGCAACGTCGAACAGATCGATACGCCCTACCTCACCGAGACCACCTCGGGCCTGACCTACGCGGTGGATCGCTTCAAGGCCTGGCCGCATAGCGCGCACATCACACTGCGTCGCGGCGAGCGCTCGCGCCTGGCCGACTTCGCCTCGGAGGTGCTGTGATGCATCCGCTGCGCGGCGCTGCGGCGTTCGCACTGATTGCCCTGGCCGGCTGCGCAACCACGCCGCCGCCCGCCAGCGTGCCTACCAACATCAAGAGCGGGCAGTCGTGGGTCATCACGCGCCAGGGCATTGCCGAGCAGGTGCTGGACACCTGCTCGCGCGACAGCCCGGCGCGTCATCCGGGCCAGGTCACCGGCTATTGGACGCCGAGCCAGCAACAGATCGAACAGCTCGAATCCAGGCAGGATGCATTGACGCCGACCATCCCCGAGCCGCGCGATTTCGACCGTCAATATGTGGGCGTGGTGATCCAGGGCCAGCAGCTGATCTACATCAATGCCTTCAAGCTGCCGAACGATCCGCCAGTGAAACCGGCCAAAGAGGCGATCCGGGTATGCGACGGCGGCAGTGCCTTCTGGGGCGCGCTGTACGACCCGCAAACCGGCGCGTTTTCGCAGATTGCCGTCAACGGCACCCCCTGACCCGACATGGGAATCCTGCTGCCGCGCTGGGTCTGGATTGGCGCGGTGGCATTGTCGGGTGTGGCCGGCATGGTCAACGTGGTCGGCTACCTGGGCTCCGAACATCAGGTGGTCAGCCACCTCACGGGCACCACCAGCCTGCTTGGCGTTGCCCTGGTGCAAGACACCGCGCCGGAAATCGGCTTTCTCTGGGGCATTCTGATCGCCTTCTGCGCAGGCGCCATGCTCAGCGGCCTGATCATCCAGGACGATGTCCTGCGGCTTGGACAGCGCTACGGCGCGGCACTGCTGCTCGAAGCGCTGCTGTTGCTGGCCGCGATTCCGCTGTTCAAGCTGCATCACATCGGCGGCGTACTGGTCGCCGCAAGCGCCTGCGGCCTGCAGAACGCCATGGCCACCACCCTCAGCGGCGCAGCGGTCCGTACCACGCATCTGAGCGGCATGTTCACCGACCTGGGCATCGGCCTGGGGCATCTGCTGCGCGGGCGCCCGCTGCAACTGCGCCGGCTTACGCTGAGCGGGTTGATCATCAGCGGCTTTCTCGGCGGCAGCATCCTCGGTACCTGGCTGTTCCAGCGCTGGCACTACGACGCGCTCTATCTGCCAGCCGGCCTCACCGGATTGACCGGTGCCGGCTACGTTGCCTACCTGCAATGGCGTCGCTGGCGCGTGCGATGACCCGCACATCCAACCGACAGCAGTGCAGAATCCACGCATGACCACGCCCAGCACGCTGTCCGCATTGACCATCGCCGGCGCCGATTCCGGCGGCGGTGCCGGCATCCAGGCCGATCTCAAGACCTTTGCCGCGCATCGCGTGCACGGCTTGTCGGCCATTGCTGCGCTCACCGCACAGAACACGCGCTCTGTCACCGCCGTGCACATCCCGCCGATCGCGTTCCTGCAGGCGCAGATCGACGCCTGTTTCGCCGATTTCGACATTCAGGCGGTCAAGCTCGGCATGCTTGCCAATGCCGAGGTCATCCATTGCGTGGCCGATCTGCTCGAAAAATATCGCCCACCATTCGTGGTACTCGACCCGGTGATGGTCTCCACCAGCGGCGCGCGCCTGCTCGAAGACGCCGCACTGGACGCGCTACGTACGCGGCTGCTGCCCCTTGCCACCCTGATCACCCCCAACACGCCCGAAGCCGAGCTGCTGACCGGCCGCCGCATCGACGATGCCAACGCCGCCGAGCACGCCACCGCGGCCCTGCTCGACCTCGGCGCCAATGCGGTGCTGCTCAAGGGCGGACATCTGCTCGAAGGCGCACGCGTGATCGACCGCTTCGATGACGGCGTCACCCAGGACGTGTTCATGCATCCACGCCTGCAGGTCGACGCGCACGGTACCGGCTGCAGCTTGTCAGCCGCCATAGCTGCGCAGCTATGCCAGGGCCTGTCCCTGCTCAACGCCTGCGAAGCGGCGATCGACTACGTTGCGCGCGCGATCCGCCTCGGCCACACCCCAGGTCACAGCGAGGTACTGGTGCTCGACCACTTCGGCGCCGCGCCCAGCGTATGAGCGCGTGTACCGGCACATCTGACCTGCCGAAATCGGACCACGCACAGCTAGGCGCCTGCAGCGATCACTGCGCATGGATGAAAGCACCTGCAGTCGCGCTGGCAGCGCCCCGGCGCGGACGTATCGGCAAGGCCGCCGGCAATCGCGTGTCACAAAAGGATTGACGAGTACGCCGGGCATCCGCATAATTCCGCTCCTGACGACGCGCCCGTAGCTCAGTTGGATAGAGTACCTGGCTACGAACCAGGCGGTCGGGAGTTCGAATCTCTCCGGGCGCACCATCATCAGAACAACAAAAAGACAGCATTGCATCGCTGTCTTTTTAGTTAAACCTCCGATCGCACTGCGATGGATGTGCAAGTCAAAACAAGATAATGCGCCCGTAGCTCAGTTGGATAGAGTACCTGGCTACGAACCAGGCGGTCGGGAGTTCGAATCTCTCCGGGCGCACCAATCTTGAAGAAAACGACCAGCTTGCTGGTCTTTTTTTTGTCCGAATGAAAGCAACCGCAATCAGGCCATCGCCCCAACGGCATCTGGCCCACCAACCACCGCCACCGGCAACAGCGAGGTCACCGGATGCCCCGCATCGCGCCATGCATCCAGCCCGCCCAGCAGCGGACGCACATCGCGATAACCGCGCTCGCGCATTCGCCCCGCCAGCCACGCCGCCGACACCTCATCCGGACACGCGCAATAGATCACCACACTGCGATCGCGCGGCACGGTGGCCAGAATCTGTGCGAGCTGTCGCTCGTCGGCAAACACCGCGCCGGGAATCGTGTACGGCTGCAGATCGCGATATCCCGGTGCGCGGATATCCAGCACGGCAGGCCGCAGGCTCTCTTCGCCATCGAGCAAGGGCACCAGCTCGTCGACTGCAATGCGCGCATGCACCAGCGAACGCAGCAGGCTATGCCGTCGCCACCAGCGCCAACCGATGTAGCAAGCCAACAACACCGCCACCACGACAACCGCGCCCGACCCAAGCTCGGACAGAAACGCGAGTACGTCCTGTACCTGGTGGGCGAACAACGCTCCCAGGCCCAGACCGACCAACGCCCACAACGCTGCACCGAAGGCGTCGTAGCGCAGAAATGCCGCCGGGCGCACCCGCATTGCGCCGGCCATCGGCACCGAGACCATCGACAACCCCGGCACGAACTTGGCCACCGCCAATATCCGCACACCCCAGCGCGAGAAGAACCGCTCGGTCTTTTTCATGCAGGTATCGCGCGACAGCGACAGCCGGCACAGCGACTGCAAGGTGCGATTACCGAAGCGGCGGCCGGCCAGATACCAGGCCAGATCGCCGAGCAGGCTCGCCAATACCGAAACGCCCAACGCCGCCAACCCGGCCAGCCATGCATCGCTGCCGCCGCGCAGCGCATAGCCGGCACCGACCAACACCAGCGTCGGCAACGCCGGTACCGGCAGCCCCAGCGACAACGCCAGCACGTTGGCGAACACCAGGGCCAATCCGTACTGTTCGATCAAGCCCTGCATGCGACGACCCTGCGCGACGACGAACGCGCATTATCCGCCCTTCCTCACGCGCGCGACTGCCCGGCAGCGGCAGAACGATACGTCTCGGCAAGCGAGTGCAACCAGCCATCGAACAAGCCCTCGCTGCGCAGGGCGCGCCGCCACCAGCCCAATGCCTCGCCCTCCTCGCCTGGCCGCCATGCCAGGGAGAACGTCTCGTCGGGCTTGTGGGTTTCTACCTGCACCTCGCACAGCCGGCCGTCCTGCAGCGCGCCGCGCGCATACGCCTCAGGCAGAAAGCCGTAGCCGGCGCCAGCCAGCTGCAACTGCAGCTTGACCTGCATGTCCGGCACGGTGAGCACATCGCGTCCGGACAACAGGCCCACGGTGCGTGGCAGCAACCGCCGCGCCGAATCCGCTACAGCGATCGCACGATGCTCGGCCAGCTCGGTCGCACCCAGCATGCCGGCGCCCGCCAGCGGATGCGTAGAGGCCACCGCGAACACAAAGCGCAGCGTGCCGATCTGCTCGGCGACATAGCCACCACCACTCGGCCCCTCGCCCGCCGCGACGATCAGATCCACGCGCCGATCCAGTAGCGCCTCCCAGCTGCCGGACAGCGATTCGCTCACGACGCGCAGGCGCGTGCTATCGGCCACCGTGTAGAAATCCAGGATCTGCGCCTGCAGCAACGCCACCGGCAGAATCGCATCCAGCCCGATCGCAAAGTCCGATTCCCAACCCGATGCCACCCGCCGCACCCGCACCTCCAGTTCCTGCGCGGCACGCAACAGGTGCCGCCCCTCGCGCAACAACTCGCGCCCGGCCTGGGTCGGCGTCGCCTTCGGGCCGAACCGCTCGAACAGTTGCACCCCCAGATCGTCTTCGAGCTTGGACACCGTGTAGGAAATCGTCGACGGCACCTTGAACAGCACCTTGGCCGCGGCCGCGAACGAGCCTCGACGGTCGATTGCATCGAGGATTTGCAGCGCTTCCAGGCTGATTTTCATTATTCGATTTTTTCGATGATAGCAGCCAAATCTACTCGCTTTTTGTCTTCGATCCAGAGGCGGAGACTATGCATCAAGCCGCAGGGACACCGATTCACTCCCCGGCGCCATTCGAGATCTTTCAAGGAGAAGCAGCATGTTGAATGTCCGCAAGAGCGAAACCCGTGGCCGCGCCGAGCATGGCTGGCTGTCCTCGCGCCATACCTTTTCCTTCGCCAGCTATCACGACCCGCGCCACATGGGCATCGGCCCGCTGCGGGTGATCAACGAAGACAAGGTGCAGCCGGGCGAAGGCTTCGGCACCCACGCCCATCGCGACATGGAGATCATTTCCTACGTCCTGGATGGCGCGCTGGAGCACAAGGACAGCATGGGCACCGGCTCGGTGCTGCACTACGGCGACGTGCAGCGCATGAGCGCCGGCAGCGGCGTCAGCCACAGCGAGTTCAATCACTCAGCCAGCGAGCCGGTGCACTTCCTGCAGATCTGGGTGATGCCCGAACGCAATGGCATCGAACCCAGCTACGAGGAAAAGCATTTCGACACCGACAGCAAGCGCAATCAGCTGCGTCTGATCGCCTCGCCCAACGGCGAAGCCGGCTCGCTGCGCCTGCACCAGGACGCACGCCTGTACGCCTCCATCCTCGACGGCGACGTGCGTCTGCAACACCCGCTGGCACCGGGACGCATCGGTTACGTGCAGGTGGTGCGCGGCAGCCTGAGCGTCAACGGACAAGCACTGTCGGCCGGCGATGCGCTGCAGATCACCGCCGAGCCGGAACTCGTGCTGGCCGACGCACGCGACGCAGAAGTGCTGGTGTTCGATCTGCCGCAGTAAGCGGCAACGCGTGTAGTGCGGCGCGCTGCAGTCAATCGGCGCGCCGCATGATCGCAGCTGGTTGGAACAGGCAAAGCGCGCTCCTGGCGCAATGCAGTTCACTTGAAAAAAACGGCACTTCCCGCGCGGGAAGTGCCGTTTTTTATTTGGCTTGAAAACTGAGCCGATTGGAGACTATGCCGAGATACAGGAGCCCTCGGTCAGCAACTTCAGTGAACAGCAATAGGTTTTTGGCGGGCGTCGTTGTGCGCGGACGCATCTGCTGGCGAGCGCTTTTAGTTTTGCGCAGACCTAGCTGCTGGCACGCGCCGCAGCTAGGCAACTACGAGGGTGCGTATAGCCGCTTCAACAACGCCGTACAGCGAATGCCCACAGTCACGCCGCCTGAGTCACGCGGCCTGCGATTTGGCGAACGGCTCTGCGTGCGCATCCTTTAGTGCAGAAGACCCATCGGCATCGCCGTTGACCAATGCAAACAACGCATCCGCATCGGCTTCGAGCACATGCGCCGAACGCGCCAGATCATCGACCATCCGCGCCTGATCGCGCGCCTGCACGCCAATGGATTGCAGCGCCGTGTTGGCGGTCGAAATATCCTGCGCCTGCTCCTGGCTGGCGGCGGCGATCTGCTCCACGGTTGCGGTCACGCGCAGCACCGAGCCGACCATGTCCTGCATCACCACACCGGCCTGTTCGGCCAGGCGCGAACCATCGCCAACCTGATCGGTCGCGTTGTCGATCAGGGAACGAATCTCCTTGGCCGACACGCTGCAGCGCTGCGCCAGGCTACGTACCTCGGTCGCTACCACTGCAAATCCACGCCCCTGCTCGCCGGCGCGCGCCGCTTCCACCGCCGCGTTGAGCGCCAGGATGTTGGTCTGGAAGGCGATACCGTCGATCACCTCGATGATCTGGCCAATGCGATCGGTCGCCGAACGGATGTTGGCGGTGGTCTTGACCACCTCGGCGATGACCTCGGCACCGCGTCGCGCAACATTGGCCGACTCTTCGGCCATGCGCTGCGCCGACCCCGCGCTCTCGGAATTGATGCGCACGGTTTCCGCCAGCTGATCGATGGTGGTCGAGGTCTGCGCCACTGCGGTGGACTGCGAGGATGCGCGGCTCACCAGTTCCTCATTGCTGATCGAAATATGGTGCGCCTCGCGCTGCACGTTCTGCGCGATGCTCATGGTCTGCTGCATCAACTCGCGCATGCGCTCGGCCGAGCGCACTTGATCGGTCACATCGGTGGCGTACTTGACCACCTTGTACGGCCGTCCGGAGACATCCAGGATCGGGTTGTAGGAGGCCTGGATCCACACCGCGCTGCCGTCCTTGCGCAGCCGGCGATAACGGCCCGCATCGAACTGCCCACGCGCCAGCTTCGCCCAGAAATTGCGGTACTCCTCGGAGGCGCCATACACCGCATCCACGAACACGCGATGGTGCTGGCCGATCGCTTCGGCGGCCGGATATCCCAAAATCGCCAGGAAATTATCGTTGGCGCTCAGTACGCGCCCTTCCAGATCGAATTCGATCACGCCCATCACCTTGTCGATGGCCTGGATGCGGCCATCCGCATCGGCAGAATCGATCACCTGACGGGTCACCTCGGTGGCGTACTTGACCACCTTGTATGGACGCCCATGCTCATCGAGTACCGGGTTGTAGGACGCCTGGATCCACACGTCCTGTCCATCCTTACCAACGCGCTTGTAGCGCCCCGCATCGAATGCGCCGCGCCCGAGCTTTTCCCAGAACGCGCGATAGGCCGCCGATTGGCGCGTGGACGCATCCACGAACATGCCGTGATGCTGGCCGCGGATCTCATCGAGCCGGTAACCCATCACCTGCAGAAAATTCTGGTTGGCCTCGAGCACGGTGCCATCCAGCGAAAACTCAATGACCGCCATGACCCTGTCGATCGCATCGATCCGCCCTTCGAAATCGGCGGTCTGGCGCACCTGCGCAGTGATATCGGTGGCGTACTTCACCACACGATAGGCGTTGCCGGATCGATCCAGCAGCGGGTTGTACGACGCGTTGATCCACACCTCGCGCCCGTGTTTGTCCAACCGGCAAAAACGCCCGGCGTTGAAGTCGCCGCGCCGCAGCGCCACCCAGAACTGACGATAGCTTTCGCTGTCGCGATCACTGGCAGTCACGAACATGCGGTGATGCTGGCCGACCACCTCGTCCAGCCGATAGCCCATCAAGGACAGGAAGTTCTCGTTCGCATCCAGAATGCGGCCATCCAGATCGAACTCGATCACCGCCATCACCCGGTCCACCGCATTGGCCTTGTGCTGCAGCCCACGGCCCCAGAAAGAGAACAGGCGTCCAAGCAGTGGCGGTAGGCGCATCACGTTGAAGTCCGAGATATATGTCACGTGTTTAGCGACCTATACCGCAGTTACTTGAACCGCTTCATGCAGCACGTTTGAGGCGATTCAGATGCTGTCGCGACAACCAGATGCCTTATGCAGGATGCGGCGAGCCGACTGGCAGTAAGCATGCTGCGCAGCTCACTCGAAAGGGCTTGCAAACCCATGCCGCGATGCAAATAAAAACGCCCGCAAATCAAAGATTTGCGGGCGTCTAGAACACTGGCGGAGCGAGAGGGATTCGAACCCTCGATAGAGCTTTTGACCCTATACTCCCTTAGCAGGGGAGCCCCTTCAGCCGCTCGGGCATCGCTCCAGTTTTCACGTCCTGCCGCGTTGTCCGTGGCAGGCCGCGAAGAATACCGGGTAAGGGGGGTTAACGTAAACCCTTTGCGACAATCAATTCGAAGAATCGTCGCCGTGATGCGCGCCGGAAGCGACCGGCTCATCGCCACGCTGGATGCGCTGATAGATTTCTTCGCGGTGCACAGCCACATCTTTCGGTGCGGTGATGCCAATGCGCACCTGATTACCCTTGACGCCGAGCACGGTAACAGTGACCGAGTCGCCGATCATCAAGGTTTCGCCTACCCGGCGAGTGAGGATCAACATTTTTCAAATCTCCTGGAACCGGTGAGTTTCCCACCAGCATCGACGGCCTCCTGATGAGACGCGTCTATAGGTAAAGGGAATAGACCGGAAATGGTAGCGGCAGATCCTGCCAGCCAGCAAGGCATGGCAGGACAAGTGTTCAGCCCAAGTGTTGCTTGACCCAGGAGTGCACGCCGTCAAGCGCGGTCGCAAGGGCGGGCCCGTCCTCGCCACCACCCTGGGCGAGATCCGGACGGCCACCGCCCTTGCCCCCGATCTGACTGGCGATATGGCCGAGGAGTTCCCCTGCCTTCACCTTACCAGTTGGGCTACCGTTCACGCCGGCTACAAGCGCGACCTTGCCGGCAGATGCGCCCGCTAGCACGATCACCGAATCGCCCAATTGCTGCTTCAGCCGATCCATCGCATCGCGCAGTGCCTTGGCGTCGAAGCCTTCCAGACGCACTGCGATGACCTTGACTCCGGCCACGTCGACAGCACTGGCGCCCAGATCTGCAGTCGCACCCGAGGCGAGCTTGGCCTTGAGCGACTCCAGCTCACGCTCCAGACGCTTCTGGCGCTCGGTGAGCGCGCGCACCTTGTCGACGACTTCAGTCGCATTGCCGCCGAGCAGATGAGCGGCCTCAAGCAGACGACGCTCTTCGTCGGCCACGTAGTCCAGCGCGCCCTGCCCGGTCACCGCTTCGATACGGCGCACGCCCGAAGACACACCACCCTCGGAGGTAATCTTGAACAGGCCGATATCGCCAGTGCGGGTGACGTGGGTGCCGCCGCAGAGTTCGGTCGAATACCCACCCATCTTCAGCACACGCACGTTCTCGCCGTACTTCTCGCCAAACAACGCCATCGCGCCGAAATCCAGCGCTTCCTGCATGGCCATGTTGTGCACCTCCACACTGTGGTTGGTGCGCACCTCGGCGTTGACCTTGCGTTCGATCACGGCGAGTTCTTCGGCAGTGATCGGCTGAAAATGCGAGAAGTCGAAACGCAGACGGTCCGGCGCGACCAACGATCCCTTTTGCTGGACGTGCGTGCCCAACACTTCGCGCAAGGCCGCATGCAGCAGATGCGTGGCCGAGTGATTGAGGATGGTCTTGCCGCGACGCTGCACGTCGATACCACCGGACAGCACATCGCCCAGCGCAAGCGCGCCTTCGGTGATGCGCCCCACATGACCATGGAACTGCCCCGCAAACTTCTGCGTGTCGGCAATGTCGATGGAGACACCGGTCCCGCTCAGTTGACCGCTATCGCCGACCTGACCACCGGACTCGGCATAGAACGGTGTGCGGTCGGTGAACACGATGACCTCGTCACCGGCGTCGGCGCGTTCGACCGGACGGCCCTGCTTGAGCAACGCAACGACCTTGAGCGCATCGGCGTCGTAGGCTTCGTAGCCCAAAAACACTGTCGGCGACATCGTAGCGACCAGATCGGCCGGCAATGCGACGCCACCACCGAACTTGCCTGCGGCACGCGCGGTTTCGCGCTGACGCTCCATGGCGAACTCGAAGCCCTCCATGTCCACACGCAAGCCGCGCTCGCGCGCGATGTCGGAGGTCAGATCGACCGGAAATCCGTAGGTGTCGAACAGACGGAATGCATCGGCACCGGGAATGACCTCCTGCGAGCGCGAAGCGACGTCGTCGAAGATCTTCATGCCGGCGTCCAGCGTTTCGGCAAAGCGCTCTTCCTCGGCCAGCAAGGCGCGCGCGACCGTCGCTTGAGCGACCACCAGCTCCGGATAGGCCTCACCCATCAGCTCGACCAGGGTCGGCACCATCTTGCTGAAGAACGGCTGGCGCACACCGAGCATCCAGCCATGGCGCAGCGCACGCCGGATGATCCGGCGCAACACATAGCCACGACCTTCATTGGAGGGCAGCACGCCATCGACGATCAGGAACGAACAGGCGCGGATGTGATCGGCGATCACCCGCAGCGACTTGTTTTCCAGATCGGCAACGCCGGTCAGCGCGCTGGCCTTGCCGATCAACGCCTGGAACACGTCGATTTCGTAATTGGTATGCACTTGCTGAAGGATCGCGGCGAGACGCTCCAGACCCATGCCGGTATCCACACACGGGGCCGGCAACGGAATCAAGGTGCCATCGGGCTGCCGATCGAACTGCATGAAGACCAGATTCCAGATCTCGATGAAGCGATCGCCATCCTCGTCCGGCGAACCTGGCGGACCACCGGCGATGTGATCGCCATGGTCGAAGAAGATCTCGGTGCACGGGCCGCATGGACCGGTATCGGCCATCTGCCAGAAATTGTCGGAGGCATATGGCGCCCCCTTGTTGTCGCCGATGCGCACGATGCGGCTTTCCGGGATGCCGATCATGTCGCGCCACAACGCGAAGGCTTCTTCGTCGGTGTGGTAGACCGTGACCAGCAGGCGGTCGGCCGGCAGCTTCCAGACCTGGGTCAGTAGCTCCCAGGCCCAACTGATGGCGTCCTTCTTGAAATAATCGCCGAACGACCAATTGCCGAGCATTTCGAAGAAGGTGTGGTGGCGCGCGGTATAGCCCACCGAATCCAGATCGTTGTGCTTGCCGCCGGCACGCAGGCAGCGCTGCACGTCGGCAGCACGCACATAGCTGCGCTTTTCCGCGCCGAGAAAGACGTCCTTGAATTGGACCATGCCCGAGTTGGTGAACAGCAAGGTCGGGTCGTTGCCCGGCACCAGCGGTGCGGACGGCACGATGGTGTGGCCCTTGCCTTCGAAGAAGGCGAGGAAGTCACTACGGATCTGGGAAGTGCTGTATTTGGCAGGTGCGTTCATGTGCTGGCATTGGGCGGGCGGCGGTCCCGGTCACCCAATGAATGTGGGCGCAGACGAGCGGAACAACCTTAAACCACAAAGGGTAGCAGGCCTGACGCCCTCAGTCCTCAAGGTCGAAGCGCGTGGCGCTACGAATGCTGTTGCCATCAAAACCACGCCGGGCCAACAGATCAGCGGCCTTGCGCCGCTGCGGCAGATCCACCGGGCCCTGCTCGCCGAACCGGCGACGGATCAGATCGCGTGCGTTTTCGGTCCAATCGCCTTCAAAGGTCGCCATTGCAGCACTGATGGCCTCGCTATCCAGGCCATGGGTTCCGAGTTCGGCGCGAATATGCAGTGGACCGTAGCCCGAGCCTGCACGATTACGAACGACCGACGCCGCAAACCGGGTGTCGTCCTGCCAGCCCTCACCAGCGAGACGCTCTACGGCAGCCTCGGCAGCTTCCGGCTCTATGCCGCGTGCCAACAGCTTGCGGTTCAATTCTTTGCGCGAATGCTCGCGACGCACCAGCAATCCGAGTGCGCGTTGGACCGGCGTCTGCTCCTTGAACCGGCGTCCCCGCTTTGGCGCGGGCTCTTGCTCGTCCATCGTGAGGTGTCCTGAATCACCAAATCACTGCTCAACCGATGCGCCGTCCATGGCGCCTGCCCTCCTGGCCTTCGATAGATCTACCGCGAAGCGCGGCGGCACTGACTCCACCGTCCCCGCGATAGAAAAAAAACTTTGGAGCGGCCATCAAAACCTGTTGCGCTGCTGTCAGGCAGGTGCGGCCAGCGTTAGAGACGAGCACCTACCACCCGTCGCCTGCGCTTCCTGCGTACCGCCCCACCTATCTGACAGCTATCCGCCAGGTTCTTCTGGCTGCTCTGATCGCTTATTCCTTCTCGGCGTCGTCGCCGGCTTCACGCGGCGCTTCGGCAGGTTGAAACTTCTCGCGCAGCTCGGCTTCCAGCTTGATCGCAACCTGCGGGTTGTCGCGCAGATAGGTACGCGCATTGTCCTTGCCCTGCCCGATGCGCTCTTCGCCGTAGCTGTACCAGGCGCCCGCCTTCTCGACCAGCTTGGCTTCCACGCCCATATCGATCAATTCGCCCTCGCGGCTGATGCCTTCGCCGTAGAGGATTTCAGTCACGACCTGCTTGAACGGAGGCGCCAGCTTGTTCTTGACCACCTTGATCTTGGTCTGATTGCCGATGATTTCATCGCCCTTCTTGATCGCGCCGATACGACGGATATCCAGACGCACCGAGGCGTAGAACTTCAGCGCATTGCCGCCGGTGGTCACTTCCGGACTCTGGCCCGGCATCATCACGCCGATCTTGTGGCGCAGCTGGTTGATGAAGACCACCAGGGTGTTGGAGCGCTTGATGTTGCCGGTCAGCTTGCGCAGCGCCTGGCTCATCAGACGTGCCTGCAGACCCGGCAACTGGTCGCCCATCTCGCCTTCGATTTCCGCCTTCGGGGTCAGCGCGGCGACCGAGTCGACCACCACGATGTCCACCGAGCTCGAACGTACCAGCATGTCGGCGATTTCCAGCGCCTGCTCGCCGGTATCGGGCTGCGACAGCAGCAGGTCGTCGACGTTGACGCCCAGCTTGGCGGCATAGATCGGGTCCAGCGCATGCTCGGCATCGATGAAGGCTGCGGTGCCGCCCTTCTTCTGGCATTCGGCGATCGCCTGCAGGGTCAGGGTGGTCTTGCCCGAGGCTTCCGGCCCGTAGATTTCGACCACGCGCCCCTTGGGCAGACCACCGATGCCGAGTGCGATATCCAGCATCAACGAACCGGTTGGAATGACTTCGACCGCCTCGATGGCGCGGTCGCCCATGCGCATGACCGAACCTTTGCCGAATTGCTTTTCGATCTGGCTCAGTGCTGCGGAAAGGGCGCGCTTTTTGTTCTCATCCATCTGGGTGATCCTTGTCAGTGATTTCGGTGTAGGGCAAATGTAGCGGTGGTGTATCGCACAGGCTGAGACTGGCGGCGACACACTCAGATTAGGGATGCGGGCAGTGCGGTGGCAGCGGGAAATCCTGCGGTGCCGGCTCGGGAAAAAGCCAGCACGCCCATCGGCGCACTGCTCAACGATTTGGCCTCAATAGCCCGCAATACAAGCCCTCGATCGCGAAATCCTGATCCGGCAACACTTCGATCGGCGCGTAGTCAGGGTTGCGCGGCAGCAGCCGAATACGGTCCTTCCCGATCTTCAGCAGTTTGACCGTGATCTCTTCATCGATCCGGGCGACCACGATCTGCCCCGAGCGCGCGTCACGGGTGCGATGCACACCGATCAGGTCGCCGTTGAAGATGCCTTCGTCGCGCATCGAATCGCCCTGCACTTTCAGCAGGTAGTCCGGCGAGGGCGAGAAGAACACCCGGTCCAGCACCACGAAGTCATCCGAGCCGATATCCGCGCCGATCGGCAGGCCCGCTGCAACGCGGCCCAGCACTGGCAGACGCAATACGTCATCGCGGACAGGCTCGCTGGCCGGTGGTGTGCGCGACTGTGTGCCCCGCCCGGCCAGGCGGATGCCACGCGCTTGACCGGGAACACGACGGATCGCACCCGCCTGTTCCAGCGCCTCCAGGTGGTACTGCGCTGCGCGCACGCCCTTGAAACCGAACGCACGCGCGATCTCGGTTTGCGAGGGCGGCACGCCATCGGCGTCGATGCGCTCGGCGATCAAGGCCAGGATTGCTTGCTGGGTATCGGTGAGTTCCATGGTTAGTAGTATTACTACTAACTGACGCCTGCGCAACTGTTGATTGCTACTTCAGCCGGCGATTCGACGAATGGGTTGCAGATAGCTGCATCGGAGCCGAACCGCTGCGCTAGCGCCGGCTGCGCCAGATCGAGAACAGGATCCAGATGCCGCACAGTGCCGCGCCGATGAACCCGCCGACACCCAACGCCAGCAGCCAGCGACTGGCACTGCCGCCGACGCTGTTCATGACGATCGACGAGCCAATCACCAACGCGGCGGTGACAATGCCCATGGTGAGCCGATTGGCGGCACGATCGACCTGCTCGCCAAACTCGCGCAACGCACGCGTTTCGACATGCAGTTGCAGCTTGCCGCGACGCGCGGCCTGCAGCAGCCGTTTAAGATCGCGCGGCAGATCGCCAAGTAGATCGATCGCCCCGGTCACGGTACGCCGGCTGCGCCGCAACATCGCGCTCGGTGCGTAACGCTGCAGCACCACGCGTTCAAGATACGGGCGCGCTTCGCTAGCCATATCGAAATCCGGGTCGAGCTGGCGGCCCATGCCTTCGAGCGTGAGAAACGCCTTGATCATCAGCGCCAGATCCGATGGCAACGTGAGCCCGTGATCGCGCAGGATGGACGTGACATCGCCAAGCATTGCGCCGATACGCAGTTCCTTCAACGGCACGCCACGATATTCGTCGACGAAGGCGCCGATGTCCTGCTGCAAGCGCGACTCATCCACATCCAGATTGGTGCCGGCCCATTCCAGCAGCACGTCGATGACCGCTTCGGCGTCGTAGCTCACCATGCCGTGCAGCAGTTGCGCGACCTGAAACCGGCGCTGCTCGGAGACGCGCCCGACCATGCCGAAGTCGATCACCGCAATGCGCCCGTCGCGCAGATAGAAAATGTTTCCCGGGTGCGGGTCGGCATGGAAGCAGCCATCCTGCAGCACCATCTTGAACACGATGCCGGCACCCGTGCGCGCGAGCGCCTTGCGGTCCAGGCCGGCCGCATCGACTGCGGCCAGATCGCGCCCGGGAATGCCGTCGATGAACTCCTGCACATTCAGCGATTCGCAGGTCCACTCCCAATACACCTTAGGCACCACGACATTGGGGTCGTTGGCGAAATTGGCGGCGATGCGTTCGGCATTGCGGCACTCGGCGGCGAAGTCGAGTTCGCGCCGCAGGGACAAGGTGAATTGCTGCACGACTTCGGCGGGGCGATAGCGCTTCAGGTCGGGGGCACGTGCTTCCACGATCTCCGCCAGCCGCGCGAGCAGGCGCAGATCCGCATCGATGGTGTCGCCGATACCGGGGCGACGGATCTTCAATACCACCGGTGTGCCATCGGCGAGCCAGGCCCGATGGGTCTGCGCCAGCGATGCGGCAGCCAACGGTTGCTCGTCAAGGCGCGCGAAGATGCTCTCCGGTTCCGCGCCCAGCGCTGCGACCAATTGCGGGCGGATCTGCTCGAACGGCAGCGCGGGAACTGCGTTTTGCAGCTCGCTCAACTCTTCGATCCACTCCTGCGGCAACAGGTCCACGCGTGTGGCCAGCACCTGCCCGAGCTTGACGAAGGTCGGCCCGAGTTCTTCCAGGGCGCGCCGCACGCGCATTGCGGCGGACATGCGCAAACGGCCCTCGGCGTTATGCCAGTGCAACAGCTTGCCGGCACGCTCGAGCACATCGGCCAAGCCAATGCGGCGCACCACATCGCCGAACCCATAACGAATCAGGACCGCGGCGATTTCCTGCAGACGTCCGAGGTCACGAACGGTGCCGAGCGCTTCCCACATCAGTGCACCGCCTGTGCGTGTGCGGCAGCCAGGTGCTGCACGCGTGCAGGAGGTGCGGCGCGTTGCAGGTCGTCGAAGATCGACCGCATCGGAGCTGTGTTCCGAGACGATCCCGGCGCCATGCAGGCACCTGCATCATCATGCACGCGTGGGGTCATCGAGTGACCGGCAGATGTGTATACAGGCGGTTGAAAATAGGCGCCCGGGCGATCCAGAGACGCGAGCCGTCTGCCAACTGCCTCTGGCATGGACGAAAACAACACAGGGGCGAAAATCAGATGCATCGGCACGCAGCTCAACAACGAGAGCTTGTTTGTAGCCGATCTGCATGACGATGTCGCGCCTCCCTCAACATCAGGCTTAGCCCACGTTAGATCGTGCTTGCTGTAACGCGTCCGTGTAACGCTGCCAGGAAGTCGGGCGAAACAGGCTCAATAACGCAGCCGCAGCGTCACCCCATACGTGCGCGGCGCACCCAGAAACGCATTCCACGAACCAGCCTGGAGCGGCGCGTCGATGACGATCTGCCGATAGGTTTCATTGCCGAGATTTTCTGCCCATGCTTCCAGCAACCAGTGCTTATCGTTGGCGCCGATGCCGAAGCGCGCATTGAGCAAGGTGTAGCCCGGTTGCGATTTTTGCGGATCCAGATCCGAGCCTGCGTTGTATTCGGAGCTGTACTTGGCGCCAACGTTGAAACGGCCCGTGAGCCGATTGCCAAGCGCGCGTTCGTAGGTCACCGATAGATTGGCCGACCAGCGCGGCGCAAAACTCAAACGGCTGCCCGGCAGCAGCGCCAGATCCGCATCCGGTAAGAGATCGTCGCCATAGCGGGTGTCGGTATAGCTTAGCCCGCCTTGCAGCATCAGGCCGGGCACTGCGCCCTGCCACAGGATTTCGGTATCGATGCCGCGCGACACAACGGTGGGAATGGCACGCACCACAAAGCTGGTCCCCAGAAAGTTGTTGAGCTGAAAATCGCTGAAATCCTGATAGAACAGCGCTGCATTCAACAGCAGGTTGCCACCGAGCCAGGTGCTCTTGGCGCCGAGCTCGTAGCTGTCGACGAACTCGCCCGGGAACGCGGTGTCATCCACCGGCAGGATGCCCTGCACGCCGCTGGACAGGCCATCGGAGGACTGCACGCGATCCAGATTGAAACCGCCTGCCTTGTAGCCACGCGCCGCCGACACATACGTCATCAGCGCATCGTTCCAGCGATACGCCAGCTTGGCGGTACCGGACCACTCGCGCTCGGTGCGTTGCTGCTCGGTCCGACGACCATCATGGGCAACATTGGCCCAAGGCAGACAGGTGAAACCGATCACTTGCGGTGCGATCGACGGCACCGCAGATGCGGGCACACCACGCGCCACCAGCGCCGCACCGATCCGCCGCAACGCAGCCGGATCGACCTGGCCGCTAGGCGCGAAATAACTGGCACATGCCGGGCTTCCATCGGGATTCTGAAATGCCGATCGCAGCGTTTTGTTCTCGTAGGTGTAGCGCAACCCCACCACGACATCCAGCGCGTCGGTGGCGTGCCAGGTGTTGTTGGTGAACAGCGCGGCGCTGGTGCCATCCTGCCGAAAGCGGTCCTGGCTACCCTGGCCGCGGAACAGCGTGCCGGCCGGCAAGCCGGTGGCGTCGGCGAGAAAACGCGTCGCATCCGCACGTGCGGCCAACGCAGGATTGACGCGTGCAAGCAGCACGCTCGACAGATACGGCTCGTACGCACTGCCGAAGCGATAGGACTCGTTGCGATGCAGGGTTTCGTCTGCGTAAAACGCGCCGACCATCCAATCGAGACGCTCACTCGATCCAGCCAGGCGCAGTTCCTGACTGAAGGTCTTGAACCTGGTCAGCATCTCGTCTTCGCGCGGAGCGCGATAGAGAATGTCTGCAGCGCCGTAATCGAAATCCAGGCCGTTGACGGATTTCCAGTCGCGCACTGCGGTGATCGAAGTCAGCACCGCCTCGCTCAACCACGGGGTGGTCCAGTCCACCTGTGCCGAGATGCCCTTGTCCTGAATCTCCTGCGCGGTGCTGCGATTGCTGTAGGCACGCCTGCTCTGCGGGTCGGCACGCGCATTGGTGCCCTGCCCGCCCGGCGTCAGCGCATCGATCAGCGCAGCGGTCGGCCCGCGCTCGGTGGTCACGGTGACGCAGCAATTTTCCTGGCGGCTGGTGACGTCGGCCGCCAGATTGATGTCCAGATCGTCGGTGGGCTCCCAAAGAAGCTGCACGCGCGCGGTGCGCAGATTCTGGTCGCCATCGTCGGTGGCGGTGCGCGGGCCAGCGCCGGTGACCACCTGCTCGAATCCATCGCGACGCCGTCTGGCGGCATACACGCGTAATGCGCTAGTGTCGCCCAGCGCATCGTTGAAGGCGGCGGCAATCCCGAGCGCGCCAAAGTTGCCCGCGGTGATTTCGGCATCGGCACTGCGGGTAAAACTGGGCCGGCGCGTGACCACGTTGATGACACCGGCCGAGGTGTTCTTGCCGAAGACAGTGCCTTGCGGGCCTTTCAACACTTCGATGCGCTCAAGCTCTCCCAGGTCGGCAAAGCTCACGCCGTTGCGCGCGCGGGCCACGCCATCGATGACCACACCCACCGAGGATTCGAGCCCGGCATTGTCGCCAACCGTGCCGATGCCGCGAATGCGCGCGGTGGTTTGCGCTGCACTTTGACTGCTGGTCACGATCAAGCCGGGCACCAGCATCTGCAGCTCCTTGATGTCGTGCACGCCGCTGTCCTGCAGCAGCTGCTCGGGAAGCACCGAAAGCACCACCGGCACGTTCTGCAGCGATTCCTCGCGCTTTTGTGCAGTGACCTTGAGCGCTGCCAGCGTTGCCGGCTTCTTTGGATCTGGCTGCGCTGTTGTCTGTGCACACAGCGGCGATACCTGCATGCCCGCAAAAAGTGCGAGCGCAAGCGTGGTGCCACGTTGCTGATCCATACCCATGTTTATCCCCCGACAAAGCGCGCAGGCGATGCAGTACGGCGAGCGCCGCAGTTCGCGTGGCTTCACACCTTACCGGGTTAACGAGACTGAGCAACGCAGGTAACCGAACACGCGGAGCGTGTGACGAATGCGGCTATCGTTCGATACGCATTGGAGCCATGCGTTAAAACAATGCCACGCATCGTCAGGCGAGAATCGCGGCGTTGGCAATCACACTTGTGCGACACATCAGACAGCTAATGCACCAGAGCGGCTGGCGCGCAGATCACACACCTATAGCAATGCGCTCAAACCGCGCAGCGCCGCAACCACGGTTTGCCGACGCACTGCATCGCGATCGCCGTTGAACTGGAACAGCTGCGCAGTGGCATAACCGCCACGACGCTTCCAGCCGATCCATACCGTGCCGACCGGCTTGTCCTCGCTGCCGCCACCCGGCCCGGCAATGCCGGTCACCGCCACGGCGATGCTGGCGCCGGAATTGACCAGCGCACCGGAGACCATCTCGATCACCGTTTCGCGGCTAACCGCACCATGCACTTCCAGCGTATGCGGCCGCACGCCGAGCAATGCCTGCTTGGCCTCGTAGCTGTAGGCGGCCATGCCGCAATCGAACCAGTGCGAAGAGCCCGCCACATCGGTCACCGCCTTGGCGATCCAGCCGCCGGTGCAACTCTCGGCGGTGACCAGGCGCTCGCGCGCGGCAAGCAGTTGCTGACCAAGGGTTTCGGCCAACTGCTGCAGTTCGAAATCGGCGGACATGGACATAGGCAAGGGAATAAAGAGGCAGCGAACGTTTTAGCCCAATTCGTCCCATCTGTCTGCGGCGGCTGCAGAAACGGGACAGCCACGGCGTGGCAGAGGTTCAGTGGCGATATGCGCAAGGCAGGCGTACTGCTCGGCCCGCGCTGGATCGACTCGGGCGTTGTGCACAGTCGAGCCAACCCGACTGTGCAGTGCCGATCACGATTCCCAGTCTTCGCGGCGATCGGGCAGCATCGCGCGCAGCGGTGCGCCGTCTTCGCTGGCGGCGAGCCGCTCGGCTTCGACCATCGGCAGATCGACGTCCAGCAACCAGCCATCCTCGTCGGATTGCTCGTTACGCACCACTTCCAGCTGATGCAGCTTGGAACGCAAGCGCCCCGCCGACGGCGGCAGCCGCAGCTGTCCGGTCAGATGACGCAGATCCAGCCGCTGGCCGAGTGCGTGTTGCAACTCTTCCAACCCGCGTCCATCGCGCGCAGAGACCCACACGCGTTCGCGCCGCGCCTGGTCGGGGATGCCGTCCTGTGCATCGTGACGCACTTGCGCGCCCTCGATCTTGTCGATCTTGTTGAACACCAGCAGCTGCGGCAGATCGCCCGCGCCGACGGCATGCAACACCTCATCGACCTGGCGGATGCGTTCTTCGCGCAACGGGTCGGCCGCATCGACGATGTGCAACAGCAGATCGGCGTCGCGTGCTTCGGACAGGGTCGAGCGGAACGCGGCGACCAGTTGGTGCGGCAGATCGCGTACGAAGCCGACCGTATCGGCCAGAATCGCGCTACCGCCCGGCAATGCGATGCGGCGCACGGTGGGATCGAGCGTGGCGAACAATTGGTCAGCCACGTAGGCCTCGGCACCGGTCAACGCATTGAACAGCGTCGATTTGCCTGCGTTGGTGTAGCCGACCAATGCAATGCGCGGCAGTTCGCTGCGCATGCGCGCGCGGCGCATCTGGGTGCGCTGCACCTCGACTTTCTCCAGCCGCTGCTGCAACTGCTCCACCCGCTTCTGCAGCAGGCGGCGGTCGGTTTCCAGCTGTGTTTCGCCGGGGCCGCGCAGGCCGATCGCACCGCCGCGCTGGCGCTCCAGGTGGGTCCAGCCGCGCACCAGCCGGGTGGCCATGTGCCGCAACTGTGCCAGTTCGACCTGCAGCTTGCCTTCATGGCTGCGCGCGCGTTGCGCGAAGATGTCCAGGATCAGCCCGGTGCGGTCGATCACGCGCCGCTCCAGATAGCGCTCCAGATTGCGCTCCTGACCCGGCGACAAGGTGTGGTTGACCAGCACCAGATCCGCGCCGGTGGCTTCGGCAGCCGCCTTGACCTCTTCCAGCTTGCCGCTGCCGATCAGGGTCGATGGGCTCGGTTTGTCGATGCGCGCGGTGAGCGTGGCCGCGATCGTGGCGCCCGCCGACTTTGCAAGGTCGGCGAACTCCTCCAGCACATCCTCCTCGGCAGGCCCACCGGAGTGGGTCTGAATCAACAGCGCATGTTCACCCTTACGTGAGCGATCAAACACGCACTACTCCATTACTGCTCGACGTCGTCATCTTCCGCCTGGTTGCCTTCATTGGGTTGCACATAACCACCGCCCGGTCCCACGCGCACATTGCGCGCCGGCACAACCGTGGAGATGGCGTGCTTGTAAACCATCTGACTCACGGTGTTGCGCAGTAGCACCACGAACTGGTCGAACGACTCGATCGTGCCCTGCAGCTTGATGCCGTTGACCAGATACACAGAGACCGGCACCCGCTCGCGCCGCAGCGCGTTGAGGAATGGATCCTGTAAAGATTGCCCCTTAGCCATCGAAAACTCCTCTTCATTATTGTTCTTATTGTCCCGGTCGACACCTGCCATCCCCAGCCGGCCCCGGAAACGGGATGTTACACGCCTGAAGCCTGCGGCACAGCGGGACGATGAGCGAGGAAGCCGACAAGTGCGGCTTCCAATTGATGGCGGTCACGCTCCGGATCGAACCAGCGCGCGTCGAGCTCGCCACGCAGCCAGGTGAGTTGCCGTTTGGCCAGTTGACGCGTCGCATGGATCGCTTTTTCGCGGAACTGCGCCAGGCTGCCGGCACCATCCAGATACTCCCAGGCCTGGCGATAACCGACCGCGCGGATCGCAGGCAGATCCAGCGGCGCGGCAACCGCGCGCAGTGGCGGCAGCGCGCGCAGACGCTCCACTTCGGCCAGAAAATCCTGCGCCAGCATGGCATCCAGTCGCTGTTCGATCCGCGCATGCAGCACGGCGCGCTCACGCGGCGCCAGCACCACTTTCAACACCCGCACCGGCAGGCGCGGGCCTGGCGGTAGCGCCTGCCAATAGCTGATCGGCCTGCCGCTGATGCGGTAGACCTCCAACGCCCGCTGGATACGCTGCGGATCGGTGCTGTGGATACGCGCAGCCGCGACCGGATCGACCTGCGCCAGTTGTGCATGCAGCGCGGCCCAGCCGAGTTGTTCGGCTTCGACTGCGATCGTCAAGCGAACCTGCGGATCGGCTTCGGGCAGCTGCGACAGCCCTTCCAGTAAGGCGCGAAAATACAGTCCGGTGCCGCCGGCGAGAATCGGCAGCTTGCCGCGCGCCACAATCTGGTCGATCGCCTGCCGCGCATCGCTAGCGAACTCCGCCGCCGAATAGATCTGCCAGGGATCGCGCAGATCGAGCAGATGATGCGGCACGGCTGCACGCATGGCGGCATCCGGCTTGGCCGCGCCGATCTCCAGCCCGCGATACACCAGTGCCGAATCGACGCTGACAATCTCGCCATTCCAGCGCTGCGCCGCTTCCAGTGCCAGCGCGGTCTTGCCGCTGGCGGTCGGGCCCATCAACGCGATCGCGAGCGGGCGTCGGTCGGCCGGCATCAGTCCTCGTCCGGCCAACGGATGGTCGGTACCGCAGGCGCACTCACACGCGGCACGGGAATTGCCGACATCGCACTCCACACCTTCAAGGCATCCACGGTCGCGGCCACATCGTGCACGCGCAGCAACAGGGCGCCGTGCTGCGCGGCAATCAGGTGCGCGGCCACCGAGCCATGCACACGCTCGGCCGCACGTTCGCGGCCGGTCAACTCGCCGATGCTGCGCTTGCGCGATAGCCCTGCCAGCACCGGCAAGCCGAATTCCTGCAGGCGCTGCAGCTGCGCCAGCACAGTCAGGTTGTGCGTGGTGGTCTTGTCGAAGCCGAAGCCGGGGTCGAGGATCAACCGGCGTTTGTCGATGCCGGCCATTTCGGCGGCGAAGATGCGCTCGGCCAGAAAGCGGTGCACCTCGGCCACCACGTCGTCGTAGTGCGGCGCGTCCTGCATGGCATGCGGTGCGCTGCGTGCGTGCATCAGTACCACCGGCACGCGCAATTCCGATGCAGCATCCAACGCGCCCGGCGAACGCAGCGCATAGACATCGTTGATCATGCCGGCGCCGGCCGCGACGGCCGCGCGCATCACCTCCGGTTTGAAGGTATCCACACTGATCGGCACGCTGGTTTGACGCGCCAATGCGTCGATCACCGGAATCACGCGCTGCAGTTCTTCTTCCAGCGCGACCGGGGTCGCGCCAGGGCGGGTGGATTCGCCACCGATATCCAGCACCGCAGCGCCCTCCTCGACCAGACGCAGGCCGTGTGCGATGGCGGCCTCGCAGGTGGCGTGCTGGCCACCGTCGGAAAACGAATCGGGCGTGACATTGACGATGCCCATCAACTGCGGCGCATCCAGTCGCAGGATGCGACCGGCGCAATCCAGCTTGAGGGCGGTGTCGAACATCGTGGGGTTCTCCTGCAGGGGTTGCGATGGGTGGCGACCGATGCGCGCTGCCGTGGCGCGCGTGTTTTGCGATCTGCCGAATGAATTATCAACCGAGGCCGCGAAATGACCGAAGCCGGGAGCTGCGTTGGTCAGCGTCCAAACGCATCAAGGCCGGGAATCGCTCCCCGGCCTTGATGGATGCTGCTGCAGCTGACCGATGCGTAGCGTTACAGCTGCTCGGCTGGCCCGGCAATCGGCGGCAACGGACGCGGGCTGCCCTTGTCGTTGTTGTTGCCACCGTCCTTGTCGGACTTGGCCCAACCGGCCGGCGGCGGCGGCTCGCGGCCTTCCATGATGGCGTCGATCTGCGGCACGTCGATGGTTTCGTACTGCAGCAACAATTGCGACATCGCGTGCAGCTTGTCCAGGTTCTCGGTGAGGATCGCCTTGGTCTTGCTGTAGGCCTTGTCCAGGATCGAGCGCACCACTTCGTCGATCATGCGCGCGGTTTCGTCGGAGACATTCTTGTGCTGGGTCACCGAACGGCCCAGGAACACCTCGTCTTCTTCCTCGCCGTAGGCCACCGGGCCGAGTTCGTCGGACAAGCCCCACTTGGTGACCATGTTGCGCGCCATCTTGGTCGCACGCTCGATGTCGTTGGAGGCACCGGTGGTGACCTTGTCGCCACCGAAGATCAACTCCTCGGCAACACGGCCGCCATACAGCGAGCACAGCTGGGATTCGATCGCCACCCGGTTCATCGAGTAACGGTCGCCTTCCGGCAGATACATCGTCACGCCGAGGGCGCGACCACGCGGAATGATGGTGACCTTGTAGACCGGGTCATGCTCCGGCACCAGACGGCCGACGATGGCATGGCCAGCTTCGTGGTACGCGGTCAGCGTCTTCTCGTCCTCGCTCATGGCCATCGAGCGACGCTCGGCACCCATCAGGATCTTGTCGCGGGCACGGTCGAAGTGGTCCATGCGGACTTCCTTCTCGCTACCGCGCGCCGCAAACAACGCCGCTTCATTACACAGGTTGGCCAGATCGGCACCCGAGAAACCCGGGGTACCGCGGGCGATCACCATCGGCACCACGTCGTCGGCCAATGGCAGCTTGCGCATGTGCACACGCAGGATCTGCTCGCGACCCTTGACGTCCGGCAACCCGACCACGACCTGGCGATCGAAACGGCCCGGACGCAGCAGCGCCGGATCCAGCACGTCGGGACGGTTGGTGGCCGCGATCACGATCACGCCTTCGCCGCCTTCAAAGCCGTCCATTTCGACCAGCAGCTGGTTCAAGGTCTGCTCGCGCTCGTCATGCCCGCCGCCGAGGCCGGCGCCGCGATGACGGCCCACCGCATCGATTTCGTCGATGAAGATGATGCACGGCGCGTGCTTCTTGGCCTGCTCGAACATGTCGCGCACACGGCTCGCACCGACGCCGACGAACATTTCGACAAAGTCCGAACCGGAGATGCTGAAGAAAGGCACCTTGGCTTCGCCAGCGATGGCGCGGGCCAGCAGCGTCTTACCGGTACCCGGCGGGCCGACCATCAACACGCCGCGCGGAATCTTGCCGCCCAACTTGGTGAACTTGGTCGGGTCGCGCAGGAAGTCGACCAGCTCGCTGACTTCTTCCTTGGCCTCGTCGCAACCGGCAACGTCGGCAAAGGTGATCTTGACCTGGTCCTCGCCCTGCAACTTGGCGCGTGACTTGCCGAAGCTCATCGCACCCTTGGCACCGCCGCCACCGCCTTGCATCTGGCGCATGATGAACAGCCAGAAGCCGATGATCAGGATAACCGGCAGGAAGTTGAGCACCAACGACCAGAAACCAGGGCCGGTGGAGGGCTTCTGGCGGGTCATTTCGATGTTCTTGCTGTACAGCACGTCGACCAGCTTGTCGTCGCGCGGACCGTACACGGTGGCTTCGCTGCCGTCGGTGCGCTTGAAGCGGATCGCGTTGACGGCCAGGTTGGTCTCATCGGTGTAGTCCACCGACTTGACGCGACCGGAGTCCACTTCCTTCAGGAACTGGGTGTAGGTGATCGAGTCGGGGCCGACGCCGCCTGCCATCCGCGGCGAGAAGCTCTGGAAGACGACCATCAGCACAACCGCGACGACCACCCACAGCAGCAGATTCTTGGTCAAGTCGTTCATCCTCATTGGCTCCGGTGCCCTCTACTCATCAAATTCTTGAAACACGGTGGTCATTGGCAGCTTACTTGATCTGGGCACGCTTGCCCTGACCGAGCGCATAAACTTCCGGGGAGCGCTTGCGCGAGGCCGCCGGTTTGCGAATCGTCACCTTCTCATAGCGGCGGCGAAGCTCGCGAATGTAGTCGTCGGATCCAACACCCTGGAACAGCTTGATCAAAAATGCCCCACCCGTCTTGAGGTGGTTGTCGGCAAATTCCATCGCCAGTTCCGCCAGGTGCATCATCCGCGGTTGGTCGACCGCATCCATGCCACTCTTATTGGGGGCCATATCGGACAGAACAAGGTCCACCGGCACATCGCCCAACATCGCTTCGAATTCCGATAGGACGGCTTGTTCCCTGAAGTCGCCATGAAGGAACTCCACCCCGGCCAGCGGGGGCATCTCCAGGATGTCCAGCGCCAGTACCCGGCCGGTGTCGCCGAGCGACCTGCGCACCTGCTGGCACCAGCCGCCGGGCGCGGCGCCCAGATCGACCACCACCATGTCCGGCTTGAGCAGGCGGTCGCGCTGAAGCAATTCCTCCAGCTTGTAGGCGGCACGCGAGCGCATGCCTTCGGCCTGAGCCTTCTTCACGTAAGGGTCGGCGAAGTGTTCCTTGAGCCAGCGCTGGCTGCTTTTACTGCGGGAGGGCATTGGCAAAGGGGTCCGAACGGGTCGCCATGATACCCTGAACACCCTTTGCTTCCCTTTGATCCTGCATGTCCATTGTTCTCACCTCCGCCCAGAACCGTTTCCTGCGCGGCCAGGCCCACGATCTCAAAGCACTGCTGCAAACCGGCGGCAAAGGGGTCACGCCGGCATTTCTGGCCGAACTCGAGGAAGTGCTCGAGCGCCACGAACTGATCAAGGTGAAGGTGGCATCGGAGGATCGCGAGGCCCGCGACGCCATGATTGCCGACATTACTCAAAAGACCGGCAGCGCGCTGGTGCAGCGGATCGGCCATGTCGCCATTCTTTACCGCCCCAGCAAGGAAAAGCGCCAGATCGTGTTGCCGCGCGGCTGACCTGACGAGTTCGTTATGCCTTTAAGCCAGGAACATCCCGACTACACCTATGCGCTGCGCGCGGCCGATGGCCGCCATGCCAAGGTGAACGAGCGCATCTTGCAGCAGAGCTTCATCCTGATGCCCGATGAACTGGTCGAACGCTGGCCGGTGCCCAACCTGGAACAGCTTCAGGCCGGGCATATGGACGCGGTGCTGGCGCTGTCCCCGGCGGTGATCCTGCTTGGCACCGGCGAGCACCAGCAGTTTCCGACCACCGATGTCCTGGCGGCCTGCCTGACCCGCGGCATCGGGCTGGAAGCGATGACCAACGCGGCCGCGGCGCGCACGTATAACGTGCTGGCCAGCGAAGGCCGCCGGGTGGCGTTGGCGATGATTCTTGAGGGACGGGATTAGGGAGTCGGGATTGGGGATTCGTAAACGCAGGCTGGAGCAGGTTTCGCTCTCAGGCGAACGGCGGCAGCGATGCCTCAAGCGATTTTCCTGCCGCTAGAAAGCGCCTTTCAAGCAGTACCACCAGCCCAGCGCCGTTGCCGTTGCGAATCCCAAATCCCCACTCCCGAATCACTTCTTCGGCAAATACAGCAGCGGATCGACCGGCTTGCCGTTGTAGCGAATCTCGAAGTGCAGCATGTCGCGGGCGGCACCGCTGCGACCCATCTCGGCGATCTGCTGGCCGGCCTTCACGCTCTGGCCTTCGTTGAGCAGGCGCTTGCGGTTGTGCCCATAGGCAGACAGCCACTGATCATTGTGTTTGATGATGATCAGCTCGCCATAGCCGACCAGGCCGGCGCCGGAGTACACCACCACGCCATCTGCGGCGGCACGTACCGCCTGCCCGCTGGCACCGGCGATATCCACGCCCTGTTTGGTGGTCTCGCCAGCGACGAAGGTGCCGACCACCACGCCATCAGCCGGCCAGCGCCATTGGAATCCACTACTGACCGGTGCAGCGATCGGTGCAGTCGGCCGCGGCGGAACTACCGTGCCGGCCGTCGAGGTGCTGCTGCCCGGCCTGCTGGCACCACCCGGATACAGCTTGAGCGTCTGGCCGGGATAGATGGTGTTCGGTGAAGACAGCCCGTTCCAGGCCGCCAGATCCGGCGCAGTGATATTAGTCCGACGCGAAATGGCGTACAGCGTGTCGCCGCGCTGGACGGTGACGGTCGCACCTGGGCGCGGCACCGACGCACGCGCAGCCGTAGACGGACGCGAGGAAGACGAACCACCGCCGGCGCCTGGCGAACGCACCACCGTGGCGCTGCTGCAGGCGGTCAGCCCGATGGCGACCACGAGCATGACTGCTGTCTTACGTAACGAATTCATCTGCAACGTGCTCATCCGTTCATTGTCTTCCACACCAACCACCCTGCGCCCGCGGCCAGGACGGCCATGGCCACCCAGCCCAGCGGCTCGATCCAGCGATGCAGCGCTGCTTCGGCGCGTGCGCCACCCAACCGGATCGCGCCGGCCACCAGATACACGCGCTTGCCGCGCCCCACCAGCATGCTGGCGATGAAGGGCAGGATCGGCACACCGACCACGCCCGAGGCCCAGGTAAAGATCTTCAAAGGAATCGGGGTGAAACCCACCAGCACCAGTGCCCAGAAGGCCTTCCACGGCGACTCTGCCACCAGCGCGCGCAGCATCTCGATCTGCGCCTGGATCTTCACGCTCCAGCCCAGCCATTCGATCACCGGCTGCAATGCGGCAAAGGCGAAATGGCCGAGCAGATAGCCGACCAGCGCGCCGCACACCGAGCCGATCAGGCTCAAGGTGGCGAACCACAACGCACGCTTGGGCTCGGCCAGCGACATCGGCGCCAACATCACTTCCGGCGGCACCGGAAAGATGAAGCCCTCCACGAAACTGAGGCCGGTCAGTAGCGCGGGTGCGCGCCGGTTGCGCGACCAACGAATGGCCACGTCGTACAACGGCCCGAAGATCTTCATCGAGGAACTCTCATGGATTCAATCCAGCATGCCCGACAACAGCGGGACGAACGTGACCGGCGCCAGAACCTGCTGTTCGATCGCGCCGTCGGCACCACGTGTGAGTTGCATCAGCGATTGCGAAGACGCGCCACCGACCGGGGCGACCAGACGTCCGCCGACCGCCAGTTGATCGACCAGCGCATCCACCAGCGCCGGAGCGGCAGCCGTGACCACGATGGCATCGTAGGGACCATGCTCGGGCCAGCCGATGCGGCCGTCGTCATGCTTGCTGCGCACGTTCATTCCCAGATGGCGGAAGCGCTTGCGCGCCTGCCGCAGCAGGTCGCCGATGCGCTCGACGGTGTAAACCTCCAGGCCCAAAGCGGCCAGGATCGCGCCCTGGTAGCCAGAGCCGGTGCCCACTTCGAGCACTTTGGTCGGGCCAACCTGCAGCACCGCCTCGGTCATGCGCGCGACCACCCAGGGCTGCGAGATGGTCTGGCCGTGGCCGATCGGCAATGCGGTGTCTTCGTAGGCGCGCGAGGCCAACGCTTCATCGATGAACAGATGCCGCGGCACGGTACGCACCGCGTTGAGCGTGGCCTCGTCCTGGATGCCGGCCTCGCGCAGGCGCTCGACCAGCCGGTCGCGCACGCGTTGCGAGGTCATGCCGATCCCCACCGACTCCGGTTGCAGCAGACGCAGCCTCGGCGTCATGCCGGTGCGTCCAGTGCGGCAGTCAGGCCACCGACCCAGCCGGCCACGGTTTCCAGCGCCTGATAGCGGGTGAGGTCGACATGGATCGGGGTGATCGAGATATGCCCGGTGCGCACGGCGTGGAAATCGGTGCCGGTGCCGGCATCCTGCTCGGGACCGGCCGGGCCGATCCAGTACACGGTACGGCCGCGCGGATCGCGTTGCGGCACGCAGGGCTCGGAACGGTGGCGGTTGCCGAGCCGGGTGACTTCGAAACCGAGCAGATCCGACCAGGCCAGATCCGGCACGTTGACGTTGAGAATGGTGTCGGCGGGCAAGGGATCGGATTTGAGCCGCGCCACGATCTCCACCGCTGCGCGCGCGGCGGTTTCATAGTGATGTGCTTCGTGGTTGTGCGTCACCAACGAGACCGCCACTGCGGGCAAGCCGAGAAAGCGGCCTTCCATCGCGGCCGACACGGTGCCCGAATAGATCACGTCGTCGCCGAGATTGGCCGAGTTGTTGATGCCGGAGACCACGATGTCCGGGTCGTAATCGAGCATGCCGGTCAGCGCCAGATGCACGCAGTCGGTCGGTGTGCCGGCCACTGCGCAGGTCTGCGCGTCGATGCGGCGGGTGCGGATCGGCACGTCCAGCGTCAGCGAATTGCTGGCGCCGGAGCGGTCGCGGTCGGGGGCGACCACCATCACTTCATGACCGGCACGCCGCAGCGCCTCGGCCAGAATCTGGATGCCGGGGGCGTCGACACCGTCGTCGTTGCTAACCAGTACGCGCATGGGACTCCTCGGAAAACCGGGTCATGATACCGGATGCGTCCCTCGCCTTCGCGCTTGATCTTCGCTTGCACCTGAGGTTGGGCACGTTACGCTGTGAGCATGTCGCATCCTGAAGACGAAGACGACGGCGCGCTGTTCCGCGCAGCGATTGGCGCGGTCAAGCCGATTCGTGAAGTCGCCCCCCCGGCCAACGCCAAACCGCGCCCGAAGCCGCGCGCGCGCATGGCCGAGCGCGACGACGCCGAAGCGCACACCGAATTCGCACGTCTGCTGCGCGACAGCGCGCCGTTGGAGGCGGGCGACACCGCCAGTTATCGGCGCGAGAATCTTCCCACCCGCTTGTTTCAGCGGCTCAAGCGTGGCCAGTTCTCGATCCAGGACGAACTGGATCTGCATGGCGCCACCGCAGCGCAAGCCGAGTTGTTGTTGCGGCAGTTCCTGCTCGATGCGCATGCGCACGAACATGGCTGCGTGCGCATCATCCACGGCAAAGGCCTGCAGTCCGATAACGGCGCGCCGGTGCTGAAGAACCTGATGGACCGTCTGTTGCGCCAGCGCAACGATGTGCTGGCGTTTCATTCGGCGCCGGCCACGCAAGGCGGCACGGGGGCGTTGTTGGTGTTGTTGGCGCGGCGTTAGGGAAGATGCGCTGGCGCGTTGTTCGGTTTTATCGGTAACGCCCGTCGCGGCCAGGGCCGCTCCTACAACGCCTCGGCTCCGGCAACGTTTGTTTGCGCTGCGCGTCGCCGCACGACGCAAAACTCAAGTGTCGGAACGGACATTGGCCATGCCGCGACCTGCGTCGATCACCTCGCCCAGCTCCCACAGCACCGCGGTGGCGTAGCAGCCCGGCGGCAGTGCGAATTCGACCTGCAGGGTCTGCGCATCCAACCAACGGTAGTCCAATCCTTGCGGGCGCAGACGCAAGGCGCGGCGCTCCTGCTTCAAGCCAGCGGCTTCCAGACCGATCCGCAGCGCCTCGGATTGCGGATCGGACAACGCGCCCCGCTCCACTGCGGCAGCCTGGTCGGTGGAACGCAGTTCGCCCACGCCCCACAACGGGCCACTGGGATGGATATCGAAACGCGCCAGCCGCTCGGCCAGCACCTCGCTCCACGGCTCGGGGCCGAACACGCTGCGTGAGCCATCCAGCATCCAGGCCTCGCCCTCCAGCGCGGCGTCCCAACTGCCCTGCTCCACGCGTGCAGTGAGCACGCGATTGAACAGTGCCGAGCGCGCCGCCGACAGCAATATCGAACGTTGATCGTTGCGCAGACGCCGCTTCGGTGCCGGCACCAACGCCCCCTCGGCATCCTGCATGTAGCCGAACATCGCCAACGCCGATGCCACGTTGCCGCCATCGCGACCAAAGCGTTGTTCGCCAAACCAGTTGGGAATGCCGCGTGCAGCGATCGCCTGCAAGCGTTGCTCGATCGCGCCGCGTTCGCCCTGCACCTGGCGCAGCGTCAACACAAAGCGATTACCGTGCAGCGCGCCGCGTTGCAGCTTGCGGTTGTGCCAGGTGCTGTCGACCACCTGCATTTCGTCGTCGTCGAGCGCAGCGATGTCCGGCGCGATACGTTTGGGCAGATGCACGCTGAAACGCTGCGTGGTCACCGCATGGCGATCCTTCAAGCCGGCGTAGCTGACGCCCATTTCCGCAATGCCCGCCCACAGCGCAAGTTTCTTGGCGATATACGCGGTGTTCTGGCCACGTTTGCGCACGCTGAGCAACAGGTGCTCGCCTTCGCCGGAGGCTTCGAATGCAGGCAGCTCATCGACCTGAAAATCTTCGGGCGTGCTGCGCATTGCTGCGCCAAGGACCGCAGCGCCATGCGCGCGCGGCAGGAGAGAGGTGTCGCTCATGCTGTGGTTACCTTCGCGCCGACGTGTCGTGCGCTGTGTGCCGAATGCCTCGGCGCGGTGGTGTCGCGTTGCAACGCCGAGGCGAGCCCGGCGTGCGTGACTACGAGTTAGAGCGGCTAAAAACCTGGCCGGCAGGCGTCAGGTGAGTGTGGACGGCACGCTCGGAACCGCAGGGTACGCGTGCTACATGCTGTAACGAGCATCGGTCGCGCCCGCCTGACGATGAGCCCCGTTGTTTCGTTGGTCGCCGTCAGGCTGCGATCCTGCCGAGCAACACCGCCGCCTGCGCAGCAATGCCTTCGCTGCGACCGGTGAAACCGAGTTGTTCGCTGGTGGTGGCCTTGACGCTGACCGCATCGAGCTCGATCGCCAGCAGGCCGGCGATGCGTTCGCGCATTGCCAGCGCATGCGGGCCGATCTTGGGGCGCTCGCAGATCACGGTGATGTCGGCATTGCCCACGCGCCAGCCACGCTCGCGCAGCAAGTGATCGCAGTGCTGCAGGAACTGCGCGCTGTCGGCGTCCTTCCAGCGCGCGTCGGACGGCGGGAAATGCTGGCCGATATCGCCCAGCGCCAGCGCGCCCAGCATCGCATCGCATAGCGCGTGCAGCACCACGTCGCCGTCGCTGTGCGCGAGCACGCCATGGCTGTGCGCAACGCGCACCCCGCCCAGCATCACGTGGTCGCCCGCGCCGAACGCATGCACGTCGTAGCCCTGACCGATTCGAACATTGAAAGACATGGAAAATCCGTGGTGAGTGAGAGTGCCCAACAACAGGGAGCAAGCTGTCGTTTAGGTCGGCATGGACGTTGCAAAGAGAGCGCAGTGTACGAGTGGCCTACACAGCCGGTTCCGCAAACCGGCCTCGCAATCGTTCGACAGCCGATCTAAACGTCGTGATTGGCACCGGCAAACACCGCATCGTTGCGTATAGCCACTAATTCGGCATCCACCGCCACGCCGCGACGTGCCAGTTCGAATTCGAAGCGTGCCAGATCCACCGGCGTGGTCACCTTGAAGTTGTCCTCGGCACCTTCCACCAGCAACGGACGCAATCCCAACCGTTCCATCGCCATCGCCTCGTCGGTCACATCCACGCCAGCGGCCGATGCTTCGGTGAGGCCACGGATCAGTTGATGGCGACGAAACAGCTGCGGGGTCAGCGCGCGCCACAGACGCTCGCGCGGCTCGGTGGCATCAATGCCGCCATCGTCGCCGGCCCGCTTGAGGGTATCGCGCACCGGTGCGGCCAGGATCGCGCCGACCGGATCGCCGCGACCGATTTCCAGCAAGCGCTCCAGATCGGCCAGCGCCAGATTGGGACGTGCGGCATCGTGCACCAGCACAAAGTCGTCGGCGCGCACGCTCTCGGGCAAGGCCAGCAATCCGGCCAGTACCGATGCCGCACGGGTCACGCCGCCCACGCAGGTCAACACCGGCTTGGACTGCACCGCCGTCCAGCCCGGCCAGTCGGCATCGTCGGGCGCGATCACTACGACAATTCCGGCCACTACCGGATGCGCTGCCAGTGCCGCCAGCGTGTAAGCCATCAAAGGCTGACCAGCAGCATGCAGATATTGTTTGGGGGTCTGCCCGCCAAAGCGCGTGCCGCGCCCTGCGGCCGGCACGATCGCCCAGATCGAACCGGTCATGGCTGTTCCACCGGAGCGGTTGCGGCGGGCGCCTCGGGTTCGGTCGACGGTGCGGCCACTGCGGGCGGCAGCGGCGGCGCATCCTCGACCACGCGATAGAACGTCTCGCCCGGCTTGATCATGCCCAGCTCGCTACGCGCGCGTTCCTCGATTGCCGCCTCGCCGTCCTTCAAATCCTTCACCTCTGCTGCCAACGCCTGGTTGCGTTGGCGCAGACCTTCGTTGTCCTGTGTCTGATGCGCGACCTGGGCTTCCAGCATCATGACTTCGCCGGAATTCCCAGGCCCGAACCAGAAGCGGTACTGCAGCCAAGCCAGCAGCACCGCCAGCACCAGCAGTAGCCAGCGCCAGTTGCGCACGGCTTATCGCTTGATCGAAACGAACGCGTCGCGGCCGGCATAGCGTGCGCCGGAACCCAACGCCTGCTCGATGCGCAGCAACTGGTTGTACTTGGCGACGCGATCGCTACGGCACAGCGAACCGGTCTTGATCTGCGTGGCGGTGGTGGCCACGGCGATATCGGCGATGGTGGTGTCTTCGGTTTCGCCCGAACGGTGCGAGACGATCGAGGCGTAGTTGGCCGCATGCGCCATCGCGATGGCTTCCAGCGTCTCGGTCAGCGTGCCGATCTGGTTGACCTTGATCAGGATCGCATTGGCGGTGCCCGAGTCGATGCCCTGCTTGAAGATCTTCGGGTTGGTGACGAACAGATCGTCGCCGACCAGCTGCACCTTCTTGCCGACACGGTCGGTGAGCAGCTTCCAGCCCGCCCAGTCGTCCTCGGCCAGGCCGTCTTCGATGCTGATGATCGGGTACTGCGCGACCCAGTCGGCCAGGAAGTCGACGAACTGCTCGCTGGTCAGGCGCTTGTTCTCGCCGACCAGGTTGTACTTGCCGTTGTCGTAGAACTCGCTGGAAGCCACGTCCAGGCCCAGCAGGATGTCTTCGCCAGCGGTGTAGCCGGCCTTGCCGATCGCTTCGAGGATGGTGTCCAGCGCTTCGACATTGCTGCGGAAGTCCGGCGCAAAGCCGCCTTCATCGCCCACTGCCGTGCTCAGGCCGTGGCCCTTGAGCACCGACTTGAGCGCATGGAAGATTTCGGTACCGGCACGCAGCGCTTCGGAGAACGAGCTGCAGCCGACCGGCAGCACCATGAACTCCTGGAAGTCGACGTTGTTGTCGGCGTGCGCGCCGCCGTTGATGATGTTCATCATCGGCACCGGCAGCGACACATCGGATTCGGTAATGGTGGACAAGTACTGCCACAGCGGCTGCTTGCGCGAGGCGGCCACGGCATGCGCGGCGGCCAGCGACACACCCAGCAACGCGTTGGCGCCCAGGCGGCCCTTGTTCTCGGTGCCGTCCAGGTCGATCAGGCGACGGTCCAAGCCCTGCTGGTCGGCCGCATCGAAGCCCTTGAGCGTCTCGGCAATGGTGCCGTTGACGTTCTGCACCGCATGCAGCACGCCCTTGCCCAGGTAGCGGGTCTTGTCGCCATCGCGCAGTTCCACCGCTTCCTTGGTGCCGGTCGAGGCGCCCGAGGGCACAGCGGCGCGGCCGAACGAGCCGTCTTCCAGCGTGACTTCGGCCTCCAGCGTGGGATTGCCGCGAGAGTCGAGGATTTCGCGGGCGAGGATCTTGGCGATAGTGGTCATAGGAACGATCGGTTACCAGTAAGGGGGGAAGTACACCGGAAACAAGCTGCGGGATTATCGCCGCACACCGGCACATTGCCAAATCGCATTCAGCCGCCGCACGCGACAGGCCGGCGAACATGCCGCTAGGCCATCAAGCCCAGCAGCGGTAAACCAGACAGCAGCAGCAAGACCGACAGCAACACCAGCGCAACGATCGCTGCGCCGGATTGGCGAGCCAACCGCAACGCCAGCGGGCCGGCGATCAGGCAACTTGTGATCGCTACCGCGGCCAGCAGCAGCGTGACCAGCATTGGCACCCGCGTGGCCCGCATGGCATGGTCGCCGTCGCCCGGCATGCCCATGCTGGCAGCGACCAGCACCGTCATCGCGGCCATGCACGCCCACGCGGTGATCGATGCGACCAGCGCGATCCAGCCCCAAGGCCAGTGGCGCCACTGCCGACGCTGGCGGCGCGACGCGGCCAGCGCCCACGGATCGGAACTCATGCGAAGCGCGCGAACCCGTGCTTCTTGGTCACTGCGTCCAGTTCCATCAGGGTCTCGAGCAGTTCCTCCATGCGGTCCAGCGGCCACGCGTTGGGGCCATCGGACAGCGCCTTGGACGGATCCGGATGGGTTTCGGCGAACAGCCCAGAGATACCCACCGCCACCGCAGCGCGCGCCAGCACCGGCACGAACTCGCGCTGACCACCGGAACTGCTGCCCTGCCCGCCCGGCAACTGCACCGAATGGGTGGCATCGAAGACGACTGGGCAGCCGGTGTCGCGCATGACGCTCAGCGAGCGCATGTCGCTGACCAGATTGTTGTAGCCGAACGAGGCGCCACGCTCGCAGACCATGATCTGCTCGTTGCCGGTCGACTTGGCCTTGTCGACCACCGGCTTCATGTCCCACGGCGCCAGGAACTGGCCCTTCTTGATGTTGACCGGCTTGCCGGCCGCGCAGACGTTCTTGATGAAGTCGGTCTGGCGCACCAGGAAGGCCGGGGTCTGCAGAACGTCGACGACGGCGGCGACCTCGTTCATCGGGGTGTATTCGTGCACGTCGGTCAGCACCGGCACGCCGATCTGCTGCTTCACCGCAGCCAGCACCTTCAGGCCCTCTTCCAGGCCAGGGCCGCGGAAGCTGGTGCCGGAGGTGCGATTGGCCTTGTCGAAGCTCGACTTGAAGATGAAGTTGATCCCCAGCTTGCCGGTGATCTCCTTGAGTTTGCCGGCCACGTCGAGCTGCAGCTGCATCGACTCGATCACGCAGGGGCCGGCGATCAGGAACAACGGCTGATCCAGGCCAACGTCGAAGTCACACAGTTTCATCAGGTCACCTTGTTGATTGAAGCCCCTCTCCCATCGGGAGAGGGGCTGGGGTGAGGGTATGGTTGCGAAGCGCTTGTGAAGCCCGATGGTTTGCCCTGGCTGGCGCGTGGCGACGCGTTCGTCATGGTTGCCATCTTCCGGTTTACTGCGGCGCCCCTCATCCGGCGCTTCGCGCCACCTTCTCCCGATGGGAGAAGGAAAATCTCAGGCGCGCGCTTCCTTCAACAACTTGCCGCCCGCCTTCTTCTCGCGCGCGGCGCGCACGAAGCCGATGAACAGCGGGTGCCCGTCGCGTGGTGTGGACAGGAACTCCGGGTGCGCCTGGCAGGCCAGGAACCACGGGTGCGTCTCGCGCGGCAGCTCCACCATTTCCACCAGCGTGTCGTCCATCGACTTGCCGGAAATCACCAGGCCGGCATCTTCCAGCTGGGTGCGGTAGCGGTTGTTGAACTCGTAGCGATGACGATGCCGCTCAGCCACCACGTCCTTGCCGTACACCTCGCGTGCCAGCGTGCCCGGCTTCAGGCGCTGCTCCTGCAGACCCAGCCGCATGGTGCCGCCCAGATCGGACTTCTCGTCGCGCTTTTCGACTTCGCCGGTGGCGGTACGCCATTCGGTGATCAGGCCGATCACCGGGTGCGGCGACTGGCGATCGTTCTCGGTACTGTTGGCCGCATCCAGATTGGCGACATGGCGCGCATAGTCCACCACCGCGGCCTGCATGCCGTAGCAGATACCGAAGTACGGCACCTTGTGCTCACGCGCGTACTTGGAGGTCTGCACCTTGCCTTCGAAGCCGCGATCGCCGAAACCGCCCGGCACCAGAATGCCGTCGATGTCCTGCAAGGCGGCCATGTCGCTGCCTTCCAGATCCTGCGCTTCCAGCCACTTCAGATTGACCTTGGTGCGCTGGCGCAGGCCACCGTGCCGCAATGCTTCGGCCACCGACTTGTAGGCGTCCTGGTGATCGACGTACTTGCCGACCACCGCAATGGTGACTTCGTCCAGCGGATGCTTGACCGCATCCACCACCGCAGCCCATTCGGAGAGATCGGCCGCGGCGACCTTGTCGCGCAGCTTGAACTGATCGATCACCAACTCGTCCAGGCCCTGGCGGCGCAGTTCCAGCGGCATGCCGTACAGCACGTCGATATCCGGGCAGCTGATTACCGCGCGCTCGGAGACGTTGGTGAACAACGCGATCTTGCGGCGTTCCGAATCCGGCACCGCCTGCTCGGAGCGGCACAGCAGTACGTCCGGCTGGATGCCGATCGAGCGCAGTTCCTTGACCGAATGCTGGGTCGGCTTGGTCTTCAACTCACCGGCAGCAGCGATGTACGGCACCAGGGTGAGGTGCATGAACATGGCCTTTTCGGCGCCGCGCTCGGTGCGCACCTGGCGAATCGCTTCCAGGAATGGCAGCGACTCGATATCGCCCACGGTGCCGCCGATCTCGATCAATGCGACATCGAAACCTGCGGTGGCCTCGTCAATGCAACGACGGATCTCGTCGGTGATATGCGGAATCACCTGTACGGTGGCGCCCAGATAATCGCCGCGACGCTCCTTGCGGATCACGTTCTCGTAGATCCGGCCGGTGGTGACGGAGTTCTTGCGCGAAAGGCGCGTGCGCACGTAGCGCTCGTAGTGGCCCAGATCCAGATCGGTCTCGGCACCGTCGTCGGTGACGTAGACCTCGCCGTGCTGGAACGGGCTCATCGTGCCCGGGTCCACATTGATGTACGGGTCCAGCTTCATCATCGTGACCTTCAGGCCACGCGCTTCAAGAATGGACGCAAGCGAAGCGGCCGCAATGCCCTTACCCAACGAGGACACTACGCCGCCTGTAACAAAAATCAGGGGGGTCATGGGGCTTGAAGCCTCCCGGAAAGCCATAGTTTAGCGGGTGACGGACGAATGCCCAAGGGTTGCGTGACGCCGCTGCGATCACGCAGTGACAAACGCGCGCCGCGTGGGCCGCAAATGCAGACGCCCCGACCTAGGCCGGGGCGTCTGTGGAGCAGATGACCGATGTGAAGCCAGCCGATGCGCAGCGCGATCAGCGCGCCGGCTTCTTTTCTTCCTCTTCCTCGGGCAGCGCGGCATCGGCCTTGGGCTTCTGCGCGGCAGCGGCGGCACGGCGCTCGGCCTTGCGCTCGGCTTCGGTCTTGGCCTTGGCGTCGTCGGCCTTCTGCGCGGCGGCGCCCTGGCCCGTCTGCTGCGGAGCGGCCTGGGCCATGGCAGGAAGCGCCGCGACTGCGGCCGCACCCAGGGTGAGCATCAGAATGTGCTTGAACTTCATGGTGTCCTCCGGTTTCGGTGACATCCTCAGGTGGGGACGTTTGGTTCCGAATCCAACGCCAGGGTATCCAGCCGCACCCCGCCCTGCACTGAACGCCTGTCGCGTGCAAAAAAACGGTTCTGCCCCCACACTTGCGCGTCGTTTCACGTGCCAAGAGATGCATGAACACCCGTTATAACGCCGCCGATATTGAAGTGCTGTCGGGCCTGGACCCGGTCAAACGCCGTCCTGGCATGTACACCGACACTGCGCGCCCGAACCATCTGGCGCAGGAAGTGATCGACAACTCGGTCGACGAGGCGCTGGCCGGTCACGCCAAGCAGGTCGAAGTGACCTTGTTCAAGGATGGCAGCTGCGAGGTCTCCGACGACGGCCGCGGCATGCCGGTGGACATGCACCCGGAAGAGAAGATTCCCGGTGTGGAGTTGATCCTGACCCGGCTGCATGCCGGCGGCAAATTCAACAATCGCAACTACACCTTCTCCGGCGGCCTGCACGGCGTGGGTGTGAGCGTAGTCAATGCGCTGTCGACCAAGGTCGAGCTGTTCATCAAGCGCGAAGGCAGCGAGCACCGCATGGAGTTCCGCGACGGCATCGCCGCCTCCAAGCTGGAAGTGGTCGGCACCGTCGGCAAGAAGAACACCGGCACGCGGCTGCGCTTCTGGGCCGACCCGAAGTACTTCGACACGCCCAAGTTCAACGTGCGCGCGCTGCGCCATCTGCTGCGCGCCAAGGCGGTGTTGTGCCCCGGGCTGACCGTCAAGCTGCATGACGAAGCGACCGGCGAGCAGGACAGCTGGTACTTCGAAAATGGCCTGCGCGACTATCTGAAGGGCGAGATGGCCGAGCACGAGATGCTGCCGGCCGACCTGTTCGCCGGCAGCCTGAAGAAGGACACCGAGATCGTCGACTGGGCTGCAGCCTGGGTGCCGGAAGGCGAACTGGTGCAGGAAAGCTACGTCAACCTGATTCCGACCGCGCAGCACGGCACCCACGTCAACGGCCTGCGTTCGGGCCTGACCGATGCGTTGCGCGAGTTCTGCGACTTCCGCAATCTGCTGCCGCGCGGCGTCAAGCTGGCGCCGGAAGATGTGTGGGACCGGGTCACCTTCGTGCTCAGCCTGAAGATGACCGACCCGCAGTTCTCCGGGCAGACCAAGGAGCGTCTGTCCTCGCGTCAGGCCGCCGGCTTCATCGAAGGCGCCGCGCACGACGCCTTCAGCCTGTACCTCAATCAGAACGTGGAGATCGGCGAGAAGATCGCGCAGATCGCCATCGATCGCGCCAGTGCGCGCCTGAAGACCGAAAAGCAGATCGTCCGCAAGAAGGTCACCCAGGGCCCCGCCCTGCCCGGCAAGCTGGCCGATTGCATCAGCCAGGACCTGTCGCGTACCGAGTTGTTTCTGGTCGAAGGCGACTCGGCCGGCGGCTCGGCCAAGCAGGCGCGCGACAAGGATTTTCAGGCGATCCTGCCGCTGCGCGGCAAGATCCTCAACACCTGGGAAGTGGCCTCGGGCAGCGTGCTGGCGTCCGAAGAAGTGCACAACCTGGCGATCGCGATCGGCTGCGACCCGGGCAAGGACGACATCAGCGGGCTGCGCTACGGCAAGGTCACCATCCTGGCCGACGCCGACTCCGATGGTTTGCATATCGCGACCTTGTTGACTGCGCTGTTCTTAAGGCATTTCCCGGCATTGGTGGCTGCCGGCCATGTGTTCGTGGCAATGCCGCCGCTGTTCCGTGTGGACGTGGGCAAGCAGGTGTTCTACGCGCTGGACGAGGAAGAAAAGACCACGCTGCTGGACAAGATCGCGCGCGAGAAGATCAAGGGCCAGGTCAGCGTCACCCGCTTCAAGGGCCTGGGCGAGATGAATCCGCAACAGCTGCGCGAATCGACCATTCACCCGGACACGCGCCGGCTGGTGCAGCTGACCATCGACGATGGCGAACAGACCCGTTCGTTGATGGATATGTTGCTGGCGAAGAAGCGCGCTGGCGATCGCAAGCAGTGGCTTGAGAGCAAGGGCGATCTGGCTTCGCTGGAAGTCTAAAAGATACGGAAAGGGTAAAAACATCGGAAGTTAAAGCCCCTCTCCCCTCGGGAGAGGGGTTGGGGTGAGGGTACGGGCGAAGCCACTCTGTAATGGATGACACGAGGCTTCGCCCGTACCCTCATCCGCCCCTGCGGGGCACCTTCTCCCGAGGGGAGAAGGGTGTGCTATCGATTTTCTTTGACGTGGATGCTTATTTCAGCGGACTGCGAAAACCTCACCCCTTGGGTCAGACGGCTGCCTGCTTCGGCACATACTGCTGCAGGCCAGGCAAGCCACATCGGTCAACGCGACACACATGCCTTTGTGCACATCCACCGAGCGCTGCCGGGGCCTAGCATCGTCGCTCCCCTGTTCGAACCTCGATCGCCATGCCCTCTTTTCTCCGTGCCAGCCTGCTGGCCTGTGTCCTGCTCAGCGGGACGGCGCTGGCCGCTGCGCCAGATAAAAACGATAGTAAAAGCGACGCCAAAAGCGATGCAAAACCCGACGCAGCGGCATCCAAGCCTGCGCCGTTGCCGGCCGATGCCAGCGTGCGTCAGAGCACGCGCGTGGCCGGCCGGACGCTGAGTTACACCGCCACCGTCGGCACGCTGCCGGTACGCGACGCGCAAGGCAAGACCACCGGCGAGGTGGTATTCACTGCCTACACCGTGGATGGCAAGGACCGGCCAGTCACGTTCGCATTGAACGGCGGGCCCGGCGCGTCGTCGGTGTATCTGAACATGGGCGCGATAGGGCCGAAGGTAGTGGGTTTCGGCGCCGAAGGCGATAGCGCCTCGGCACCGGCAGCATTGCGCGACAACCCCGGCACCTGGCTGGACTTCACCGATCTGGTGTTCATCGACCCGGTCGGCACCGGCTTCAGCCGCTCCCTGATCGGCGACGACGATGCCAAGAAGCAGTTCTACAACCCGCAGGCCGACGTGGAATACCTCTCGCGCGTGGTCTACGACTGGCTGCTCAAGAACCGTCGTCTGCAGGCGCGCAAATATCTGGTCGGCGAAAGCTATGGCGGCTTCCGTGGCCCGCGCATCACCCATTACCTGCAGACCCGGCTGGGCGTGGCGATGAACGGTGTGGTGCTGGTGTCGCCGTATCTCAACCCGACCCTGGACGACAACAGCGATGTGTCGCCACTGGCATGGATGATGACGCTGCCCTCGATCGCCGCCGCGCACCTGGAGCGCCAGGGCAAGCTCAGCGACAGCGCCATGCGCGAGGTGATCGATTACACCCGCGGCGACTACGCGGTGGCGCTGATGAAAGGACGCACCGACCCGCAGGCCAGCGAGGCGATGCTGCAGCAGGTCACGCGCATGACCGGGCTGGATCCGGCCTATGTGCGGCGCTCCGGCGGACGCCTGGAAACGCAGGCGTATCTGCGCGAGGTGTTTCGCGACAAGGGCGAACTGGGCAGCCGTTACGACTCCAACGTGACTGCATTCGACCCGTTCCCGAACGATCCGGAGCAACGCGCCAACGACCCGTTGCTGGACAGCATCATCGCGCCGACCACCACCGCGATGGTGGACTTCGTCACCCGCGTGGTCGGCTGGAAGGTCGACGCGCGTTATCAGGCGCTCAATTACGACGTCAACAAGCTGTGGGACTGGAACGACGAACTGCGCAAGGGCGCGGTGACGCAACTGCGTCAGTCGGTGGCGATCGACCCGAAACTGCGCGTATTGATCGCGCACGGCTGGAACGATCTCTCCTGCCCGTTCATGGGCTCGGTGCTGACGGTGGATCAGATGCCGGCGATGGGCAACGACCCGAAACGTGTGCAGGTGCGCGAGTATCCGGGCGGCCACATGTTCTACAACCGCGCCGACAGCCAGACCGCATTCCGCAACGACGTCAAGGCGATGTACGAAACACGCTGAGCGCAAGCATCGCCAGCCGCACACGCGGCTGGCGATGCTGCAGGCCGGTTGCAGCAAGCGAATGCGCAGCAGTCGCAAAGCCACCGTGCCAAGCCGTTACTTTTCCCGGCCGCCGCGCATGCGTTGCTCCCGTCGAGATCTCCACGGCACCAGGCAACGTTGAAAATAAATCAGCCGCGCACACCAGGACGCACGCCGGCTTTTACGAATCTCGAATCTCGAATCTCGAATCCCGAATTCCCAATCCCGGCTCACAACTCCCCAGGCAGCGTAGCCTTCACATTCCAGCCCAACCACTCGTAGACCCGATAGCGCGCAATGCCCAGATACTCGTGCAAGGCGACATCGGCCACGGTGAAGTTGTAGCTCTGCGGCAACCAGGCCCAGGAGGCGGTCAACCAGTCCGAGCGCACCGGCGTGGCCTCGATGCCGAAGTGACGGAAGTAGAGTTCGGCGCGGCGCAGATGCGTGGCCGACGACACCAGCACCACCCGATCGGCACGGTACTTGCGCAGCAACGGCTGGCTGAACTGCGCGTTCTGCCAGGTATTCATGCTGGACGGCTCCATGATCAGATCGGCCTGATCAATGCCTATCCCGATCAGCACCTTTCGATACACCACCGCTTCGGACAGGCCCAGCCCGCGCGCGTCGCCGCCGCTGATCTCGATCTTGCAGTCGCCGCCATGCGCGCGGCATTGCCGATACAGCCGCGCCGACTCGACGATGCGGCCGTAAGCAAACATGTTCGCTTCGGCGGTGGCATCCGGGCCATCGGGCCGCACCGTGCCCGCGCCCAGCAACACGATCATGTTGCGCGCGCGCCAGTCGTTGAAATCGTTGACGCCGGTCTGCTGCAAGCCGTGCAGCATCCAGCTCGACAAGGGACCGCAACCGACCAGCAGCAGCAACGCCAACGTGGCCGCCGCCAGCGCGCGGGCGCTGCGCCGCCAGCGCCGGCGGCCGATCAGCCAGGACAGCAGGAACAACACGCACACCAGCGCAAGCATCATCGGCGCGTTTTCCTCAGGCAGAACGCGTTAGAACATCAGTGTCGAACGGGATGACCTGCAACAGGACCACCCGCAATCAGCGCCGTATCGTCGCCGACCGAGGTGACCAGGCTACGACAGCGCTCAGGTCCAGCCAAACCATTCAAAGCAACGCAGGATCAGATACGCCACGCCGCCGGCGGCCGGGATGGTCAAAATCCAGGCCCAGACGATGCGCTCGATCACGCCCAGCCGCAGCGAGCGTGGATTCTTGGCAAAACCCACGCCCATGATCGCAGTGGAAATGCTGTGCGTGGTCGATACCGGCATGCCGAAATGCGCGGCCACGGTGAGCACGGTGGCCGAGCTGGTTTCTGCGGCAAAGCCGTGGATGGGGTGCAGCTTGACCATCTTGTGGCCGAGCGTCTTGATGATCTTCCAGCCGCCCGAGGCGGTACCGGCGGCCATCACCACCGCGCAGGTCAGCACGATCCACATCGGGATGCCGTCGCCGGCTCCAATGCCGGTACCCGGATGCAGGAAGCTCAACCAGCTCGGCAGATCGTCCAGTGCACCGGCCGACTGCGCGCCGATCAGGGTCATGGCGATGATGCCCATGGTCTTTTGCGCATCGTTGTGGCCGTGCGCATACCCCATGTAGGCGGCCGAGGCGATCTGCGCCTTGCCGAAGAAGGCGTTGACCCAGCGCGGACGCGCCAGCCGGCCGATCGGCCCGCCGAGCTTGGCCATGCCGGCGATGATCGCCCACAGCAGCAGCATCACCACGATGCCGAGCAGGAAGCCGGCGATCGGCGAGGTGATCATCGGCACGAACACCTTCCACAACAGGCCCTTGTTCTTGGCCCAGTTGCCGATGTTCTCCGACCAGATCAGCGCGTCCCAGTTGTTGTGCGCCGCAGCCAGGCCGGCGCCGCACAGGCCACCGATCAAGGCGTGCGAAGACGACGACGGCAGGCCCTTCCACCAGGTGATCAGGTTCCAGATGATGCCGCCCAGCAGCGCGCACAGAATCACCTGCGGGGTGACCTCGACCACGTTGGTGTTGAGCAGGCCGGAGGCGATCGTCAGCGCCACGGCGGTGCCGGTGAGCGCGCCGATGAGGTTCATGCCGGCGGCCAGCATGACCGCCCAACCCGGCGACAACACCTTGGTGGCGACCACGGTAGCGATGGAGTTGGCGGTGTCGTGGAAGCCGTTGATGAATTCGAATACCAACGCCGCCAGGATCACCACCAGAACTAGGGTAAGCACGCGGCGACCTCAGCTGTTCTTCAGCACGATCTGGTACACCACCACCCCTGCCTCGCGGCAACGGTCGATGGCCTTTTCCAGAATCTCGAAGAATTCCTTGAGCAGGAACATCTGCAGCGTGTCCAGGCGGCCGGAATAGATGTCGCGATACAGCTCGAGCATCAGCCGGTCGGCTTCGTTTTCCAGCATGCGCAGCTTGTCGTTGAGCGCGGTCATGCGATCGATGTTCATCTGCGGCAGGTCGGTCACCATCTCCACCACGACGGCCGCAGCCTGTTCCAGCATCGCCGCGCGCGGCGCGAAGTCGATGTGCTCCAGATGCTTGGTGGCCAGCGAATAGCGGTCGGCGAATTTCTCGACCTGCTTGGGGATCTTGTACAGCGCCGAACCCAGCGCTTCGATGTCCTCGCGCTCGATCGGGGTCATGAAGCTGTCCACCAGCGCCTGGCCGATTTTGTCCGAGGCGGCGCGTTCGCGCAGGCGGGCCAGCTTGAAGGCGTCCAGCGCGGGTTGGCGGTCGGACGTGCGCATCATGGCGTGCAAGGCCTTGGTGCTGTCGTAGGCGGCCTGCGCCGCTTCGTTCAGAAGCGCATAGAACTGCTTGCCGGAACCGAAGATGGTCTGCAACGAGAACATGGGTGAAGAACTTCCTGCCGTCGAGGGAGAGACGGACGCCGAGGGCGAATTATGACCGTTCCATGACGTGTCTGGATATCTCGGTGCCTGGGGCGGCCTTCACATGCGCATTTCCCGGTTCGAACCACCCTGCGGTTTGCTAACATGCTCGCGCGCCTTCGGGTGCACCCTATGGAAGACGACCCCCTACCCTCCCGTTGCCGCCCCGCCCTCGTGCGCGCCGGCCAACCTATTGCTCGCCCGCCCTCCCCTTCACTGACCGGGGAAGACGCCCGTGGTTGAGTTTCTGATCGTTATCGCGCTGATTTTGTTGAACGGCTTCTTCGCCATGTCGGAGATGTCGCTGATGACCTCGCGCAAGAGCCGCCTGAAGCAGATGGCCGGCTCCAGCAAGCGCGCCGCGCGGGCCCTGGCATTGGCCGAAAGCCCGGAAAACTTTCTGTCCACGGTGCAGATCGGCATCACCTCGATCGGCATCCTGACCGGCCTGTTCGGCGGCGAAGCCATCGGCGAGGCGATCGGCGAGCGGCTGCAGTTGGCCTTCCCCGCGCTGTCGGCCACTTTCTCGCTGGTTGGCGAGCCCAAACCGTATTCGGCGGTAATCGGCAGCACGCTGGCGGTAGCCTTGATCACCTTCCTGACGCTGATCTTCGGCGAACTGGTCCCCAAACGGCTGGCGCTGCGCAATTCAGAAGACATTGCCGGCGTGGTCGCGGTGCCGATGGCGTGGCTGGCAAAAATCGCCGCACCCGGCGTGTGGGTGCTGGCGCGCTCGACCCGGTTGGTGCTGCGCATGCTGGGCATGGGCAAGGACGAATCGGCCTCGGTGACCGAAGAAGAGATCCGCATGCTGGTGGCCGAAAGCCACGAAGCCGGCGTGATCGACGCGCACGAGCGCGACATGATGAATCGCGTGATGCGGCTGGGCGACCGCACCGCCGACAGCCTGATGACGCCGCGTAACCGCATCGCCTGGCTGGATGCCAATGCCGAGCCGGAACGCAACCTGCAGATGATGCGCGAGCACGAGTTCTCGCGTTACCCGGTGTATCGCGGCAGCGACCAGGACATTGCCGGCGTACTGGAAGTCAAATCGCTGGTCACGCGCATGGGCGGGCACGGCGAGAATCTGTTCCAGGCGCTGCGCGACACCTTGTTCGTGTCCGAATCCACGCATGCGATGAAGCTGCTGGAGATCTTCCGCGAAGAACAGCAGTCGATGGCGCTGGTGGTGGACGAATACGGCGAAATCCGCGGCCTGGTGACCATCAGCGACCTGATGGGCGCAGTGGTCGGCCGTCTGCAGGCGGTGGAAAACACCGACGAAGACGCGCTGGTGATCACGCGCGCCGACGGTTCGTTACTGATCGACGGCTCGCTGCCGGTGGAAGAACTGCGCGAAGTGCTGGGCGCCGAATTGCCCGAAGCCGACGAGGGCGATTACCACACGCTCGCCGGTTTGTGCATCTACTACTTCGGGCGGATTCCGCAGGCGGGCGAGTTCTTCGATTGGGCCGGGTGGCGTATCGAGATCGTGGATCTGGATGGCGCGCGCGTGGACAAGCTGTTGCTGAGCCGCATCGGCGATGAGGACAGCGATGACATCGTCGGATAACGGCGCGCCGCCATCCGATGATTCCGGCGGCGAACACATGCGGTATCGCAACGAAGGCATCCGCAGCCTGCTGGCGGCCTTCAGCGAGGGCGACCCGAATCATGTGTTGCGTGTGCGCGAGATTCTGGCCGATCTGCAGCAGAGCGCGTTTGGCGTGTTTCTGTTTCTGGCGATCCTGCCCTCTTTTATTCCGATTCCCGGCGTGGCCGGCGGCATCAGCGGCCCGCTGACAGTGCTGATCGGCGTGCAGATGATGTGCTGCCTGCGCAAGCCGTGGGTGCCGCGTTTCATCGGCGATCGTGGGCCGCGCCGCAGTACCAGCCAGCGTTTCGTTGCGCGGCTTGCACCGACGTTGCAACGCCTGGATCGGCTGCTCAAGCCGCGTCTGCACGGCATGCTGGATCGTATTCCGGCGCAGGTGTTCACCGGCTTGCTGCTGGTACTGGTCGGCATCTTGCTGACGCTGCCGATCCCGTTTACCAACTACATTTTCGGCCTGATCCTGCTGTTGTTCGCGCTGGCCCTGCTGGAGCGCGATGGCGCCTTGCTGCTGGTGGGCTGGGCGGCGGCGCTGGTGTCGGTGGCGGTGTTCGGGGTCACTTCCGACCAGCTGCTGGATCTGGTGCGCGATTGGTGGCCGGTCGCCTGGCGCTGATGCGCGAGACGATCGGCACACCCGATCGGTCGCCGTTACTTCAGATCGACCACACGGTTGTCTGACAGGCTGCCCGTGTCGTCGGTGACTGCCGTCATCACGAAGTACAGCGCCTTGCCCAGCAGCCCGCTCGGGCCATCCCAATATTCGGCCGATTCGGCACGCACGTGGATCAGACGCAGATTGGGGTCGTCCTTGCCACCCGGAAAAAACACCTTCATTGCCGGCGACCAGAGTTCATCGATCTTGGCGCGGTCATTGACCACGCGTGCGGTACCGGCGACCGACACATAGCTGTTCTTCGACGCCGAGGCATACGCCACATTCACGCGCGGATCGGCGGCAATCTCTGCCACCTTCGGGCTATCTGCAGCGGTGGCGAACCACAGGTCGCCATCGAACTCGACTTCCTGCGTGCCCAACGGCCGGCTCACCAACTTGCCGTCGGCCGAGACGGTGGTGAACATCGCAATGTCCACGCCGCGGATCAATTCCGCCAACTGCTTGATGCTCTCGCTGCGTTGCTGAAGGTGCATGCTGGTCTTCCCAATGGATGTGCACACATCTGAGCGGATCGCCGCGCAAAGCGACGTGAATCACGCAGTGGTCACGTCCAGTTCGCGGCAGGCGATGGCGGCGATTTCGAACGAGCGCAGACGCGCGGCATGGTCGTAGATGTTGGCGGTGAACAACAGCTCGTCCGGCGTGTGGCGGTCGATGAACTCGGCCACGCCCTGCGCGATCTGCTCGGCATCGCCCAGCACCGTGCAGGCCAACGCGCGCTCCACACCGGCACGTTCGTGCGGCTGCCAGAAGCTGTCGATATCGTCGATCGGCGCGGGAATCTTGCCCGGCTTGCCGCGACGCAGGTTCACGAAACTCTGCTGCTGGGTGGTGAACAGGCGGCGCGCCTGCGCCTCGGTCTCGGCGGCCACCACGTTCAAGGCCAGCATCACGTGCGGCTTGGCCAACTGTGCGGACGGGCGGAACTCGCGGCGGTAGATCGCCACGGCTTCGTCCATCGCATCGGGTGCGAAGTGCGAGGCGAACGCGAACGACAGGCCCATCGCTGCGGCCAGGCGTGCACTGAACAGGCTGGAGCCCAGCAACCACACCGGTACGTCCAGCCCGGCGCCCGGCACTGCCTGCACCAGTTGGCCCGGCACCGCCGGTGCGAAGTAGCGCAGCAGCTCGGCCACGTCCTGCGGGAAGTGATCGGCACTGTCGAAATAGCGGCGCAAGGCGCGCGCGGTGGGCTGGTCGGTACCGGGCGCGCGGCCCAGGCCCAGGTCGATGCGCTTGGGATACAACGACGCCAGCGTGCCGAACTGTTCGGCCACCTGCAGCGGCGCATGATTGGGCAGCATGATGCCGCCGGCGCCGACGCGGATGGTCTTGGTGCCACCAGCCACATGACCGATCAGCACCGCAGTGGCGGCGCTGGCGATGCCTGGCATGTTGTGGTGCTCGGCCAACCAATAACGCTGATAGCCCCAGCGCTCGGCGTGCTGGGCCAGATCGAGCATGTTGGCGAAGGCGTGTGTGGTGTCGCTGCCTTCGCAGACCGGCGCCAGGTCGAGCACGGAAATGGGCGTCATCGGATGACTCCGGGGAATGAATGATGTGCAAGAGATGGGGCTGGCCGGCCGGCATTGCTACCCGCTCAGGTGGCGCTGAGGGGATTACAGCATTCCAGTGGTCGAACAGCGGGGATGGTTTATGGAGGCGTTACTCCCTTCTCCCCTGGGGAGAAGGTGCCCCGCAGGGGCGGATGAGGGTACGTGCGAAGCCTCGTGTGCTCAACTATTGCTAGGGCCTCGCCCCCGCTCCGCGCCCCGGCCCGTGCTTGCGGCGCGGGCGCTCCAAGACAAGCACGCCAGTGGCGCGCAAGCCGTGCCTTCTCGCCCCGCAGGAGAGGGGCTTTTAGAGGGGCTTTTAGATGCCTGTGGCTGCTGGTGCGCGAATGCGTTGAGCGCGCCGCGAAGCACAGCTACTGACCCGTCAGATGGCTGGCTATGATGAATGCCGAACTGACCGCGCTGCATGACAATGGCTTTGACCGCTCCGCTTGACCCTGCTTCCGGCGCTGCGCAGATCGCGGCGCGCATCGATCGGCTGCCGGCCAGTGCCACGCTGTGGCGGCTGGTCGGCTTGCTCGCGCTGGGCGGATTTTTCGAGTTGTACGATCTTTTCCAGACCGCGTACATCAGCCCCGGGCTGATCCGCGATGGCATTTTCGCCAGCGGTGCGGATGGTGTGTTCGGCATGTCCGACCAGGCCGCGTTTGCGGCGGCGACCTTTCTGGGGCTGTTTGTCGGCGCCGCATTGCTGAGTCCGTTTGCCGATCGTTTTGGGCGCAGGCTGGTCTTTACGTTCGCGTTGATCTGGTACACCGCTGCCACTATGGCGATGGGCCTGCAAAGCACTGCCACCGGCGTCATCGTGCTGCGCTTTGTGGTGGGGATCGGGTTAGGCATCGAGCTGGTCACTATCGACACCTACCTGTCCGAATTGGTGCCGCGGCATATGCGTAGCGCCGCATTTGCGTTTGCGTTCTTCGTGCAGTTTCTGGCGGTGCCGGCAGTGGCGCTGACCGCCTGGCTGCTGGTGCCGCATGCACCGCTAGGGGTGAGCGGCTGGCGTTGGGTGGTATTGCTGAGTGGCGTGTTTGCGCTGGCGATCTGGTGGCTGCGCAGCCGTTTGCCGGAATCGGCACGTTGGTTGGCGGCGCAAGGACGCCATGCCGAAGCGGACGCGGTGCTGATCCAACTGGAGGCGCGCTGCGAACGCGATCTGGGCGCGCCATTGGCCATGCCGCAGCAGGTGGCGGTGCCGTTGGCACACAGCGACACGCAGGCATCGCTGTTATGGCGAGCGCCCTATCGCGGGCGCATCGGCATGCTGGTGGTGTTCCATATCTTTCAGGCGATCGGCTTCTTCGGTTTCGGCAATTGGCTGCCGGCACTGATCTCGGCGCAAGGCACCGGCGTGACCAAGAGCCTGGGCTATTCCTTTGCGATCTCGCTGGCCTACCCGTTGGCACCGCTGCTGTTGTTGCGGTTTGCGCAGCGCTGGGAAAACAAGTGGCAGATCACCGCATCGGCGTTGGGCGCGGTGCTGTTTGGCGTGCTGTTTTCGCAGCAGCATCAGGCGACCGGCATGGTGGTGTGCGGGGCGATGATTGCGTTCTGCAATGCCTGGATGAGCTTCGCTTATCACGGCTACCAGGCCGAGCTGTTCCCCACCGAATTGCGCGCGCGTGCAGTAGGGTTCTGTTATTCCTTCAGCCGTCTTTCCACCGCCGTGAGCAGCGTGCTGATCGGTTGGCTGCTTGCCCAGGTCGGCAGCCATGGCGTGCTGGCGTTTATCGTCATCAGCATGTCGATCGTGGCGAGCGTGATTGCGCTGTTCGGGCCGCGTACGCGCAATCGTGCGCTGGAAGAAATTGCCGGTTAATCCCGGTGCCGACGCAATTGAACTGCGCAGCGATTACGCGCGCGAGCTCGCAACTGCATCGACTTTGGCAGCTGCCTGCGCAGCAAGCACGACGCCGAGCGCAACCGTGCGATCTGCCACCGCCGCCAAGCTGGTGCGGTGCGAGACCACCACCAATACCGTCTGCGGCAGACGCTGCCGCAACATGCATAACACCTGATGTTCGGCATCCGCGTCCAGCGCACTGGTGGCTTCGTCCAGCACCGCCAAGGTCGGTTTGCGCAACAGCACTTGCGCCAACAACAAGCGCTGCGATTCGCCACCGGACAGGCGTCCCTCCGGGCCGTTGATCGGCGTGTCCAGACCTTGCCCGTCGCGCTGTAGGCGCGCGCTCAAGCCGACATCGCCCAACACCTCCCACATGCGTGCATCCGCTGTGCCGGGCAGCGCCCAGTCCAGACAATTGCGCACGCTGCGCTGCCATGGCCGCACGCCCTGGCCGATGTAGGCGCTATGCCGAACCAATGCGCGATACGCGCCGAAATCCAGCCGGCGTCCGGCCATATGCGCGGTGAACTGTGCGGGCGGGGTTTGCCCGGAAAGCACATCCATCAGACTGCTCTTGCCGATACCGGACGGCCCGACGACCAAGGTCATTTCGCCCGGCAGCAGAATCATCGGACCCAGATCGAGCCTGGGCAGCGGCGGTGCCAGGCCGATGTGTTCGATATGCAGCGCTGCCGGCAATGGCACTGCCGTCTCGGCCGATGCCTGCGCACGCGTGGTACCGAGTTCCACATAGCGCCGCCACAACTGCAGCGCCGGCCAGGCCGAGCGCAGTTGCTGCACGCTTTGCCGCGTGGTGACCAGATACGGCAGCAAGCGCCCGAGCAGCAGGCTGACGGTGATCAGCGCGGCGCGGTCGGCGCCCTGCCAGAGATTGGCCAGCACCAGAATGCCGGCGATCGCGGCCACGGCAGTGAGTTCGAGCACCAAGCGGCTACCCGCCACCAGCTCCTGCTGTTGTGCATAGCCCTGCCCCAGCCGCGTGGAAATGCGCTCGTAATGGCGGCTTTCGACATCTTCGCGCTGGAACGAGCGCACATGCCGCAGGCGACGCGGGAAGTCTTCGCTCAACCAGAACAACTGCGTCATATCGGCCACGTAGTCGCGGCTGATGCGTGCCTGCCTGTCGCTGCTGGAGATGCGCAAGCCCAACCAGGCCAGGGCGAGCAGCAACGGCATCGCCATCACTAACGCGGGTGCGATCAGCACGGCAATGCAGATGCTCACCAGCGCCGTCATGCCGGCCACCAATAGCTGCAGCACCGCGCTGAAACCTTGTGTGGCGATTTCGATGTTGTAGGTGAGCACGTTGGCGATTTCTGCCGAACTGGCACCGGACAAGGCTGGCAGCGGTGCGTCGATCAGTGCGGCATGCACGCGGCGGCGCAGCCCGATTGCGTAGCGGCTGGTCAGCCGTGCGGCCAGCCGCGCGCTATGCCATCGCAGTGCGGCAAATACCAGGCTGACGCCGGCAAACAGCGCCGCCTGCATCGCCAGACCATCAGGCAACGCCAGCCGATAGCCGGCCAACTGCACGCCATGGCCAGGCTGCACCAAGGGGACCAAGCAGACCGCCACGATGCTGCCGGCCAATGCAGCCGCCAGCGACAGGGCGACATAGAGCGCAATGGTTGGCAGGTCTGCAGGCACCAGCGTGCCGACGAACGTGCGCAAGCTGGCACGCCTACGATCGCGGGGGATGGAGGTCTGCATCTCAGTGATGCATGTCGTGCGAGAGGCGCTTCGGCACGCTGGCAGGCGTATGGATCACACCACAACGCACCGGCATCTGCGCCCTCATCGCAGCAACTGCAGCAGTGCATCCACCGATGCCTGTGGATGCGCGCCGCGCCGCAGCGTGAACATGCCCACGCGCTGCACCTGTTCGACAAAGCGCTGCCACCCCGGTTGACCGGCGGCGTAAGGTTGATCGCGCGCCAGACACTCGGCAATCTGCTCGGCCGGCGTTGGCAGCAGACGCTGCGCCGACGTGCTGGCAGGTGTGCCGGACAGCATCACCACAGCGCACAGCTGCAAGGGCGTGCGCGCCAGCTGTGCACGGCCATGGCGGATATCGATCTCGAACTTCTCCACACCACTGCGGCGACGGATGGTCGGCGATGCGCTGATCCACGCGCGAGTGTCTGCATCGACCAAGCCAAGCGCGTCCGAGCGCAGATGCAGGAAGTTGGCAACGCCGGTGGTCAGCAAACTTTCCGGCGCAACGAACACGCCGTCTTCGGCAATGAAGTCCAGCCCATGCAGCAAGCTGTGCAGCGCCAGCGTCGACTTGCCCGCGCCGCTGGCGCCGAGCAGCAACACGCTGCGTCCGTGCCGGCCCACGCAGGCACCATGCAGCGGCACCAACGCCATGCCACGCGCGGCGAGCAGGAACACCGCAAATTCGATCAGCTCATAACGCACGTGATAGGCGTGGGTGAGCATGTCCTCGGAGACCACCAGCATGGCGCGACGCTCGGGCACCGACAGCATCAGGTAATTGCAGGCATCCATGACGCCGCACAGCAAGCCACCGCTTGCGTGCGTGCGCACCGGTGGCGGTTCTGCGCTCGATGGCGCCTGGCCACGCGGCACCAGATCCAGCGTGATATGGAATTCCGGCGCAGCCGGCAGGCGATGCGCGGGCAAGCCTGCATAGGCGGCATCCACCAACGCCAGCAACGCCTCGCTGTCGCTCTGGAAATGAAACAGCGCGCCGAGAATCTGCCGGCGCACGACGAAGCGACGCGCACTGCGCTCGCCGAACGGGTCTGCAGGCGATAGCGCATTGCCGGGCGCCGCCAAGCGTGCGGTATCGCTCACTGGCAGGAGTTCCGCCAACGCGGCCGAGTGCGGCATGCCTTCCATCCATTGCATCAATCAGCCGGTGGGTGCCGATCCGTTGCTGAAAGGTTGCATCGCTGCCATCGATGAAGATGCACAACGCTTTGCACAGTGTGCATCGCAGCGGCGCAACCAAACGCATCTGCGTGCGCACCTACTGCCGAGCCGAATGCCGGTGTCTGCGCACGCCATTGCTGCGCGTACCTGGCAACAGAACGAGAGCCTTGTGCAGATGCTAAAGATCCAGGTCAGTCATTCGTATTTTCTGCGTTACGACCCAAAGCAATGGGAGCGCGGCAAGCCGTATCCACCGTTGGCAACACTGCAGGTCGCAGCGTTGCTGCGCGAGCGTGGCCACACCTTGAGCCTGTTCGACGCGATGCTGGCCGAGGATGTGCAGGACTACACCGGCGCCTTGCACGCCGCGCAGCCGGACCTGGTGGTGTTCTACGAGGACAACTTCAACTTCCTCACCAAGATGTGCCTGAGCCGCATGCGCGAGGCTGCCTGCCAGATGATTGCGCAGGCGCGTGCGGCCGGTTGCCGCGTGCTGGTGGCCGGATCGGATGCCTCCGACAACCCGGATGTGTTTCTGGCCGCTGGCGCGCATGCGGTACTGATCGGCGAAGGCATCGCACCGCTGCTGGAACTGGTGGCGCGCGTCGAAGCAGATCCCACCATCGACACGGGTACCTGGCTCGCGGGCGTTGCACGTATCGCCACCAGCCCCTCTGCTGAGGCACACGTGCATCGTGGCGCACAACCGCCGGACGCACGCCTGAGCGGCCTGCCGGCATGGGACCTGGTCGACATGCCGCGTTACCAGCGTTTCTGGCAGCAACGGCACGGCTACTTCAGCTTGAACATGGCCGCTTCGCGTGGTTGCCCGTTCCGCTGCAACTGGTGCGCCAAGCCGATCTGGGGCAACCACTACAAGCGCCGCGATGCCGAAGATGTGGCTGCGGAAATGATCCACCTCAAGCGCAGTTTTCAACCCGATCATATCTGGATGGCCGATGACATCTTCGGCTTCCATATCGATTGGGTGGAAACCTTTGCGCAGCGTTTGACCGATGCCGATGGCGCGATTCCGTTCACCATCCAGACCCGCGCCGATCTGGCCAGCGAGCGCATGGCCGCGGCACTGGCGCGCGCCGGCTGCGCAGAGGCATGGCTGGGTGCGGAAAGCGGCAGCCAGCGCATCCTCGACAAGATGACCAAGGGAACCACGGTTGGCGAGGTGATCGCCGCACGCCAACGCCTGGGTGCGCGCGGCATTCGCGTGGGTTTCTTCATTCAACTCGGGTATCTGGGCGAGGAACTCGACGACATCCTGGCCACGCGCGCCCTGGTGACGCAGGCCAACCCGGACATCATCGGCGTCAGCGTCTCCTATCCCCTGCCCGGCACCAAGTTCTACGAAGAAGTGAAAAACCAGTTGGGCGGCAAGACCCATTGGCAGGACAGCGACGACCTGGCGATGATGTTCCGTGGCGCCTACGGCTCGGAGTTCTATCGCAGCGTGCGCGATCTGCTGCATACGCAAGTGGATCTGCAACAGGCGTGCGCAACGATGAGTGCCGATGCGTTTGCGCAGGCATCCGATCGCCTGGAAGCACGCTGGTCCGAACTGATCGCCTCGGAAAAACAGCATCGCACCGAACCGCTGGTCAGCGTTGCCGCAGGTCAACCGCGGCAGCTGGCAACCGTGCTGGTCGGCTAGCGCGCAACGCCTCTCGATCTTCTCGCACATCACCTCGCCTTACCGGATCACCTTCGCATGCAGCCTTCCCTTCGCACCATCAAGCACGGCCTGCGCACGGCCACCGAACGGCTGGCGCAGGAATTGGCGCAGCCGGGGGAAGTGGCGCCGCAGTGGGATCGGTTGCAATGGCAGCTGGCAGCCGCAGCGGCGGCAGCGCATGGCGTATCACCGCTGCTGCAGCGTCGCTCGCTATGGCAGAACGCCGAATGGACGACGTTTCTGAGCGAGCAACGCCGCCATGTCGAAGATCGGCATCGGCGCATCGCCCTATTGCTGACGCACATCGATGCTGCGGCGCGTGCTGCAGGCATCGCGCTGGTCGGTCTGAAGGGAACCGCACTGCATCGGCTTGGCGTGTACCTGCCGGGCGATCGGCCGATGGCCGATATCGATCTACTGGTGGAGCCGGGAGACGCACCAGCTGCAGCAGCACTGTTGTGCGGACTCGGTTACGTGGCCTCGTTCGAACAATGGAAGCATCAGGTCTTCAAGCCGATCCAAGGCGAAGCGGTCGCGGGACTGGGCGAGCATCGCGATGCGCCGATCAATATCGAGCTGCATACGCGCATCCAGGAACGCTTGCCGGTGCACAGCGTGGACATCACATCACGCATCCTGCCGGAGCGCCCGCAGCCAGGCTTGAATCCCTATCCGTCCGTCGGCGCATTGATGTGCCATCTGCTGCTGCACGCGGCCGGTGGCATCTGCCATCGCAGCATCCGGCTGATGCATCTGCACGATCTTGCGTTGCTGGCCACGCGCATGGGGCAGCGCGATTGGGACCAATTGTGGGAAGAGACGAGCGTGTCGCCGTGGTGGGCATTGCCGCCGCTGCTGCTGCTGCAACGCTACTACCGCAGCGTGGTGCCGGCGGCGGTGATGGCGCGCCTGCAGGCCGATTGCCCGCGGTTGTTGCGTATGCGTGCGGCCCGCCAGACCTTAACCACGGCCTCGTGCTCCAACCTGTGGTTGCCGGCACTGCCCGGCATCGAATGGTCGCGGTCGCTGAGCGAAGCGCGGCAGTATCTACACAACCGCGTTGCGCCGTCGGCCGAAAGCCGCAAGGAACGTGCGGACATGTTGCAGACACAGCTGTGGCTTCAAGGGCAACCATGGGTACGGCAGACCCAGGCACGCCGATTGATGACGCGGCTTACGCGACCAGTACCGCGCACCGACATGTTGTATGTGGTGCGTGCGGCATTGGATGGGTATTTGCAGCCAGTTTGAAGGTAGGAGCGACTGACAAAACCACTTTACGTAGGTTTGCTGCAGGGCGGCTTGGCTGCAGAGCGGTTGATCTGCGGCCTGGTTGCAGGGCCCTTGCCCGCCCACCATCGCGGGACACGCCGCAAGTACGTCCGTGTAGGCTCTTACGCGGCATCCATGCCGCGTAAGGTCCCGCGATGGTGGGCGGGCAAGGACCAATCAAGATGGTCGGTGTGCATGTTTTCAAGCAACCAGCAAACTGTCTGGTGCGGTGCCCTCACCGATTGCGGGACCGTGTGGCGGCATGGATGCCGCCACCGAGCCTACATGGACGTACTTGCGGCGTGTCCCGCGAGCGGTGAGGGCATCGCGCCCTCGACCGACTCAGCGTTTGAGCTGGGCTTCTGACTGCATCCAACAAGAGAAAGCCAACAAAACCCATGCGCTCACCGCCAGGCGACCGCTCTTTGCGTTTTGTTGGCTGATCTGAAAGTGGTTTGCGCAAGCCCGCAGTCTATTGCCTACTCCGTGCCCAGGTACCTAGTGCAGCGGGCGCTTCTCGCATAGTTGGCGGTAGAGCTTTTCGAACAGACGCGTGGTCGATGCCGCGTCTTCGCGTACCGCACGGCACTGCGCCGCCCAGGCCAGACGCAAGCGCAGTTCGTCGTCGGCCACCACCTGACGGACGGCTTCTGCCAGCGCGGCCCAATCACCCGGCGGCACTGCCAGTGCGCAGACCGGTGCCCACTCGACCAGATGCCCGACGGCCGTCCCCACTGTGGGAACACCTGCCACCGCAGCTTCCAGCAGCACCAACGGCCCGGCCTCGTGCAAGGACGACAACACCAGCAGATCGGCTGATTGCATGATCGGGCGCAACTCGCGCTGGGTCTTGAAACCCAAGAAACGCACCTGCTCGCTCAGGCCCAGCTGCTGCACCAGGCGATGCATGGCGCCATCCAGGGTATCGACGCCGACCATGTCGAGGGTAAAGGCGACATCGGCGCGTTTGAGCGCCGCCATCGCCCGCAACAACGTGGTCTGGTCCTTGACCGGGTTGAGGCTGGCCACGTGCAGCAAACGTGCAATTGCGCCAGTACGCGCGCGTGGTGCGGCCGCTGGCCAGGCGCGCAGATCCACGCCCAATGGCACCCGCTGAGCGCGGATGCCGAGTGCTTGCAGCGAATCGACGATGGGCGCGCTGGCGGCAGTGACGCAGTCGGCCAGGCGCAGGATCACTGCTTCGCGCAGACGCCCGCGCCACTTCCGCCGGCCGCCGTAGCCGATGGCATGCAGTGCGACCAGCTCGCCACCGGCGATATGCACCATGCTTGGGCGACGCAGCAGTTTTGCCGCCGCAACGGCGATCAAACTGCAGTAGCCGGAAAAGATCGCCTGGATGACGTCGAACGGTGCGCGCCGATGTTCGTCACGAATAGCGGCGATCGCGCGTAGACGGGTACGCTGCGCGCCGATGTTGTGCACGGTGGCGCCGCGCAATGTCCAGGTGCCCGGCATCGGCTCCTGATGCAGCACGAAGACATGCACCTGATGATGGCGCGCCAGCCATTCGATCAGGGTCAGGAACACCGGAATCACACGGACTTCGCCGCTGCGGTCCACACCGCCCGGTACCACCAAGGCCAGTTTCATGCTGTGCGTCCCGGCGCGGTGGTCAGTAATTGGGTGTAGGCGTTCGCCCAGCGTTGCCCCACGGCGGCAAAGGACAGCCGTGCATCGAAATGCGCACGGATCTGTGTGCGATTGGATCGCTGCCGGGAGACACGCAATAGCAGTTCCGCCAAGGCCGAGGCGTCGCCCACGGGATACAACTCGCCCACCGCACCGGCATCGCTGAGCGCGCGGAAAGCAGGGATATCGGTCAATAGCGGCAAGCTGCCGCAGGCATACGCTTCCACTGCGGCATAACCGCAACTTTCCGCATGGCTGGCCGAGACGAACAGGTCGCAGGCGCGCAACAGGGTTTCCACGCGTGCATGCGGCACCTTGCCCAGTAGCTGCACACAGCGCGCCAGCTGCGGATCGTCGCGCAGGCGCTGCTGTATCTGCTCCATCAACGGCGCCTGGTCGAATACGCACCATAGCCGCAGCCCGGGCAACACGCGTGCGGCCATGGCGATGGCATCGAGCACGCACAGCGGATCCTTGGCTGCGCTCAGATGGCCGACCCATAACACACACGGGTCGCCATGCAGACGCGTGTGCTCGCGTGCCTGCAAGCGATCGCCCGGCAAGAAGCGGCTGCTCGATTCGGGAATCTCGAATAGCTGCGTGCTGGATCGAAACAAGCGCGCACGCAGAAACGGCTGCGCCAGTTCCAGCGAGGTAAACGCAATACCGGCAGCAGCCGCATAGCGCGCACGCCATACAAGCCGGCGCCACCAGCGTGGCGGGCGATTGGCATGGTCCTGCAACAGGATGGGACTCTGCGGCAGCAGGCGCGCAAGCCGCCGCGCATCGCCGGCAAATTCCAGCCCGTGCACGTGGATCACGTCTGCGTCGATCTGGCGCAGCATCGCGGCGAGAATGTGCGCACGCTGCTTGCTACCACGAGCGGCCAGCTCGACGAAGCGGTAGTCCACGCCCTGGCGTGTGAGTCGAGTGTTCAGTGCCGAGGCCTGGATCACCGTCACGCGCACCCCCGCGCTGGCCACCGCCTCGGCGATGTCGGCCAGCGATGGCCATTGCGCGAAGACCTGTTCGACGCTCAGGCCGTCGGGCGTTGGCAGCAGATTGAGTTGCGCCACATGCAGGGTCATGGCGCAGACATCGACTGGCATGCACATTCTGCAACGCCAATGACGCGCTCTTGCGCGCAACGCAAGCGGCTCGGGTCGTAGCGCTTGCAGGCCGTGCATGCGCTGCCATCGGGAATCGCAATGAACACCACATCACTCACGCGATGCGCCGCAGACGCATCACCAAGGCAACCGGCACCTGCAGAGCCGCCTGGTCGAAACGTGCACCGGGCGGAATATCGGCCGGGTCCAGCATCGGTTCGGCCACCGCTTCGATCGCCAGGCCCAGCGATGCGCATGCCGCATGCCAATGACTGTAGAGATGTTGCGTATGTCGCACTGCGTACTGCCGGCCGTCGGCCTTGAAATCGCGTCGCCAGCCCAGTGCATGGCCAATCGGATGCACATCGCTGCACAGCACGATCCCACCCACGCGGGTGACGCGATGCAGTTCTTCCAGCGCAGGCCACAGCTGCTGCAGATGCCCGACCACCAGACCGCAGACGCTGAGATCGGCAAGTGCGTCGGGCAAGGGCAATTTATCGAGACTGCCTTGTTGCAGACTCACGCGTGCCGCTGGCCAGTCGCGGGCGAGCTCGGTGCCGGCGCGTTGCAGCATTTGCGGCGACAGATCCACACCGGTGACATGCAGCGCGCCACGCTGTAATGCATGCAGCATGTAGCGACCACTGCCGCAGCCGGCATCCAGCACATGTTGGCCCTGCAGGGCGCCGGGCATCAGCGCGAGCATGGCGCGTTCTTCGGCCAGCATCACCGGGTTATGCGCATGCGGCGGATACGCCTGCGCCCACAACGCATAGGCCGCTGCCGGCTCAAGTGTCGGCACAGCACTCATGACACAGCACCGTTGGCTGCCATCGCGATGGATGGCGCGTGCGCGGCGTGCGGCACGCACTCCAGGCCGGGTTCGAGTGCCAGCACTGCCGGGTCGGCCAGCCTGGCATCGAGCAGTTTGGGGCGACCGTCCAGCAACACCGGTACGGTCTGGATACCGGCCGCCTCGAACCAGTCGGCGAAATCCGGATCGGCGATGCGCGGGGCGCCATCGCGTATCACTGCGCGCAGTTCACTCCGTTGGCAACCGATGACGCTGGTGGCAGGATCGCCACCGCGATCGCGCACGATCAGCAGATCTGCGGCTGCGCCTGGGGCGATGCACCCGCGCGCTTGCATGCGCAGGATGCGCGCAGATTGCTGGGTGACCATGCCGAGCAATAGATCCGGTGCGAGCCCGCTGTCGGCGGCGATGCGCAGTTCTTCCAGAAGATCGCGCGCACCGCTGATGCGCGAATCGTTGCCCAATGCCAGCCGCCCGGCCATGCACAAGCGCCACGGATCGAGCGTGCGGCCCAGCAGCGCGAGATTGCTCGAAGGACACCACACCACCGCCGCGCCGCGTGCGATCACCCGGTCGATATCGCATTCGCCCATGCCCACGCCGTGGATCAGCACGCTATTGGAGGCCAGGCAGCCGAGCCGATCCAGTTCGTCGAGTTCGGCACCCGCCACTGCGTCGGTGCCTTCGGCCAGGTGGATCATCCACGGATGTTCGGGCGAAGTGGCTGCAAAGCTGCCCTGCACCGGCGGGCCATAGCCGGTCCAGCCCAGCGCATAGCTCCAACCGAACTCGCGCAGCAGACCGACCGGGAAATTCGCCTCATCCAAGGTCGCGTGCCAAGGGTCGTGCTGCGCCACGCAGGTGACACCGGCCAGCAGATTCTTCAAACCGCCGTGGCGCAAGCGCACCGCCTTGGGCACGCGCAACGCAGCTGCCACCTCGGGATGCTGAAAATGTGCCTGAAACGCCTCGATCCATGCGTAGCTGTTGGCGAACGGTGCGCCTTGCGGCAGTGGCGGCACACAATTGACCTGCAGATGATCGTGCGCGTTGATCAAGCCCGGCGCCAGCACGTGGCCCTGTAAATCCAGCCGCAGGCTGCCGGTGCCGAGCGTGCCGCCGAAGCGGCCCGCGCGCATCGTCACTGCAGCGCGCGAAGGACCGGCCAGGGTGATCGCGCGTGCACCCTGCAGACAGACATCGGCCATGGACATCGGCGTCTCCACTCAGCGCTTGCGCATCACGATCAGGAAGTGGTCGCCCATGTCGCGCAGCAGCGGCAGCCCGCCCAAACGGTCGTCGCACTGGCCCAGGCGCTCAGACAGACGCGGATGCCGTTCGCAAAAATCCACCAGATACGGCGGCGGCAGGAACAGGCTCAAGGCGCGATAGCTGTCCAGCACGAAGTGCTTGTTGAAGGCGCGGTAGAACTCCCGCGGCAGGTGGTACCAGGTCCAGATGGTGTGGCCGTTCATGCCTACCGCGGTGACCCCGCGCGCGGCACGCACCGCTGCGCGCTTGAAGCGCCCGCGCAGCGTGTAATGGCCGATTTCCCACGGGCAGATGCGCCCGATCACCGAAAACACCAGGCAGCCATCGGCGCGCAGCAGACGTGCGCACTCGGCAGCCACTGCCGGCAGGTCGGGAACGCAATTGAGCGGGCCGAAGTTGGAGTACATGCCATCGAAGGTGCCGTCCAGCTGATCGAGCTGCTGGATACCGACGTGGGCGGCGGTCAACCGTGCTTCAAGACCTTGCGTGGCAGCGCGATGGCGGGTGCGTTCGACCATCGCCGGCGACCAGTCGGTGGCCAGCACGCTGTAACCGCGGCGTGCGAACTCGCCGGCATCCAGACCGGTGCCGCAGCCCAGATCCACCAGCCGCGACCCCACCGGCAACTCGGCCGCAACCGTGTCCCAAAGCGTGGTGCGCATCCGCTGGATCAGCGCATTGTTGCCGCGCGGGCCATCGTAGTCGGGGGCCACGCTATCGAACGCACGTTGCGTCTCAAGCAAGCGCTCCGGAGCCACCGTGCCGCCACGCGCCGCATGCTCATTGACCACCGACATGCGCAGCCTCCCACACCAGACCAGTTGTTCTCACGACACGCTCCAGACGCGACACCGCCAACGCGGTATCGCTTGATTGACCCGTGAGTGCCACGCGCAGCGGCTTTGGTTGCAGCCTGGTGATCGATGTCCCACCTGCAACGCGTTGCCGTTTACCTCAGGCGACGGAATGCCCAACGGCAACCCTGCGACGCCGCCAGGCATTGCGTAACACCGCTGCCAGCACACCCAACCCGGCGCCAGCGAGCAAACCGGCCGCCCAGGCCGTGATCGCATTCGGAAATGCCTGGCGATCGGGCACATACAGCGGCCACGCCAACGAGGTCTGATACGTGTAGCGGGTGGTAAGGCGGGCGATGAGATCGTCGCGCTCGGCTTTCAACGCGCGGATGGTGGTGTTGCTGTCGGTCAGCAATACACCGGCAACCAGCTGCGCCGGAGTGGCCGCAGCACCGCCCTGCCCGGCCTGCACTTGCTGTTGCAGTTGCGTCCGGTTGACGAGCGCCGCGCGCAGGTCTTCATTCAACCCTTGTAGACGCGTGCGTGCGAGCTCAAGCGCCACCGCGTTGGTCTGGCCGTGCAGCGTCTGCAGCTCGGTCACGGTGGCCATCGCAAGGCGGCGTGCCTGCGCGGACGATTCGGCACGAATGGTCACGCCGATCAGATTCGCGTACGGGTCCGGATCGGGCTTGAGACTGCCGCGATACAACTGCGCAGCGCGGCTGTTGAGCGACACGCCAGCCTTGCGCAGCACCGCATCCTGAAACAGCCGCGTCTTCATACGATCGATCACGCGTTGGAACGGCTCGACCTTGGGGTCGCGCCCGGCCGGTGTAGGGCCGATTTCGCCGACCTGGATCCAGGCGGTGGCCTCCCACTGCGGTTTGGCCAACCGGGTGAAGGCGAACGTCAGGCCAAGCACCACCACCAGCGCGGCCAGCGCCCAGCGCCATTCGCGGCGCAGGATGTGCCACAGGTCGATCAGGTAGATATCGTCGTGTTGATTCATGGTGCACCGGCTCTGGAACGTGGTGAAAAAACGAAGTTGCCGCGCACTACGCAGCAGCGCTAGATGCCGCATTGCGGCTGGGCAGCAACACGGTGCAGGCATGCAATACCAGGCACAGCGCGATGAAGCCGAAGTTGGTCCAGGTGAATGCCTGCGGCGCGAACGGCGACATCAGGCAGGCATAGGCGAGGCGCAGGAAGATCAGCACATGAAAGATCGACAGCGAGCTGCCGAGCAAGCGCACGCTCCACACCAGGCCTGCATATAACGCCAGCAGTGCAATCACGGCGCCTGGCGCGCCCCAGGCCATCAGGAACGGGAAGAATTCCGTGCCCACATTGATATTGGGCGCATCCAGCGGAATGCTGGTGCCCGCGGTGGCGATCGAACCACTGAACGGCACCAGTTGATTGACCAGAAAACTGGCGTTGACGTAGCCCTTGGCCAGAATCGCGCCGAAGTTGTACGGCCCGGCGCTGATGTACAGCAGCAGCCACTGCACGCCCTGCGGCATCGCGCGATACAACGCACTGAACGGCAAGGCGACCGTGGCCAACGAACCGGAACGCAGTGCGCCGAGGATCGAAAACACCCCGCCCCCAGCCAGCACGAGCAGGCCAATGGTCTTCCACGGCAGGCGGCGCGCAGGATCGCGGCGCAACAGCATCACCAGCACGAACGAAAACAGCCCGGCAAAGATGCGGTTGCGGTCAATCACCACAATCGGAAACACGAACCCCAGCGTCACCATCGCCGCACGCAGCCCGCGGTGGCGCACGCACAGCAGCGCGATCGGCGGCAGGATCCAGCACATGTTGGAGATGTGCCGCACATGCGAGCGCAATGGGCTCAAGGTTGCGTATGAGGACGGATCGCTGAACAACGGAATCGGAAACAGCGCCACATCCACGATGCAGAACACCGTCACCACTGCCGCCAGCGTCATCACCACGAAGGCATCGCGCGTGCCGGCGTAGCGATAGTTGCGAAAGCGCTCCACGGCAGGCAGCTGAGTGCGTAGCAACGCATCCAGCACAAACGTCGCAGCGGCAGCGATCGCCAGCAACGCGATGCCGTCCAGATAGTCCCCGGGCAGCGTGTAGGTCAGCAACGTCAGCGCGCAGCTGAGCAGCATCGGCAGTGCCAGATACGTCGCAGGCCGGCGCAACAGCGTGTTCATGCCGGCTCCACCGCGCTACGCGCATGCCTGGGCCGCCATCTGGCCGGCAACGACAACCAGGCATAGGCGAGCAGATGCCCGATCACCCTGTGCGGCCGGCGCTGCAGAAATGCCACCTTGGCCGCGATGTAACGCGATTGCGCCCGCAGCAAGGTGCGCTCGGGCTCATCGAACAACTCCGCACAACGCAACGCCACTTGACGCGACTCGCTCAAGTTGGCAATCCGCGCACGCACGTTTGCGGTCTTGCTGAGGTTGTTGCCATGCAAACGGTACGCACAGACCGGCACGTCGACGAAACCAAGCGCGTTGCGCGCGGCCAGGCGCAGGAAAAAATCCCAGTCCTCGATCCGCAGCGATTCGTCCCACCCGGCGCGCGCATCAAAGGCACTGCGACGCAGCAACGCCACCGCACCACTGACCGCCCACTGCTGGATCACCGCGCGGCGGATGCCCGGCTCTGAGCGGTACATACCGGTATCCACCCGATGCAGGTCGCGCATGGCGCTGCCGTGCAGCAGTCTTCCATGCTGATCGACCACGCAGGCGTCGCCGATCACCGCCAGTTTTTGCGGATGCGCACGTAAGTAACGCACCTGCGCATCCAACCCGCCGGCCAACAGATAATCGTCGCTCGCGCCAAGACGCAGGTAGTCGCCACGCGCACGCAAGGCCAGCTCGTTGAGCGTGGCCGCCACACCCCGATTGTCACGTTGCACGAACTGCACCGGCAGCCGATGACCATGGGTGGCAATCCACTGCGCGATCTTTTCGCCCGTGGCGTCGCTGGAGCCGTCGTCGATGATGACGATCTCCTTGCACGGGTACGGGTCTTCCAACACGCTATCCAGGCACCGTTGCACGAAACGCGCGTGGTTATAGGCCGGAATCAGCACCGACACCAGTGGCCAGCTCGCTCGCCCGCTCGGTTGGGTTTGATCGCTCATGCGGCCTGCACCAGATAGCGACGCACCACCACGATATTGAACAGCAGATACACCACGTAGTTGGCGACAAAGGCATACATCGCCCCGATCAGCCCGAACTGCGCCGTGAACAGATACACCAGCGCCAGATAGCTGGCGGCGAACACGCATTCGGAAATCACGAACAGCCGCGTCATCGCCTTGGCCAGCATCACGTACGACAGCACGAACGCGGCAATCTTGATCACATCGCCCAGCAACTGCGGACCATAAAGCGGTGCTGCTGCAGCGAATCGCGCATCGAACAGCAGCCAGGTGACCCAATCGCGGAGCATGTACACACCTAGCGCCATCGCGATCACCGCCGGCATCACATAACGATACGCGGCCCGCAGCTCGCGCCCGAGCGCCGCACGATCGTGCAGGGAGGCCAGCTTGGGCAGGTAATACACGTTGATGGCGGTGGTGAAGAACAGCAGATAGGCATCCGACACCCGGCTGACGGCCTGCCAATAACCCACCTGCTGCCATCCGAACTGCAACGCCAGATGATCGCGCACCACAATGGCCACCAACTGCGGCACCAGCGTGGCGGTCAGCGTCATCGCCGAGAACGCGGCCAGCTTGCGCGTCATCGGCGCATCGAAACGCAGGCGCAACATCTCGCGTTGGAAATACGGGCTGCGTCGCAGTGCCGGCACGCCGGCCAACAACCACAGCACCTGGCCCAGCACCAGTGCCAGCAACGCGCCCTGCAGCTGCGCCCGGCTGGACAGCCACGCCACCAGCGCAACGCTCAACACCGCGCCGCTCGCCTGCACAAATGCCAGACGGCGAACATCCATGAAACCGTTGATCACCGCCAGGATGTAATTGACCAGGGCAATGCCCAGCTGCGCGATCGCCAGCACGCAGATCAGCGGCCGATACGCTGCATCGCCCAACAGGCGCTCGGCGATCACGCCACTGAACAACACCGCCAACACTGCCATGACGCAAGCCGCGCAGAAGGCGTACCAGAGCGCCGCGCTGAGCAAGCGTGCCAGTGCCGGTGCGTCGTTGCGATACTCGGCCACGTACTTGACGATGCCGGCGCTGATACCGCCGCCCGCCAACACCGCCAGCACCGACATCAGATTGAGAAACTGGCCCAAGCGGCCGACACCCTGCGGGCCGGCATAGACGGCTACCAACTTCACCACCACCAGCGCAGCCAGCAGCTTGGCCAGCGTCGCAACGCCGGTGTACACGCTGCTGTGCATCAGATTCATGCAGGGCTGCCGAACGATTGGCATGCGGCAATCACACGTTCCACCGACGCGTCATCCAGTGCCGGGCCCATCGGCAGACTCAACACTTCACGATGCAGGCCCTCGCTCACCGGCAGGCAGGCATCGCCCAGCGTGGTATAGGCCGGCTGCCGATGCGGCGGCACCGGGTAATGGATCTGGGTGTGGATACCCAGCCGCAGCAAATGCGCCTGCAAGGCAGCGCGCTGCGGACTGCGCACCACGAACAGATGCCAGACGTGCTGTTCCTCAGCGACCACCGTAGGCAACGTGATCAACGGGTTATCGATGCCTTGCAGATAATGCTGCGCCACCGCGCGCCGACGCGCGATCTCATCCTCCAGATACCCCAGTTTGACCCGCAAGAACGCCGCCTGCATTTCATCCAGCCGCGAATTCACGCCCTGGCAGGTGTGGTGATATTTCACTTCCGAGCCGTAATTGCGCAGCGCGCGAATGCGCTCGGCCAGGCGCGGATCCGAGGTCACCACCGCACCACCATCGCCGAGTGCGCCCAGGTTCTTGGTCGGAAAAAAACTGAACGCCGCCGCATCGCCGAAGGCACCGGCACGCCGCCCATGTGCGCGCGCGCCATGCGCTTGCGCGGCATCTTCGATCAGCAGCAGCCCGTAGCGATGGGCAAGCGTTTGCAACGCGGCCATGTCGGCCAGCTGCCCATACAGATGCACCGCCATGATGGCGCGCGTGCGTGGGCCGATCGCCTTCTCCACACTGGCCGGGTCCATGTTGAAAGTCAGCGGATCCGGCTCCACCGGCACCAGCACCAACTGGTTCTGGCTGATCGCCAGAAAGCTCGCGATGAAGGTGTTGGCAGGCACGATGATCTCGTCGCCCTCGCGCAACACCCCCAGCTCGCGATAACCGCGCAGGATCAGCGACAACGCATCCAGCCCGTTGCCCACGCCCACTGCATGCGCGGCGCCGCAGTAGCTGGCGAATTCTTCTTCGAACGCGGCCAGCTCCTGCCCGAGCACATACCAGCCGGCATCGATCACCCGCGCGGCAGCCACTTTCAATTCATCCGCGTAGCGCGCATTGACTGCACGCAAATCCAGAAACGGCACATCCATTACAACGTCCACCGATAGAAATCCTGCACCACGGCACGCGCGCCGAAGCGTTCCTTTTGTTCGACCAAGCCATCGTTGAGCACCTGCCCGCCCTGCTCGGTGGAGATACCGAAGCTGAAGTAATGGCGCTGCGCGTACACCTCAGTGATCAGCTCGGCCAGCAGCAGGCTCAGCGCATCCAGCTGGCGACCGCGTTCGGACACCGCCAGATACTGGGTGTGCACGCTGCGACCGAAATCCAACACCAGTGCGGCGGCCACCAGCTGCCCCTCAGCGCGCGCTTCGTGCAGCACGATCTGCTGCGGAAACCGGCTGTGCAGCAGCTGCAATTCGTCCAGCCGATGGGTCGGCGCCACACCGTGCCGTTGCAACACCTGGGTCAGCAAGGCATGAAACGCCTCCAGCTGCGTGCCGGTCTGGATCTGCACACCGGCCTTGCGCGCCTTGACTAGCGAACGCCGACGCTCGGCACTGAACGCGAACGGCTCGCGCAGCGCGATCACCGACGACAGGTCGCGCCGGAACAGCTGCGCGCCCAACCGATGCAAGGCATACAGATCTTCCTCGGCCGGATACGCATGAAACACATGCGGCACCGGCTTGTACACGATCTGGCGCACGGCGCGCGCGCGATAGTGCGCGGCAATCTGTTCGAACACCTGCAATGTAGCGCCCGCACGCAACGCCATCGACGACAACAAGCCCGCATAGGTCAACCCGGCGTGGCTGCTGACGCAATCGCCGTGCACGCTTGCCGGAAACACCGCCACCACCTCGCCGCCACGTTCGACCAGCAACGACGCATCCACGAAGCGGTCGGCGTGATAGTCCATATAGCCACGCCGATGCAACAGGTTGCCGTTGCGCGAGAACGCCACCAACGCGTCCCACGCAGGCGCATCGCTGGCGGCATACGGCCTAACCGAAAACATGGCGTCCCTGCAGGTCCACCGGCAGCGCGGCCTCGGCCAGACCGAAGCCGGCCTGCCCCATTGCGTTGCCGTTGTAGAACATCAGCACGCGATCGTGCTGCTGGATCAACGCTGGGTAGCACAAGGTCTGCGCATCCCACCCATGCTCGGAGAGCTGCAGCCCCAGCTGACTGTCGTCGCGTTCCCAGTGCACACCATCGCCGCTGAAGGCGATGCCCGGGAAGTAGCCGCCGTGCGTATCGCCGCGGGTGAAATACATCAGATAGCGATCGCCCAGGCGATACACGCGCGGGCGGCCGATGCGGTATTCGTCGTCGCACGAACGCAGGCACACCACGTCGTCGCTGGGGATGTGGCGCAGATCGTCGGTCTCTGCGTAACGGATGTGGTACCGCGGATACGGCTGGCCGCCGATGGTTTCCCAATCGTCGCCCACCGCGTACCACAATCGCCAACGGCCATCTTCATAGCGGGCCGAATGCACCGCAGCAATCGTGCTGCGACCAGGGGCACGATCCAGCAGCGGCGTGTCCTGCCGGCGTTGAAAGCTCTCTCCACCATCGCGGGAGACCGCAAGCCCGGTGAAGGCCAGGAACTTGGCCTTGGCCACACGCTGGAAGCCGACATAGAACATGTACAGGCCATCCGGCCCGGCCACCACATCGCCCAGAATCATGCCGTTATCGTCGAAGCAGCCATCGCGGCCGATCTCAAGCACCGGCTGTTTGCTGACGCCGACGATCTGGGTCGGCGCATCGGCGCGCACGTCCACATAGCCGATCCGGCTCACGCCCTGCGCATCGCGAAAACCTGCATAGATGCGTAGCACCTGCGCAGACAACCGATACGGTGTCGGCGTCAGCGCGGCATGCTGCATCCAGCCGCCCACGCCATCGCGCGCGACATCGAACACCAGGCCTCGCTTGGTCCAGGCGAACATGGGTTAGAGCTCCACGTCGAAGCTGGACCTGCCGGCCACCGCACGCGCCGGCGAGCCCACATACACGCGCTCGGCTTCGGTATGCCGGGTGACCAGCGCGCCGGCGCCGATGATGTTGTCTGCGGCAATCCGCACCTTGTCGCTGAGCGTGGCATTGACGCCGATGAAGCTGCCGCGCCCGATCTCGCAATAGCCGGAAATCACCGCATGCGAGGCGATGAACACATTGTCCTGCACCACCGTGCGGTGGCCGATATGGTTGCCGCTCCATAGCACGCAGTTGTCGCCGATGCGGGTGAACGGCTGGATGACGTTGCCTTCGAAGATGAAGCAGTTGGCGCCGATCTGCGCATTGCGCCAGACGAACGCGCGCGAGCTGACATAGCTGGCGCAGCGGTAGCCGCGGCGCACCATGTCTTCGAAGAAGCGTGTGCGCAGGCGGTTGAGCTGCGTGGCCGGAATCGCCACGAAAACCTCGTACTGCTCGGGTGGATAGCGCTGTTCGAGTTCTTCGAATGCCACCACCGGCAGCTCGGCCAGCGTGGGCCGCAGCAGAAAGTCGCGCTCCACGCTGAAGGCGACCACGGTGTAATCGCTGTCGTGCTGGAAATACTCGCAGGCGATCTGCGCAAACTCGCCGTCCCCGATGATCACCAATGGCTTATGCATGCTCATGCTTCCAGCCTGCGTGCGTCCAGGCGATGTTCGCCGCGCACTTCGCTCAGGAATTCGTCGTAATCCAGAATGTAATCGGCCGGGTCGTAGAACTGGTCGGCCAGTACCATCAACACGCAGTCGGGGCTGAAGCGATACAGATCGCGCCACACCATGCGCCCGAGCAGCAGGCCCTGCGAGGGGTCGTCCAGCACCACTTCTTCCTGGCCGTTGCCATCGCCCCTGTCCAGCAGAATCGTCACCGAGCCATGCAAGGCGACGGCGAGTTGATTGAGCTGGCGGTGCGCATGCTGGCCGCGGTGCACGCCGTCGCGGGTGCCGAACAGGTAATACACGCGCCGTATCTCGAACGGGACGTTGCGCTGCTGCTCCAACGAGATGAGCAGACCGCGATCGTCACCGTGGGTGTGCAACTGGATGCGTTCGATGGCCATGATTCGGGGGCGTAACCGCTGACTGCACGTAGTGCGACATGCCTGAGTGCACCGGGATGCGCCAAAGGTTGCACCACGTCACGGCACTGCGAATCCATGTGCGCGCAAGCGCAGTTGCAGACGCAGCAGACGTGGATATGCACGGATTGCAGCGTAATGCCCACAGGGCGATGCAACCTTTTGCCGGCATCGCCGCACATATCGGTGCACGTTCACCTGGCCGCAGATCGGCCGGCGTGGGGAGCCAGGCCTGGCAGCGCACGACGCACTGCCGGAACCAACGACCAGCACCGGAGCACACCGACCAAATGCGTTCATCCCCCCAGGCGCCCGACACCGCCGCCACCGACAGCGCCACTGTGCTGCCGCAACAGGCGCCACCCACAGCGCAGGTCATTCCACTTCCCAAATCGATGCGCGTGCTGCACTGGCTGACGGTGCTGTGCCTGGCCATGGCCGCCACCCTGATTTTGCTGCGCGCCGAGCTGGAAGGACGCGCATTGCGTCAGTGGCTGATGGAAGGCCATCGCCACTTCGGTTTGATGGTGCTCTTTCTCTTCGTCCTGCGCGTGGGCTTGCGCATCCGCCTGCGCAAGCTGCCGCCCGGCCCGCCGTCGCCGTTGCTGATGCGGCTGGCTGCAGGCGCCACCCATTTCGCGCTGTACGGCCTGATGGTCGCGTTGCCGCTGATCGGCTGGTCGTTGAGCAACGCCTATGCCAAACCGGTCTACCTGTTCGGATTGACGCTGCCGAATCTGGTCGCGCCGGACGAAGATCTGGCCGACACCCTCGGCACCTGGCACTTGAATGCCGCCTGGGTCTTGCTGGCCCTGGTGATCCTGCACATCGGCGCCGCGCTCTGGCATCACCTGGTGCTCGGCGATGGCGTGTTGCATCGCGTGCTGCCGAAAAAAGCCCGATGAATTCCCCCGAGTTGCCAGCCCTCCCCCGCTCCCGCAGCGCCGAACCCCGCACCGTCGAACAAGGACTTTCCATGCCTACTCCCCAGCCCGCCCCGCGTCGCGTTGCCGCCACGCGCACCGCCTCCCTGACGTCCTTGTTGTGCGTGTCCGGCCCGTTGTTGCTGCTGGCCAGCACGCAGGCGCAGGCGATCCCTTCGTTCGCGCGCCAGACCGGCTCTTCATGCGCGGATTGCCATATCGGCTCCTATGGCCCCTCGCTCACGCCGTATGGCATGCGCTTCAAGCTCGGCGGCTTCACCGATACCGATGGCAACGGCACCAAGATTCCGGTCTCCGGCCAGGTCACCTGGACGCGGAGCAATCCCAGCCGCGGCGACAGCAGCGCACGCATCAACGAAGCCGATCTGTATCTGGCCGGCCGGGTCAACGACCACATCGGCGGTTACTCCAAGATCCGCTCCAACAACGGCGGCAACGACACCTTCAACACTCAGTTGGACGATGTGGATCTGCGCTTTGTCAGCAAGCCGTTCCAGCTGGCCGGCAAGGACGCCATGGTCGGCGTCAGCGTCAACAACAACCCCGGCGTGTCCGATCCGATCCAGGTGCTGCCCAATGCATCGACCCTGAGCCCGGTCTCCAATGCAGGTTCGGCCAGCATGCTGAGTTCGTCGGCGCTCTCCAACCGCGTGATCGGCGCCAGCGTGTACGGCTTGTTCGACCGCAATTGGTACGGCGAAGTCGGCAGCTACAGCGCATTGTCCGCCGATGCGCAGGACCACCTGGGCTGGAACCCCAACAACGACCCGGGCAAGCTCAGCGACACCGGCTATGCGCGCTTTGCCTATATGAAGGACATGAAGCGGCAGTTCTTCTCGGCCGGCCTCACCGCGATGACCACCCGTCGCCAACGCCTGCGCAGCGGCGGTCCCACCGATGACTTCACCGATCTGGGTTACGACCTGACCTATCAGTTCCTCGGCACCCGCGAGCACGTGTTGTCGCTGGCCTACGTCAACATCTACGAGCGCCGCAAGTACGGCAGCCCGCTGCAGCCGACCGACCCGAGCATGTCGCCGCGCGACCGCGGCAGCGTGCGCGACCAGAACATCAGCATGAACTACGCGTTCAAGCAGACCTACGGCGTGCTGGCAGCGCATCTGATCAACAGCGGCTCGTTCGATGTGGCGCGTTATCAGCCCTACGGCATCCCCGACACCACCGCCAATCTGATCCTGCTGTACTGGACCCCGTTCGGTAAGGAAGGCACCTACACCACCAACGCCAACGTGCGTTTCGCGGCCACCTGGTTCCGCTTCGACAAGTTCAACGGCAGCACCACCAACGTGTTCGGTGGCGGCAATCCAATCACCAACCCGCGCGATCTCGACACCTTCTCGTTGTCGGTCAATGTCTCGTTTTGATTCCCCCGCACGCGTAAGGACCCCCATGAAGTCACTCCACAAAACCTTGTTGTGCGCCCCGCTGGCCGGCCTGTTGATGGCCGGCGCACTGCTTGCCCCGGCCGCGCGCGCGGCCGATGGCAAAGGCGTGTTCATGACCGAATGCGCCGAATGCCACAGCGCGGCCCAGGGCAAGAACAAGAAAGGCCCGTCCATGTTCGGCGTGGCCGGGCGCCCGGCCGCCAGCCTGGCGGACTACAGCAATTACTCAGATGCACTCAAGGGCAGCAAGTGGCAGTGGACGCCCGCCCAGCTCAAGACCTATCTGTCGCAATCCTCGTCCAAGGCCCTGCCGGGGACCAAGATGAAGTACGAAGGCCTGGAGGATCAGAAAGAGCTAGACGCGCTGATCGCCTACCTCAACACGCTGCACTGACCGTTGCTTGACCGGTCGGCAGTCACCCCTGCCAGCCGGCAACCGGGGCGCGCTGCGCTTCGGGCGTCGCGCCGGCCGCGTTGCCGGCCGCGATTCCTTCGCGTATATGAACGGAACCGTCGTGCCCGCGGCGGTCTGCCCGACGCAATCAGGCACTATTGCGCCCCGCTCACCGTAGACGCTCATCCGTTGCCCCCTGTCTCGCCTGCCAGGTCGTCCCCCTTCCGAACGCGACGCCATTGCGCCTGCGGCGGGCAGCCGTGGGACAGGCCATGCCTGAACATGCGGCGGCGGCACTGCACAACGGCCAGCGCCAACCCGCCTTGCCTGTGCCCGCACGTGCGCCGGCGCAACTCCACGTTGCGCCACTGCCTGCTGCTGGCCCTGGTCATCAGCCCCGGCGCCGTGGCCGCCAATGTCGGCGGCGCGGTGGCGCTGACCTCGCAGCTGATCGACCGGGGCATCTCGATCGCGCCCAACAAGGCCACGCTGCAGGCGGCCGGTTATTGGCTGCCCTCGCCCGGCTGGTCGGTCTCCACTTCGGTCGCGCTGCAATCGCCCTCGCTGAGCAAGCCGGTGGCAGTCACCGCCCAAGCCGCACGCGCCTGGATGCTGGACGACCGCTGGCAGATGCAGGCAAGCCTGCTCTACTACGGCTACCCGACCAACCAGGCCACACGCACCTTCGACCGCCAGGAAGCCAGTCTGGCCTGGTCCTACCGCGACGTGCTGACCTTTTCGGTGTCGGTGTTCAACTTTCCCCGCGCCGACCAATCGCCGTGGAATGTGGCCATCGACGTCACCGCCAATATCCCGCTGCAAAACGACTTCAGCCTGTTGGTCGGCGCCGGTTCTTCGCGCTTTCCGGCGATGGCCTACGGCGCTGCCGAATCCGGCCGCTATCAGTACGGGCAATTGGGCCTGAAGTGGAGCCGGGCACGATGGACGCTGAAACTGGAACGCATCGTCACCAGCAGCAACACCCCACGCCTGCAGGGCGGCCCGGGCGAAACGCCCTGGCTGGGCACGGTCTCCACCACGTTCTGATCCAGCTGCAACCTTTTGCCCCTGTGCGGGCACTGACCTACGTCTTCTGCCGTGCCTGCCTCGATGAATGATTCCGACACCCTGGGTGATGCCACCGACCGCATGCTGCTGCGGCGCATGGCTGCGGGCGATCGTGCCGCCCTGGCGACCATGTACACCAGCTACCACGGCCGGCTGTGCCGGTTCCTGTCGCGGCTGACCCGCCGCCCGGACATCATCGAGGAAGCCATCAATGACTGCTTCTGGATCGCCTGGCAGAAAGCCGGCGACTTCCGCGGCGATTCGCAGGTGTCGACCTGGATCATGGGCATCGCCTATCGCTGCGGGCTCAAATGCCTGCGCCAGCATGACGGCGAGGCCATCGACGACACCGCCGTGGTGGAAGACCACGCCCCCAGCGCCGACGACAACGACGACCGCGAGCTGCGCGACTGGCTCGACAAGGGCATGCAACGGCTCTCGCCGGACCAGCGCATGGTGATCGAACTGGTCTATGGCGTTGGCCACAAGCTCGAAGAAGTCGCCGAAATCATGCAGTGCCCGGTCGGCACCATCAAAGCCCGGCTGTTCCATGCGCGGGTCAAATTACGCAATGTGCTGCCCGGCCTGGCCGGCGGCGCCCCTTACACGGAGACCATGCAATGAAGACGTTTTTCATCGCGCCTGGCAAGGAATGCTCGCACGCCTGGGAACTGATGCCCGCAGTATTGCTGGACAGTGCCACCGAGGAAGAGAACACCTGGCTGATCGCGCACGTGGCCAAATGTGCCTCGTGCAGCGCCGAATTCGCCCAGCAGAATCGTCTGCGGCAAGCGCTTGCACTGCCGTCGGCGGTCAAGCTGGACGCCAACGCAGGCCTGCTGCGCCTGCTCGGCCGCCTGGATGCGCCGGAACAGCACACCGCGCCGGCGGCACCGGTGCCGGCAGCACGCCGCTCCGGCAACTGGACGGTGCGCGCCCTGGCCGCCGCCGCCCTGGTGCAGGCCATTGGTCTTGGCGTCATGGGCGTCAAGCTGGCCGCGCCCGCGCCCTCGCACGACTACCGCACGCTCAGCAGCGCCACCGCCTTGCCGGTCCCGCAAGGTGCCATCCGCGTGGTGCCCGACGCCAGGATGACCGTGGCCGACTGGGACAGCCTGCTGCATGCGCAGCAGTTGCAGGTGGTCGGCGGCCCCAATGAAATGGGCGCCTACACCGTGGTGCCTGTCGCACCGCAGCCGCCTGCCCAGCCGCAGCACACCGTGCAGCAGCTGCGTGCGAACCCGCGTATCCGCCTGGCCGAGATCGTGTCGGCACCATGAGCCGCTTCTACGTTATCGGCTTGATCGCCGGCTTCATCGGCCTTGGCAGCTGCACCTGCGTGCATGCCCAGGACACGCCCCAGCATGCTGCGCAAGCTGTCGGCACCAGTACCGCGCCGGCGCAGGCCGATGCGCATACGCCCGATAGCAGCCGCGACATCCTGCTGGCGGTGGCCAACCCGCTCACCGCGCCGCCGGCACGCGCCGGCTCCAGCCTGATCGGCTACGCCTCCAGCTATTACGGCGCCGGCCAGAAAGCCGCCGTGCGCATGGAAGCCATCAAGCAGCGCTACAAGCTGCGCGAAGTCTCCGGCTGGCCGATCACCTCGCTGGGCCTGTATTGCGCCGTGCTGCAGCCGCCGGCTGGCGTATCGCGCGACGAGCTGGTCAGCGCGCTGGCCGACGACGAAGGCGTGGAGCTGGTGCAGCCGGTGCAGGATTTCTCGGTGTTCTCCGCCGATGCATCGGAAAAGACCACCTCGCTGTCCGGCTATAACGACCCATACGTGGACATGCAACGCGGCTTCATCACCACCGATGCGGCCAGCGCGCAGACCGTCACCCAGGGCCGCGGCGTGGTGGTGGCGGTGGTCGACACCGGCGTGGACACCGCTCACCCCGATCTGAAGTCGCGCATCCGCGACGTGCACGATCTGGTCGACGACACCGCGCTCGCCACCAGCAGCGATTCGCACGGCACCGAAGTGGCCGGCATCATTGCTGCCGGCAGCAACAACCATCAAGGCATTGTCGGCATGGCGCCCAAGGCCATGCTGAGCATCTACAAGGCGTGCTGGTATGCACCGACCGTCGGTGCCACCGCCCGCTGCAACACCTTCACCCTGGCCAAGGCGCTGGCGGCGATCAACAACAGCTCCGCGCGCGTGATCAATCTGAGCCTGGGCGGCCCGGCCGACCCGCTGTTGAGCAAGATGCTGCTGCATCTGGTGCAACAGGGCCGCATCGTGGTGGCCGCAATGCCGCCGAACGGGCGCATGGATGGCTTTCCCAACGATGTGCCCGGCGTGCTGGTGGTGCGCAGCAGTAGCGCCACCGCCGCGATGCCCGGTGTGCTGAGCGCGCCCGGCAAGGACATCCTCACCACCCAGCCCAATGGCCGCTACGACTTCACCTCCGGCTCGTCGATGGCCACCGCGCATGTCAGCGGCATGGCCGCGTTGCTGTTGTCGATGTCGCCGTCGATGGACGCGACCGCCTTGCGCGAACTGATGCAGCGCACCAGCAAGATGTCCGACGGCCAGCTGCAGGTCAACGCCGGCGCTGCGGTCGACGCGCTGGCTTCGCACGCCAAACATTCCAACTGACGACACCGGCATGGCCAAGTGGATTCCCTTGTGGCTGCATAAACTCAGTTCGCCGCCCACGTTCTACCGCGTCGCCGGCATCGTGCGCCCGTGGGCGCTGGCGCTGGCGCTGCTGCTCGGCGCGGTGGCCGCTTACGGCGGGCTGGTGCTGGCGCCACCGGATTACCAGCAGCACGACGCCTACCGCATCATCTTCATCCACGTGCCCAGCGCCTGGATGAGTCTTTTCATCTACGCGGCAATGGGCGTGTCCGCGTTTATTGCGCTGGTGTGGCGGATCAAGCTGGCCGAAGTGGTGACCATGGCCTCGGCGCCGATCGGCGCGGCCTTTACCTTCATCACCTTGTGCACCGGCTCGCTGTGGGGCAAGCCGATGTGGGGCACCTGGTGGACCTGGGATGCACGGCTCACCTCGGAGTTGCTGCTGCTGTTCTTGTATCTGGGTGTGCTCGGCCTGTATCACGCGGTGGAAGATCGCCGTCAGGCGATGCGTGCGGCCGGCTTGCTTGCATTGGTGGGCCTGGTGAATCTGCCGATCGTGCATTACTCGGTGGTGTGGTGGAACACGCTGCATCAAGGCTCCACCGTGCGCCTGCTGGGCCCCTCCAAGATGGGCGCCGACATGCTGTGGCCGCTGCTGACGATGATGCTGGCCACCAAGTTTTATTACCTGGCCAGTCTGTTCGGCCGCGTGCGAGTGGACCTGCTCGCACTGGAAAGCGGCAAGGACTGGGCACGCCGCATCGTGTTGACGGAGCGCACCGCATGAACACCTTTCTGGCGATGGGCGGTTACGGCCACTACGTGTGGACCGCGTACGCGTTGTTCGTGCTGGTGTTGCTGGCCGATCTGGCAGCGCCGTGGTTACGTCGACGCCGCCTGCCACGCGAATTGCGTGGCCAGCTGCAACGACAGACACCGCGACGTGCACGCGATCAGCCAGTTCCCGCGCTGGAGCGGGACGCGCCATGAATGCAACACGCAAGCAACGCCTTTGGCTGGTGATCGGCGTCATCGCCGCTGCCGCATTGGCGGTGACGCTGATCGTGCTCGCGCTGCAGCGGAACATGAGCTATCTGTTCACGCCCAGCCAGGTGCACGCCGGCGAGGCGGCCAGTTATCAGCAATTTCGCCTCGGCGGCATGGTCAAGGCCGGCTCGATCCAGCGCGCAACCGATAGTCTGAAAGTCAACTTCACCGTGATCGACAAGCACGCCGCAACGCAGGTCGAATACACCGGAATCCTTCCGGATCTGTTTCGCGACAACCAATCGGTAATCGCCAACGGACGCATGCAAGGCGGGCGCTTTGTCGCCAACGAAGTGTTGGCCAAGCACGACGAAACCTATATGCCCAAGGAACTCAAAGACGCGATGGCCGAAGGCCATGTCGGCAAGCCGATTCCTGCCGCCGCGGTGCCGCTGTCGGCGCCGCGTTGATGCCGCGCGCACCGCTTTCCACCACTTCCATGATCTTCCTTGGTTGCACGATGCGATTTGCCCATGACGCCTGAACTCGGCCAGATCGCACTGATCCTGGCGCTGCTGTTGTCGCTTGCCCAGGGCGTCTTGCCGCTGATCGGTGCCTGGCGTGGCAACTCCGCCTTGATGGGCATTGCACGGCCGGCAGCGGTAGGCCAGGCAGTGTTCGTATGGATGGCGTTCGGCCTGCTCGCCTGGTCGCTGCTGTCGCTGGATTTTTCGGTGGCCTATGTCGCTGCCAACGCCAATATCGCCCTGCCCTGGTACTACCGCTTTGCCGCGGTATGGGGCGCGCACGAAGGCTCGCTGCTGCTGTGGATCGCCATCCTTGCAACATGGACGGTGTTGCTGGCCGCCTTCAGCCGGCATCTGCCGCAGCATTTCGCCGCCCGCGTGCTGGCGGTGCTGGGGCTGGTATCGGTGGGCTTTCTGGCCTTCATCCTGCTGACCTCAAATCCGTTCGGGCGGCTGTCGCCGATTCCCCTGGATGGCAACGAGCTCAATCCGGTGCTGCAGGACCCGGGCATGACCTTCCACCCGCCGGTGCTGTACACCGGTTATGTCGGCTTCTCGGTGGCGTTCGCGTTTGCGGTGGCGGCCTTGCTGGGCGGCGAGCTGGAACAGGCCTGGGTGCGCTGGGCGCGGCCGTGGACCAACGTGGCCTGGGCCTGCCTCACCGCCGGCATCGTCGCCGGCAGCTGGTGGGCGTACGCGGAACTGGGCTGGGGCGGTTGGTGGTTCTGGGACCCGGTGGAAAACGCCAGTTTCATGCCGTGGCTGGTCGGCACCGCCCTGATCCACACCCAGGCGGTCACCGAAAAACGCGGCAGCTTGCGTGCTTGGACGATTCTGCTGTCGATCCTGGCGTTCTCGCTGTCGTTGCTGGGCACCTTCCTGGTGCGCTCGGGCGTGCTCACCTCGGTGCATGCGTTTGCCGCCGATCCGCGCCGCGGCCTGTACATCCTCATTTTCCTGGTGGCCGTGGTCGGCGGCTCGCTGCTGCTGTACGCCTTGCGCGCGCCGAAGATCGCCAGCGGCAAACCGTTCGCCGCCGCCTCGCGCGAGACGGCCATTTTGATCGGCAATCTGCTGCTCACCGTGGCCGCCGCGATGGTGTTGCTGGGCACCTTGTTCCCGCTGATCGCCGACGCGTTCGGACTGGGCAAGGTCTCGGTGGGGCCACCGTATTTCGGCCTGTTGTTCCCGTTGCTGATGTTGCCTGTGGTGCTGTTGCTACCGTTCGGCCCTTACCTGCGCTGGGGCAAGGCCGAGGCAGCACCGTTGAAGGCACTTGGCACGCGCGCCGGCATCGCCGCGATTGCGTGTGCGTTGGTCGGCAGCCTCTTCGCCGATGGCCAGATCAAGGCGATTGCCGGCATCGGCGTTGCTGCTTGGGTGGCTGCCGGCACCGCGCTGTACATGCACAAGCGCTGGCGCGAAATGCCGCGCGGGCGGCGCTTTCCGGCTGAAATGGCCGGCATGTTGCTCGCGCATGCCGGCGTGGCGGTATTCGTTGCCGGCGTGCTGGTGTCCGACAGCCTGTCGGTCGAACGCGATGTGCGGCTGTCGCCCGGCCAGAGCGCGGAGATCGCCGGCTACGCGTTCCGCTTCGACGGCGTGCAAATGATCGATGGGCCGAACTGGAAGGCCGAACAAGGCAGCGTGCAGGTCAGTCGCGATGGCAAGGTGATCGCGCTGCTGCATCCGCAAAAACGTCTGTACAGCAGCGAGCGCATTCAGACCGAATCGGCGATCGACCCCGGCATCACCCGCGATCTGTACGTCGCACTAGGCGAGCCGCTGGACGATCAACACATCGAATACGACTGGACGCTGCGGCTGTACTACAAACCCTTCATCCGCTGGATATGGGCCGGCGGCCTGCTGATGATGCTGGGCGGTTTTGTCAGCGCCTGCGCGCGCCGTTTTCGTGCGCCAGCCGTCGCCGGCAAGGCGGCCACCTCGCCGGCACACGATGCCATCGTCACTGCGCAGGAATCGCCCGCATGAACCGTCTGCTGCCCTTGCTGGGTTTCCTGTTGCTGGCGGCGCTGTTCGGCTTCGGCATCTATTGGACGATGCAGCACAACCCGCGCGATGTGCCCTCACCGTTGATCGGCAAACAAGCGCCAGCGTTCTCGCTGCCAAGGCTGGATCAACCCGAACAACAGGTCAGCCGCGACCAGCTGCTAGGCAAGCCGTATGTGCTCAACGTGTTCGGCAGCTGGTGCGCCGAATGCGTGCACGAACATCCGGTATTGATGGCGCAGGCCAACCGGCTCGGCGTGCCGCTGATCGGCTACAACTATAAAGATGCACCCGCCGATGCCACCGCCTGGCTCGCGCAATACGGCAACCCGTATGCCTTAGTGATCGCCGACGAAGCCGGCCAGACCGCGATCGATTTCGGCGTTTACGGCGCGCCGGAAACGTTTCTGATCGATGCGCAAGGCGTGATCCGCTACAAGCACATCGGCGTGCTCACACCCGATGTCATCAACGACACACTGCTGCCGGCCATCGCCGCGCTGCCCAAGGGCGCGCAGTGATGCCGGCTCGCCCCTGGTGGCGCTGGCACTGGCGTCTGCAAGGCCGGCAACTGCGCTTGCTGCTGGTGTTGCTGCTTGGCGTGCTGCTTGCACCGCCGCTGGCGGCGCAAGCAGTGGACCCGCTGCCGTTCAAGAACCGCAGCGAGGAAGCGCGTTACCAGCGTCTGACCGCACAACTGCGCTGCCTGGTGTGCCAGAACGAAAACCTGGCCGACTCCAACGCCGCGCTCGCACGCGATCTGCGCCATCAGGTGTTCGCGCAGATCCAGGCCGGCCACAGCGACGCGCAGATCAAGCAGTACATGGTCGAGCGCTATTCGGATTTCGTGCTGTACGACCCGCCAGTCAAACGCGGCACCTGGCTGCTGTGGTTCGGCCCGCTGCTGATGCTGGGTGCCGGTGCAGGCGTGGTGATCCACACCGTGCGCAAACGTGCGCGTGCCGGGACACCGGTGGCACCGCAAGCTGAGGAAGAGTGGTGATGACCGGTTTCTATTTGATAAGCGCGGCGTTGGTGGTGATCGCGCTGCTGTTGTTGCTGGTACCGCTGCTGCGCCGGCCAACACGCAATCGCAGCACACGCTATGCGCTACCGATTGTGCTGGTGCTCGGCTTGCCGATCGCCACCGCCGGCCTGTATCGCCTGGTCGGTGCGCCCGACGCCATCGCAACGCGCGTGTACGCTAGGCCAGCGCAACAGACAGCGCAGGCGACGCCTGAGGCGACTGCTGCCGGCAGCACGCAAGCACAAACACCAGCCATCAGTCCGGCTGAAGAAGCACAACTGCAGGCGCTGGACGCCTGGATGCAGCAGGCCAAGGCGCACGAGCAGGAAAACCGTTCGGCCGACGCGCGCGATGCCTATGCGCAAGCACTCAAGCTCGCCCCCGACAACAGCGCCGCCATTGTCGGCTGGATCGCGGCAGACATGGGTACGCGCAGCGATTTCGCCATCGACGCCACATCGCGCACGCGCCTGCAACAGGTGATCGCACGCGAGCCGGATCATCAACGCGCCCTGTGGTTGCTCGGCATCAGCGACTTCCAGCAGCAGGACTACAGCGCCGCCACCGAACACTGGCGCCATTTGCATGACCTGCTGGACACCGGCTCGGCGATGCAGAAAGCGGTCGCCGAAAAAATCGCCGTGGCCGAATCGTTGGCGAGTGCGCGGCAGGCCAAACGCGCTGCTCGCTAGTAACGGCTGACAAAACCCACTTCGCGGCCATCAGCGGGTGCCGCTGTACTCAGTGCGCATATACCACGCGTAGATACCGCTATTGAGTGCGCCATCCACATCCATCTGCCCATTGCTCGTGCCGTTCTTCAGCCATTTCGAGATCGTGAGATCTTGGTTGTCTTGAAAGATTGGACGCGATGAGTGCGTAGATTGCAGAGCGGACGATCTGTGGCTTGGCTGCAGGGCCCTTGCCCGCCCACCATCGCGGGACACGCCGCAAGTACGTCCCTGTAGGCTCTTACGCGGCATCCATGCCGCGTAAGGTCCCGCGACGGTGGGCGGGCAAGGACCAGTCGAGATAGTCGGTGTGCACGGTTGCAAGCCATGCATGACGTTCTTTTAATTAGCGAGCTATCGTGCTCTGCGACCCGCACCTGCAAGTCCACGCAACCTGCGAGACGCGCAGCTTTTTACCCAGCGACCGACCAACATTCTGGTGCGGTGCCCTCACCGATTGCGGGACCGTGTGGCGGCATGGATGCCGCCACCGAGCCTCCACGGACGGATTCACGGCGTGTCCCGCGAGCGGTGAGGGCACCGCGCCCTCGACCTACCAGGCGTTTGACATGAGCTTCTTGACTGCATCTATAAGCCGCGACGACTCAAATCACAGTATGTCGAAATGATTGGACAGTGCGGATAGATCAGTCGTAAAGCGGACACTCTCTGCCTGGCTGCAGGGCCCTTGCCCGCCCACCATCGCGGGACACGCCGCAAGTACGTCCGTGTAGG
>NZ_JBWWVR010000017.1:0-105443 GCF_056675575.1 Xanthomonas sp. NCPPB 3959
TGGACGTACTTGCGGCGTGTCCCGCGATGGTGGGCGGGCAAGGGCCCTGCAGCCAATCACCAGACCAGCCGCGGAATCGTGTAGCGCCATCCGGGACCAATGGCATTCCCGCGCGCGGCGAGGCGCGCCGTAGGATGGGAGTCCCCCACGCCGCAGGATTTTGCATGACCCCCACCGTGCGCCGATCGCTTACCGTTGCACTGTCACTGGCGTGCGTTGCCGCGCCCGCACTTGCCGCTCCCGCACCAGCCAGTTCCGCAACCGCAGCACCCGCTCCGGCCAGCCGTTTCGATCCGCTGGCCTTGTTCGCGCCACTGCAACTGCCCGATGCGCCCAACGCCTACCGCAGCGGCAGCGGCGTACCCGGCCCGCTGTTCTGGCAGAACCGTGCGGATTACGACCTGACGGCCAGCATCGACCCGGCGACCCACACGCTCACCGGCGAGGCGGCGATCCGTTACACCAACCGCAGCCCCGACACGCTGGACGTGCTGTGGCTGCAACTGGATCAAAACATCTATCGCGCCGATGCGCGCGCTGCCGCCAGCCGGCCATCGCGCCGCACCCAGTTCACCGACGGCATGCAGATCGCCGGCATTGAGATCGACGATGGCGGGCGCCGCCAGCCGGCACACTTCGTCGTCGACGACACCCGTCTGCGTGTGGACCTGCCGCAGCCGCTGGCTGGGCAGGGCAAGGCGCTGACCGTGTATATCCGCTACCGCTACACGATTCCCGGTACCTGGGGCGGGCGTACCGCGTTCAGTGCCAGCAAGCAAGGCGAGATCTACGAGATTGCGCAGTGGTATCCGCGCATGGCGGTGTACGACGATCTGCGCGGCTGGGACACGCAGCCGTATCTGGGCTCGGAGTTCTATCTGGAGTACGGCGATTTCGACTACGCTGTGACCGTGCCGGAGGGCTTTCTGGTCGCCGGCTCCGGCGCGCTGACCAATCCGGCCGAGGTGCTCAGCCGCACCGAGCAGCAACGCCTGGAACAGGCACGCGGCAGCGATCGCACGGTGCTGATCCGCACGCCTGCCGAGGTGACTGCACGTGCGGCCAAGCCGACGGGCAAGGGCACGCAGACCTGGCGCTTCCATATGGACAACACCCGTGACGTGGCGTTTGCCGCATCGCCTGCGTTCGTTTGGGATGCCGCACGCATCAAGCTGCCGGGAGGCAAGCAGTCGCTGGCGATGTCGGTGTATCCGCTGGAAGGCGTGGGCGCGGACAAGTGGAACCGCTCCACCGAATACGTCAAGGGCGCGATCGAACATTTCTCGCAGTGGTACCCGTATCCGTGGCCGGCCGCGATCAATCTGGGCGGCTATGGCGCGGGCATGGAATATCCCGGCATCGTCTTCGATGGCTTCGAAGACAGCGGCAAGGAGCTGTTCTGGATCACCGCGCACGAGATCGGCCATACCTGGTTCCCGATGATCGTCGGCTCCAACGAACGCCGGCATGCGTTCATGGACGAAGGCTTCAACACCTTTATCGACGTGTATGCATCGGATGCCTTCAACAAGGGCGAATACGCACCCAAGCGCGATTCGGAATATGCGCCCAAGGGTGGCAACCCGGTCGATGAAATCCTGCCGTTGCTGGCCGACACCAGCGCGCCAACGCTGATGGACAACGCCGATTCCACCAGCGAGACCTACCGCCATTCCTTGACCTACTTCAAAGGTGCGTTGGGGTTGGTGCTGTTGCGCGAGCAGATCCTGGGGCCGGAACGGTTCGATCCGGCTTTTCGCAAGTACATCGCCACCTGGGCCTACAAACATCCCACGCCGTCGGATTTCTTCCGGCTGATGGAAAGCGAGAGCGGCGAAGATCTGGCCTGGTGGTGGCGCGGTTGGTATCTCAACAACTGGCAGCTGGATATGGGCATCAGCGAGGCGCATTACGTGGATCACGATCCTGCCAAGGGCGTACAACTCACACTGCGCAGCAGCCAGAAACTGGTGATGCCGGCCACCGTGCGCGTGGAGCTGGCCGACGGCAGCCACCTCGATCGTCGCGTGCCGGTGGAAACCTGGCTGCAAAACACCGCGCCCACGCTGACGCTGCCGACCACGCAGAAAGTGCTGCATGTGAGACTGGATCCGGATCACGTGTTGCCCGATGCACAGCGGGGCGACAACCAGTTGGACGTGATCGGCTAGCCGATGCAATCGTCCGCGCTGCAATGGCGCGGATGCGCGAAGTGCAGCACACGACAGCGGCATGCCCAATAACGGCGCAATCGATTTCAGCGATTGCGCCGTTTTTTGTATCTGCTTGCATGGCCATCGAAGCCGCGCGTTGCTGTAGCGGATGTGCTCGCATGGTTGCGCGATGGTGTTGCCTTGCAGCGTCACCAGCGCCGTTGTGCCGCGCTTGCGTAGTGCGATCGCAATAACACTTTGCGCAACTTTTGACAGCGGCGTTGTGGCGATCATCGCCCCGGCCTGAAGCGCCAATACCAAAGCGCAATCACTGCAGTCGCTGCTGATAACGCTTACAGCCACGGCAGGTCTGCGTATGCCGTACGGGCTCAAGCGCGCGTGTTGTTGAGTGCCTGGATGTGTCACCGCGTGTTTGTTGCAACGCAGGGTGACAAGCACCGACACGCATGACTAGTCTGCGCCGCGTGGTAGCGCTATCACGCTTCATGGAGCGGTAGCAGCCGATTGAAAGCCGTGGCGCACAGGGGCTGCGGCGGCAATAGATCCAAGGGTAGGGAAGGCAGTCGCACGTGCTGTACAGATCGTCGTAGGCAGCGTCCGTCATGGACGTGGCACGCGCACGGTTGGCATCAGGGGGATCCGCCGTTGGTTCGATGCGGGGGATCAGATGACGTTCTGCAACGGAAGGTATGTCGCGTGCCATGCAAGGCGCGTGGCCAGACAATCGCCGCGTCGCATTCCGCGACTACGGCCGTGGGTGTTGGACTCCAAACCCGAGGATAGATCGATGCGTCGTACGTTGAGCAATTTCAAGTCCAAGGCCATGTTCACCTTCGTCGGTGGCCTGTTGGTCATCAATCCGGCCTTTGCGCAGGACGTTCCCGCGCCGCCAGTGCCGCCGCCGCAATCCAGCGCGCAAACCGCCACCACGCTCGATGCGGTCAACGTGACCGGCATTCGCAGCAGCCTGGATCAATCGATGGGCATCAAGCGCGATGCCGCCGGTGTGGTGGATGCGATCAGCGCCGAAGACATCGGCAAATTTCCCGATACCAATCTGGCCGAGTCGTTGCAACGCATCACCGGTATCTCGATCGAACGCCGCGATGGCGAAGGCGCGCAGGTCACCGCGCGCGGCTTCGGCCCGCAGTTCAATACGGTCACGCTCAACGGCCGGCTGATCCCCGGTGCCGACGCATTCGGCGCGCCGGGGCAGACGCCGATCGGCGGCGTGGATGTGGGCACGCGCGCCTTCAACTTCGCCCAGCTCGCCTCCGAAGCCATCACCGGGATCGAGGTCTACAAGACCAGCCGCGCCACCGCGCCCAGCGGCGGTATCGGCGCCACCATCAATATCCAGACCGACAAGCCGTTCAATCATGAGGGTGTGGTGGCCAATGCCGGCGCCAAGATGGTGTCCGACCGTTCGCAGCCGTTCGGCGATTCGCTCACCCCGGAAGTGTCGGGCATTTTCAGCTATACCAATCCCGACAAGACCTTCGGGATCGGCTTGAGCGGCAGTTATCAAAAGCGCCATGGCGGCTCGGTGCAGGCCACCGAAAACACCTGGAACATCCAGCGCTGGACCGGGACCGACCCGGCGCTGCGCCCCGATGCGGTGGTGACCAACGCACCGGCGATCGGGCAGTTGTACGGCATGCCCAACGACCTGCGCTACGCGTTTGCCGACTTCCAGCGCGAGCGCACCAACGGCCAGGCAGTGGTGCAGTTCGCACCCAGCGACAGCCTGACCTTGACCCTGGATTACACCTATTCGTCCAATGAAATCCGCGAAGAGCGCGGCGAGCAGGGCATCTGGTTGCAACGCGCCAACAGCTTCACCGATCTGACCTTCGATACCGGCCAGGCGGTGGCAACGCCAATCTATCTGCGCGATGTGCCCAACGGTGCCAAGGACTTTGGCATGGAGCAGCAGCGCAACGAGCAGAAGTACACGCTCGGCTCGCTGGGGTTCAATGCCGATTGGCAGGTGAGCGACCGCTTCCAGTTGTCGTTCGATGCGCATAACTCGAAAACCAAGAGCATGCCCAACGACCCGGTCACCGGCGGCAGTGCCACCTACTTCAGCTTCGCCGGCACCAACAACTGCGTCAACGGCCCGTCCTGCGGCGGTCAATGGGGGCAGGAGCTGTCGTTCAACAATTCCTTGCCGATCGGCGCACGCACCTGGTATCCCACCGCTGCCGATTCCCTGGCTGGCACCAACGGTGTGGTCAATCCGGACTTCACCCCCGCCGAGCTCGGCTCGCAGGTGTTGCGCATCTACTATCAATCGCAGGTGACCGAGATCAAGGAAGGGCGCATGGATGGCACCTTCGACTTTGACGACGGCCGCTTTCAGTTCGGCGTGAGCAGCGCCAACACCACCATGAACCGGCTCACCAGCGACACCAACTCCACGCTTGGCGACTGGAGTGTGGCCAATGCCGGCAACGAGCCCGGCATGCAGGCGTTACTGCGGCCGGTGAGCATTACCGGCATGTTCAAGGACTTCAACGCCAACGGTGCGGCGCCCAATGCGTGGCGCGGCGATGCCGATCAGCTGGCCCTGTGGGGTGGCAGCCAGTACGGCGCCACCACCCGCTACAACCCGAACTACAGCGCCGACAATCAAGTGGAAGAGAAGACCCGCGCCGCCTACGTGCAGCTGGAACTGAAGGGCGATATCTCCGGCATGACCACCAACACACGGCTGGGCTTGCGTTACGAGCGCACCGATGTGGAATCCACCTCGCAGGTGGCCACGCCCACTGCATTGCTCTGGCAGGCCAACAACGACTTCCAGTTGTTGCGCTCCACCGAGCTGCAGCCCTTCAGCGAAAAGACCAGCTACAACTACATCCTCCCCAATCTCGACTTCAGCATCGACATCACCGATCAGCTGAAAGGACGCGCCTCGTTTGGCCAGACCATTGCGCGTGCGCCCTACAACAACCTGATTGCCGGGCCGACGCCGAATACACCGAGCGGTTCGATCCTGATCAACCCCTCAACCCGTGCCTCCGGCAGCTCGCAGAGCCCGACGCTGGATCCGCTGGAATCGGACAACCTGGATCTGGCGCTGGAATGGTATTTCGCCGACGCCAGCTATGTGTCGGCCACATTTTGGAACAAGCGCGTCAGCAACTTCATCGGCAACACGGTGTCGCGCGAATCGCTGTATGGGCTGACCGATCCCACCTCGGGGCCGGATGCGCAATCGGCCCTGGCCTTCCTGCAAAGCGGTGCCTGCGCTGCGCAGGTTGGCGCTTCCGGCAACGATGTTGCGGGCGCCTGCTCGGCCAACGACACCTCGTTGTTCGCGGCGATGGCGTTGTTGCGTAACGCCGCAGCCACTGGTGGATTGGCCGCCTATAACGGCAGCTCTGCGCAGAGCCTGGCCCTGGAGAATGCCTACGACATCGTTGGCAATGCCTCCGACCCGCTGTATCAGTTCGATGTGTCGCGGCCGGTCAACCAGAACAAGGCCAACATCCATGGCTGGGAACTGGGCGGGCAGTACTTCTTCGACACCACTGGCTTCGGTATCTACGCCAACTACACCATCGTCGAAGGCGATGTGGGCTTCGACAACACCGTGATCGATCGCGACCAGTTCGCACTGCTCGGTTTGAGCGACACCGCCAACGCCATGCTGATGTACGAAAAGTACGGCTGGAGCGCACGTCTGGCCTGGAACTGGCGTGACGAGTATCTGATCGCGGCGAACCAGGATGGCGCCAACCGCAATCCTTACTACGTCGAGGCCTACCAGCAGTGGGACCTGAGCCTGAGCTACAGCTTCAGCAAGCAGCTGTCGGTGGGCTTTGAGGCGATCAACCTGACTGGCGAAGACGTGCGTTGGCACGGGCGTTCTGACAAGCAGATGATCCGCCTGATCGACCAGCAACCGCGTTACACGCTGGGTGTGCGTTACGCGTTTTGAGAGCGACTGACAAGCCGCTGCGCGCACCTCAGGTGCGCGCTGGCCGGTGTGCGGCGGGGTGGAAATACCCGCGCATGCTGCTCAGAGCGCACCGTTCGTGCGCTCCGACGGCACCGCACTGGAGTCGGTTGGCCGCTCCGCGCAGATGAGTTAAGTCGTGATATCTGCGCGGCTACTGATCCTGCTGGCGGCCGCGACCGCACTGCCGGGCTGGATGCCCAGACGCACCCGCTGCGATCGCCGACATGCAAACTGCCGCCAGCATTATGGTGGCTGGGGCATCGCCGCGACGCTGGTTGTGTAGGCCTGCCACCAATGCTGCTGTGCCGCTTGCCGGCCTCCTGCTTTTTGGCAATGCTCGACTCCAGCAGGCACGGCATTGTGCCGCACGATCGACTCATACCCCCGTAATGCGGTCGTCCATCGCGGATCACTGCTGGAGCTTCAGATGACGCGATACGCAGTGCTCAACAACGTGGTGCATCACGACATCCGCGTCATCCTGCGCTTTGGCGCCGAGTTCGGCGATGCGCTCGGCCTGGTGCCGGCCTTCGTCACCGAATTCGCCGAGCTGCAACGCGAATACCCGCTGTTTTTTCGCAAGGATCCTGCCACCGGCGGCTATCAGTCGGTGGCGCTGCTGGGCTTTGCGCAGGACGAGAATCTGTTTCTGCAGGACGGGCGCTGGACTGCCAGTTACCTGCCGGGCATCGTCGCCAAGGGGCCGTTTCTGATCGGTTTCCAGGAGCAACGCATCGACGGTGCCCTGGTGCAGGAGCCGGTGATCCATGTCGACCTGGAGCACCCGCGGGTCAGCCGCGACGAAGGCGAGGCGGTGTTTCTGCCGCAGGGAGGTCATAGCCCGTATCTGGAGCACATCATCAGTGTGCTGCGTGGCATTCGCGACGGCGTGGATGCGGGCCAGGCGATGGCGGCCGCCTTCGATACGCTGGGCCTGATTCAGCCGGTGCAGCTGGACGTGACGCTGGATGCCGACCACGCCACCCATCTGCAAGGTCTGTTGGCCATCGACCGCGAGCGGCTTGCCGCGCTCGATGCGCAGGCGCTGCATCAACTGCATCAGGCCGGTTATCTGGAAGGCGCATTCTTGATGCTGGCATCGCTACATAACGTGCGTCGGCTGATGGCAGAGAAACAACGTCGCCTGCAACACACGCAGGCCGCGCCCGCTGCTGAAGCATATGCTTGAGCGTATGGCTGTGAGCGCCTCCATCATGTCTTCAACTGCCGCAATTGCGCCCATCGCAGAGCGTACAGACTGCCGACCTGACGCGCTGCCGCTTTCTGCGCTCTGCGCCGCCGCCGAACCAGTGGTAGTGCGTGGCATCGCACGCGACTGGTCACTGGTGCAAGCCGGGCTGCGCAGCCCCCATGAGGCGATGGCGGTGCTGCGCGCGCACGACAGCGGACATGCCTTGCAGTATTCCCATGGCGGCCCGGAAATCGCCAGCCGGCCGTTTTACACCGACGACTGCAGTGCGCTGAATTTCGATGTGCAGCGTGGCACGCTGAGCACCTTGCTGGAGGCCATCGCCGCGCATCGGGATGACCCACAGCCGCCTACGTATTATCTGGCGTCGTTGCCGGTCGACAACCACCTGCCCGACCTGCGTGCAAGCAACGATCTGGATTTCGCCGCCAGCGGCATCGCCGTGCAGCCCAGCATCTGGATCGGCAATCGCGTCATCGCTTCGTGTCATTACGACGCGCCCAACAACCTGGCCTGCTGCGCAGTGGGGCAGCGCCGCTTTACGCTGTTTCCGCCGGAGCAGGTGGCCAACCTGTATCCCGGTCCGCTGGATCCCACGCCGGGCGGGCAGGTAGTGAGCATGGTGGATATCGCCAACCCGGATCTGCAGCGTTATCCGCGATTTGCCGCTGCGCTGGCGCATGCGCGCACCACCGTGCTGGAACCAGGTGATGCGTTGTTCATTCCCAGCATGTGGTGGCACCACGTGCAATCGCTGCAGCCGTTCAATGTGCTGGTCAACTACTGGTGGAGCAGCGCACCCGCGCAGTTGCCGGCGCCGATGCCTGCGCTGTATCACGCGCTATGGGCGATTCGTGACCGGCCCGCGTCCGAAAAAGACGCCTGGCGCGCATTGTTCGATTACTACGTCTTCGGTCCCGCCGAGCGTGCTGGCGAACACCTGCCCGAACAGGCGCGACATGCGTTGGGCCCGATCGACCCGATCCTCGCGCGACAGCTGCGCGCGATGCTGATCGGCAAGCTCAACCGCTGATGGTCCATACCGCCCTAAATGCATCCCACAGGAGTGCGCAGTGATCCAGGCCCCGATTCGCAAGGTCGTTATCGTCGGTGGCGGCACTGCCGGCTGGATCGCTGCCTGCGCGCTGTCGCACCAGTTCCGCGAGCTGCTCGAGATCACCCTGGTCGAGTCCGAGCAGATCGGCACCGTGGGCGTGGGCGAGTCCACGGTGCCGCCGATCCGCACCTTTCATCGCTTCCTACAGATCGACGAGCAGGAGTTTCTGCGCGCAGTGGCCGGCACCTTCAAATTGTCGATCTCCTTCGAGCATTGGCGTCGCCAGGGCGAGCGCTATATCCATCCGTTCGGTATCACCGGGCAAAGCACGCTGGTGTGCGCCTTCCATCACCTCTGGCTGGAAAGTCAGCGGCGTGGCATGCCTGGCACGTTCGGCGATTACTGTCTGGAAACCGTGGCCTCGCGCGTGGATCGCTTCGCACTGTTGCGCGAGCCTGCGGTCAATTACGCCTACCATCTCGACGCGGCGTTGTATGCCAAGTTTCTGCGTGCGCGTAGCGAAGCGTTTGGCGTCAAGCGCATCGAAGGCAAGATCCAGCAAGTGACCCTGCAACCGGACAGCGGAGACGTCGCCATGCTGGTGCTGGAAGACGGGCAGGTCCTCGATGGCGATCTGTTTATCGATTGCAGCGGTTTTCGCGGCTTGCTGATCGAGCAGGCGTTGCACACCGGTTACGAAGACTGGAACCACTGGTTGCCGTGCGACCGCGCGGTGGCGGTGCAGACAGAAGCCGTCGGTCCGCCGGTGCCGTACACCCGCGCCATCGCGCACGAGGCCGGCTGGCGCTGGCATATTCCGCTGCAGCATCGTGTCGGCAACGGCCTGGTGTTTTCCAGCCGCCATCTCTCCGACGACGAAGCCCACGCCAAGCTGCTGCGCGACGCGGCTGCGCCTGCGCTCAAGGATCCCTGGCTGGTGCCGTTCCGCACCGGCCGCCGGCTTAAGGCCTGGAACAAGAATGTGGTGTCGCTGGGCCTGGCCAGCGGCTTTATCGAACCGCTGGAATCCACCAGCATCCATCTCACCATCGCCGCGGTGGTGCGCTTGATCAGCTTGTTCCCCGCAGACGGCATCGCACCCTCGCAGGTGCAACTGTTCAACGACATCAGCCGCGCCGAAATGGAACACGTGCGCGACTTCATCATCCTGCATTACCACGCCACCCAGCGCGACGAACCGCTATGGCGCCAATGCCGTGAGATGGAACTGCCCGAATCGCTTGCCTTGCGCCTACGCGCCTGGCGCGAACGTGCGCATGCCTGGCAAGGTGCCGATGAATTGTTTCGCGTCGACTCCTGGACCCACGTGTTGATGGGGCAGGGCCTCATGCCCGAGCAGCATCACCCGCTGGCGCGCGCGGTGTCCGATCGCGATCTGCATCGCCTGCTGGACGGCATCGCGCAGCCGATCCAGCGCGCGGTGGAACAGATGCCATCGCAGCAGGCGTTTATCGATGCGTACTGCAAAGCTGGCGCAAGCGCGTGGGGCCTGCGCAGCCCGGTGGTGGCGTAGTGCCCATCTGGCCAGCTACAGCCGCATCAAATCCTTGCCGACCACGATCGGCCCCGCATAGTGCTTGCGCGCGCCCTCGCTCCACATCGCATCGGTGATTGTCGGGTCGCCGCCGGGGACGAAGTGATTGAGCACGAGCATCTTTGCGCCGGCCGCTGATGCGATCTTGCCCACTTCCTCGCTGGTGGAATGGCTCTTGAGCAGATGGTCGAGCAAGGTCGGCGCGTTATCGTTGGTCTTGAGCATCTTTTCCAGCGCCGGCAGATACATCACCTCATGCACCAGGATGTTGGTGTCTTTTGCGAACTCGGCCAACGCGGGCAGATAGCGCGTATCGCCGGAGAACACCACCGTGCGGTCGCGCGCCGCGAAGCGGTACGCAAATGCAGGCTTGAGCGTGTAGTGATCCACTAGCGTGGCGGTGACGGTGACCTGGTCGTTCTGCAGCACCGTGCCGGGTTGGTCGAACTCGTGCACCTGGATCAGCTGCTTGAACGGTGGGCGGCCTTCCTCACGAATACGCGCATCGATATCGATGGCATTCATGTCGACAAACGCATCGACCATCTTGGCGATACCGGGCGGGCCGTACAGATGCACCGGCGTCTGCAGCCCGCTCGCCCAGGCCAGCCACACCACGTTGAGCAGGTCGGCGTTGTGATCGGAATGGTGATGGGTCAGGAAGATGTCGCGCAACGCAGGCAGGCGGATGCCGGCTTTGGCCAGTTGCTGTGCAACGCCATTGCCGCAATCGATCAGATAAGGCTGCCCGTCGATGACCAGCGCATTGGCGGCTGCCGCGCGCAGCGGTGAGGGCGTCGGGCCGCCCTTGGTGCCGAGCAGGACCAGCACGCTGCCGCTGGCCGGGAACGGCGCTGGCGAGAGCGGATCCGATGATGAATCTGCATCCTTCTGCCCGCCGCGGATTGCAGCACCGAGCTGGCTTGCCATGCTCAGCGTGCCCGCAGCCAGCGCGATGCGCAGCACCTCGCGACGGGAACGGCGTGTGGAAGGTGCGGGCATTGCGGCTCCTGTCGAAGCATGGAGTAAGTGTGTTGGCGCCGTATCAGACTAGCGCGAGCCCGTCAGGCGTGCGACGACGCAAGACAAGTCAGAGTGTTTGCGCAATGAACTCGCTCAGTGCAGGCGAACGATAGAAGCCCATGCATTGCGCAAAGATCCTGTTGAACGGGCCTCGCCGCGCTTCGTCCTTCATCGGCACTTCGGCGCGATAAAAGTCCGCCGTCTGCGCGGCGACATAGCGATGCAGGCGGTCGGTGGCGCCGGCCTTGGCATTGTCCAGCGCATAGGTCGTCAGCAGATACGAGCGATCGCGGAGCTGATCGGAAGCATATTTGCCGCTGCGCTCGTAGTTGTTGTCCAGGCACAGCTGCAGCGCGTATGCCTTGACGTCTTCGCGATTGGCGGGCTTGCCGGCTGCGCTGGCGGTGACCTGTAGCGACAAGGTCGCCAGTGCAAGTGCGGCGATGAGAGAGCGATTGCGTTGAACGGGCATGCCGATCCAGGTGAAGGACGAGCTGCCAAGTCTGCATCATCAAGCCGATGCAGATGAAGTGCTGCACGCACGCCAAGCGCAGTTGCACGTGGCAGGCGAGACACCGCCCGCCACGTGCATCAACCGCTTACGGGCCGAAGTAGGTGGAGATGCTGGAATACACGTCCGAGAAGCGCGAGTAGTAGTCCGGATCGGTCTGCGCGCTGCAGAACGAGTAGCCGCCATACAGGCCGCCGCGCAGCTGGTACGCACCACCGCTGGCGACGGTGAACAGGCCCGAGCCGGACGAGCCGCCTTCGGTCACGCCATCGTTCCAGACCACGCGGTACAGCGGGCTCTTGCCGTCGATGGAGGTGCTCAGCCCATTCACGCTGCCCAGCGAATACTTCTTCACGTCGCCGGCTGGGTGATGGATGCCGACAATCGCGGTACCGGTGGCGCCGATCGCCGCGCTGTTCCATGCCGCGTAGAACGCGCCGCTCGGCGGTGCGGTCTTCAGTTCCAGCAACGCGGTGTCACGGGTGGTATTGGCGTGACGCAGGAACGCACCGCCGGTCAATGTGGTCGCCTGCGAACTGGCGGTGTTGCCGTTGCAGCTGGCCGCATCGTAGAACCAGTATGTCTGCAACGAGTTGGCAACGGTCTGCGTGCTGATGCAGTGCGCCGCAGTCCAGAACAGATTGCGCTTGGGCGAGTTGGTGTTGTTGAGTAGGGTGCCGGTGCAGTAAAACGAGCCCTCGCTGGTGGTGAACACCATGCGTGCCACCGCTTTTGCCGCACTGGTGAAGCCGGCCGTGGGGTTGGCACGGCAGACAATATCGTTCTGGCAGGAATCGCTCTCGCCAATGGCAATGGTCATCATGTCGCGCGCGCTGGCGGTGGGGCTGATATCCAGATGCGACAGCTGCGGAATGCTCAGGCTGAAGTTCTCCGGGTACTGGCCGGCCGGCAGCGAAAGTTCGACCAACAGGTTCTCGCCGCTCACGGTCGGCGACCAGCCGATGTCGCTACCGCTGGTAACGAAGCTTGCACCGGATTGCTCGAACACGCGGCCGTCGTCGCCGGCAAAGCGCAGCGTCACCTTGGACGGATCGCCCGGCGTTGCGCCGGCACCGCGCAAGGTCAACGATGCACGCAGGGACGCCGCCTGTGCAGAGCTGACCTTCAGGGTCGCAACGCGCGATCCATCATTGGCCATCTGCCAATCGAGCGTGCGCAGATTCACCAAAGGCTTGGCAACTGCGCGCGAAAAACCGATCTGCAACGGCTGCCCATGTTTGACCTGTGCAATGCGGCGCTCACGCACGCGACTGATCTCGGTGCTGGTGGGCGCAGTGAGTTGCACCACGCGCGTGGGCAGGATGCCGCCACGCAGACTTGCCGATTGCAATGTTGCCGCGCCAAGTTTGGCCGCTTGCGGCGCAGTGCTCACCGGCGCTGCGTCCATCTCGGTCGGCGGCGCTGCCAGTGCGGAGCCGGAAAGGGCAGAAAACAGCGCCAGGTACAACGCATTCTTGCGATTCATGGGTAGTCCTTACTCGTCAGGGAACGACAGGCTGCGGCGGGGGCCGCAGCGTGCGGGCGCCATCAGTGGCGCCGAACGAGACTAGCGAATGTTTACATCTGAATATGTGCTGAAAATCTCGTTCAGAGGTCGGCAATCGAGAAAAATATGATCGCTTTCGGGAGCGTCGCTCCGTTTCATCACGCACGCACCGTGTGATGCGACGCGCCTGAAAGGTGTCATCGACCTGGTGTGGTAAACGAGGCATGCACAAGCATCCAGCGCGGCGCGGCAGCGCAAGGCAAATAGCGTGCAGACCCATGCGCGCTGCACGACCCGATGCTGACGGTCGATTGCCGACGAGCAACTGCACAGCAACGCATTGCTGCACAGCGACGCCGGCAGCAGCGCTTATTCCAACGCGTCGCTGGCGCGAAACTCCGTGGAACGACCGCTGACTTTCAGGAATGCCAATACAAACAGACCCACCGCCATCCACGCGGTGCCGCCGAGTTGCGCGTGCCGGTCGGCATTGATCAACACGTAGCCAAGGATCACGATGCCGATCAACGGCGTCGCACCATGCAATAGCAGGCTGCGGCCGTGCCCACGGAAGTGCCACAGCACCGCAACGTGCAGCAGGATGAAGGCGGTGAGCGCGCCGACGTTGCACAACGAGGACAGCAACGCGATCTGGCCAACGAACACTTCGCCCAGCACCATGCTCAAACCCGCCACCAGCAGGATGGCGCGCTGCGGCACGCCGGTACGCGGATGGATGTAGCGCAAGAACCCCGGCAGCTGACGGTCGCGTGCCATGGCGAACAACAAGCGCGAGGTGGCCGCCTGCGCAACCAGCGAATTGGCGATCGCGGCGCTGATCGCCACCGTGAGCGCGATGACGATCTGCAGCCACGGCCCGGCAATAAGCCGCCCGATCTCGAAGAACGCATCGTTGGAGGCCTGTGCGCTGGGGTAGCGCTGCAGGTTCGGCTGCAGCAGCGCCGCCAGCCAGGTCTGCAGCACGAACAGGCCGGCCACCATCAGCAGCGCCATCAAGGTGGCGCGCCCGACCACACGGTTGCCGCCACGGGTTTCTTCCGACAGCGTGGAGATCGCATCGAAGCCCAGAAACGACACCACCGCCACCGACAACGCACTGAAGATCAGTTGCGGCGAAAACGCCTGCGGGTTGTAGAACGGACGCAGGTTCCAGTGCGCACCGTTGACGCCGCGCTGGATCGCCAGGCTCGCCAGCACCACAAACACCGCCAGCACCAGCAACTGCGCATACAGAAAGAAACGATTGGCCCGCGCGGTGGTTTCGATGCCGCGCAGATTGACCACGGTATTGAGCACCACGAAAAACGCGATCCACGCCGGCTGCGGCACCGCCGGCAACACGTTGTGCATCGCATTGGCGCCAACCACATACAGCAGCGTCGGTACCAACAGATAGTCGAGCAAGATGGCCCATCCGGCCAGAAACCCCATGCCGCTGCTCAATCCGCGCCCCACGTACGCATACACCGAACCGGCCACCGGAAACGCCTGCGACATCTGCTGGTAGCTCAAGGCGGTGAACAGCATCGCCACGAAGCCGACCAGGTAGGTCAGCGGCACCATCCCGGCGCTGATATCGAATACGCCACCGAAGATGGAGAACGGCGCGGTCGGCACCATGAACACCAGCCCGTAGATCAGCAGATCCTTGAGCGTGAGCTGTCGCTTGAGCTCCTGGGTGTAGCCAAAGCGTTCCAGCGTGGCCGCGTCGTCGCGGCGTGGTGTGTCGGTCATGCAGGTATCCGCTGAAAGGAATGCCGGGTCGCACGACAGGCGCGGTGGGGCGCTTGTCCATGAATGCTGCGTTGCAGCTAGCTGACCGGCATTGTGACGATAATGTGGCCGGCAAGCCCATCCATTGGTAAAAGTGCTAGGTTTTCCATGCTGGATGTCGTCCAGCGGCATCTGCTGTCATCGAAGGACCCACCATGTTCGACACGCTGGCCAGCCTGGGCCGAGATTTGCAGGCGCTGCATACGCTCAATGCCTGCCTGGATCGAGTGTTTCGCGACGTCTGTGCGTTTGGTTTCAAGTCGCTGGTCTACGACTACGCGCCGGTCCCGCTGAGTATGGAGGGCGCGCTGATCACGCCATCGGTGTTCATGCAGCGCAACGCGCCGGGCGACATGCGGCATGTCTGGTGCGAGCATGGTTACTACCAACATGACCCTGTTCAGCAGCGTGCGACGCGGCGCATGACGCCATTCGTGTGGTCGTACCGTACCGACGGTAATCAGGAAGGTGTGGAATATGTTGGCGGCCAGCATCGGCAGGTGACGCGTTATCTGTGCGATAGCGGCATGGGAACCGGTGTCACCGTGCCCCTGCATTTGCCTGGCGGTGCATTCGCGACCTTCAGTGGCGCGGTCGATGCGGTTGCGGCCGAGGCACCACGGCTGGCCGAAGCGCAGCTGTCGCCATTCTTGTTACTGGCACACGCGTTTCAGGCCCGCGCGCAGGAACTGCTGGATCCGCAGGAACGCCGCTGTCACCACATCGCATTGACCCGCCGCGAGCGCGAGTGCCTGCAGTACTCGGCCAAGGGGCTGACCGCCAAAAGCATCGCGGCCGCGCTCAATCGCTCCACCGCCACGGTGAATCTGCATCTGAACTCGGCCGCACGCAAACTGGGCGCGCGCAATCGCGTCGAGGCAGTGGTGCGCGGGATGCATTATCGATTGCTGGAGCCGTAAACCTAGCCTGTGGCTATCGATCGCAGCGTGCGATCGGCGGGCTGGATGCGTCGCCCGGTGCACACACTATGGCGCGCGCAACCGCGCGTCTGAAACTGCTACGAACCTGAGAGTTTTACCAGTTAGCGCGCACAGGCCGGGTCGCTAGGCTGAGCGCTCACTATTGCCGTAGGCAGGCGCAGGTCATGCAGTCCACTGAGGGTTACGTCGAATTCCGTGGGTACCGTACTTGGTACCGCATCACCGGCGACCTGCGCAGTGACGCCTGCCCGCTGATCGTCCTGCACGGCGGCCCCGGCTGCACCCACGACTATGTGGACAGCTTCAAGGACCTGGCTGCCAATGGCCGCGCGGTCATCCATTACGACCAACTCGGCAACGGCAAGTCCACCCATCTTCCCAATGCCGACCCCGGCTTCTGGACGGTGGGGCTGTTTCTGGATGAGCTGCAGACCCTGATCACCCAGCTTGGGCTGTCGCAGTACGCGTTGCTGGGGCAATCCTGGGGCGGGATGCTGGCGGCCGAACATGCGGTGCGCCGGCCGGCCGGTCTGCGTGCGTTGGTGATCGCCAACTCGCCGGCATCGATGGGCTTGTGGCGCGCTGCCGCATTGCGCTTGCGTGCGCGGCTGCCCGAAGACATCCAGGCGGCACTGGACGAGCACGAGGCCGCCGGCACGCTGGATCACCCGGCCTACCGCGCTGCAAGCCAAGCGTTCTATGCGCAGCATGTGTGTCGCCTGCTGCCGTGGCCTGCAGAAGTGGCGCGCACCTTTGCCGCCATCGATGCCGACCCCACCGTCTATCACGCCATGAACGGCCCGACCGAATTCCATGTGGTGGGCAGCCTGCGCAACTGGAGCATCATCGAACGCCTGCACCGCATCACCGCGCCGGCGCTGGTGCTATCTGGCAAATACGATGAGGCCACGCCGGAAACCGTCGAGCCTTACGCACGCCTGATCCCGGACGCGCAGTGGCATGTGTTCGCCAATTCCAGCCACATGCCGCACGTGGAAGAGCGCGCAGCCTGCATGCGGCTGGTTGGCAACTTCCTCGACGATCACACCCCATGGCCCGGCGAGCAGCTGGTGCACGCGTCGGTGTTGGCCAACCGCGCTGTGTGAGTTGATGGCGTGTGTGTGCGTGTGAGGGCCTGCATGCGAGATTGAGCGTGCTCGGCATGGCACTCCCTAGCGTTTCGCGTGCCGACTGCGCGTTAGCTGCGTTGCTTTCGCTTCGCATGCCTTATTACGCACCATCACAAGCAAGGCGGCGTGTCATAGCGCCCAATCTGTACGCATGACCGTGCGGTAGCGCTTTGCTGCTGCGCGTCAATGTCACCGACAACTTCGCCGCGACAACGTCGGCAGCGCGTTCGTGTGCAGCTTTCCACGCACAGCACCTTTTTTATCCGCATGCATGCCTGAAAAACGCATTGCGGGTACCACGCGCTGTCGAACACGCGTGTGAGCAACCACAGCATCGGCATGCGGTTGCATACATAGAAAAAACATCGCGCACATCACCGCAGTGTCCTGTCCTGCGTGTCTCTCGCTGTCTCTTTTGCATGTCCTGCGAGGAGAACACCGTGCTGCGTCAAAGTTTCAGAGATGGATAATTGTTTTATGTTTTAAATCGCGCGAAGAATGCGGCCCCCACGCACCGCTTTGCCACCGTCGATGCAATCGCGCCGACGCCACGCATCGCTTTTCGATTTCATTTGGGAGAGGCTGCATGATCATCAAGACACTCAATGGCGCACTCGCGCTTGCACTGTCCGCTTGCGCCGCGAGTGCCATCGCCGGCCCGGTCGGGTACGGTGCCGCCACCACCGGCGGCGGCAACAAGACCCCGGTCAACGTCGCCACCTTCGAAGCGATGCAGGCCGCCATTGACAGCTATTCCGGCAGTGGCGGGCTGGTGCTCAATTACACCGGCAAGTTCGACTTCAGCACCATCAAGGACGTCTGCGCGCAGTGGAAGCTGCCGGCCAAGACCGTCCAGATCAAGAACAAGAGCGATGTCACCATCAAGGGCGCGAATGGCTCGGCGGCCAACTTCGGTGTGTGGGTGGTGGGCAACGCCAACAACATCATCATCCAGAACATGACCATCGGCCTGCTGCAAGGCGGCGAAGATGCGGATTCGATTTCGTTGGAAGGCAATTCCAGCGGCTCGCCGTCCAAAATCTGGGTCGATCACAACACCGTGTTCGCCTCGTTGACCAAGTGCTCCGGTGCCGGCGATGCCTCCTTCGATGGCGGCATCGACATGAAGAAGGGCGTGCACCACGTCACCGTGTCCTACAACCACGTCTACAACTATCAAAAGGTCGCGCTCAATGGATTCAGCGACAGCGACACCAAGAACTCGGCCGCGCGCACCACCTATCATCACAACCGCTTCGAGAATGTCGAGTCGCGCGTGCCGCTGCAGCGGCGCGGGCTGAGCCATATCTACAACAACTACTTCAACAACGTCACCACCTCCGGCATCAACGTGCGCATGGGTGGCGTGGCGAAGATCGAATCCAACTACTTCGAGAACATCAAGAACCCGGTGACCTCGCGCGACAGCAGCGAGATCGGCTACTGGGACCTGATCAACAACTACGTCGGCAGCGGCATCACCTGGGGCACGCCGGATGGCAGCAAGCCCTACGCCAACGCCACCAACTGGATCACCACCAAGGTGTTCCCGGAACCGCTGGGCTACACCTACAGCATCACCCCGGCCGCGCAGGTCAAGGCCAAGGTGATCGCCACTGCAGGTGCCGGCAAGAACCTGGCGGAATGATCGGCCACAAGACGTTGCAGTGACAAAGATCCCCGGCTTGCCCGGGGATCTTTGTATGCGGCATGCAGCATGCGGCGGATTTGCCCACCAGCTGCGTGCAGTGAGGCGGGTCTGGAGCGTGTCACGCACTTGGAGGCCAGTGCGAACGGCCTGCTGATACGATGAGGCAAGGCACGATTGCCTGGCTTGTCCACTCTTTCGCCAGGCTCGCGTCAAGAGGCGCGGCAGGCGCCGCGACGCGGTATCGTGTCGCGATTCCATCTCTTCAAGCCCGTCCATGCCGCTTCCGACCGATCCCGTTGCTGAGAACGCTCCGTCCGCCGCGCCCGCGTTGCGCCATGCGCTGAAACCGCGGCAATTGATGATGATGGGCCTGGGCACGGCAATCGGTGCCGGGCTGTTTCTGGGCTCGGGCGTGGGCATCCACGCGGCGGGACCGGCGGTACTGGTGTCGTACCTGATCGCCGGGGCCCTGGTGATCATCGTGATGAATGCGCTGGGCGAAATGGCCGCGTCCAAGCCGACCAGCGGCGCGTTCTCGGTGTATGCGGCCGATGCGATGGGGCCGACCGCCGGTGCGACGGTGGGCTGGTTGTGGTGGCTGCAGATCGTGGTGGTGATCGCCGCCGAAGCAGTCGGTGCGGCAGGCTTGCTCGCCTCGGTGTGGCCGGCGTTGCCGGTGCCGCTGCTGGCGGTGGTGTTCATGGCGACCTTCACGGCGATCAATCTGCTGGGCGTGCGCAACTTCGGCGAGTTCGAATTCTGGTTCGCCATCCTCAAGGTTGTTGCGATCGTGGTGTTCCTGCTGATCGGCGTGGCCTTGCTGGCAGGCTGGTTGCCGGGTGTGGTGTCGCCGGGGCTGTCCAACTTCACCCAGAACGGCGGATTCGCCCCGAAGGGTCTGGTGGGCGTCGGCTCGGCGTTGCTGGTGGTGGTGTTCGCCTTCGGTGGCACCGAGATCGTGGCGGTGGCCGCCGCGGAAACCGCCGATCCGGGCCGCAGCCTGGCGCGCACCATTCGCACCGTGGCCTGGCGCATCCTGGTGTTCTATATCGGCTCGATCAGCGTGATCGTGGCGGTGGTGCCGTGGACCAGCGCAGCGCTCAGCTCGCCGTTTGCCGCAGTGCTGGAGGTGGCGCGCATCCCCGGTGCGGCCACTGCCATCACCCTGGTCGCGGTGGTGGCCTTGTTGTCGGCGCTCAACGCCAATCTGTATGGCGCCTCGCGGATGATCTTTTCGCTGGCACAACGCGGCGAAGCGCCGCGCCTGCTCGGCAGGACCAGCGGCGAGCAAGTGCCGCTGGTGGCGGTGATCGCCAGCGTCTTGTTCGGCTTCGCGGCGGCGGCGCTGGAGTTGCTGTATCCCAACAAGGTATTGCCGATGCTGCTCAATATCGTCGGTGCCACCTGCCTGCTGGTGTGGACCATCTCGTTGCTGTCGCAGCTGATCCTGCGCGCACGCGCCGACCGCGCCGGCATCACGTTGCCGTTCCGTATGCGCGGGTATCCGTTTCTGACCCTGCTGGCGCTGGCGATCCTGGCGGTGATCTTCGTGCTGCTGGCCTCGTCGGCAGACACCCGTGCGCAGTTCCTGTCGATGGTCGGTTTGACTGCGGTCATTGCGGTGGTCAGCGAAGTGGCGCGACGCGTCCGTGGCCGGGCGTGACCATCCGGGTCCACGTGCGGAGCGCATGATCATGCAGCAGCGGAAACAGGCTGCAGTGCGCTCGTGCACACCGTCGAAACGAGAAACACGCTAGCAATCTTGCGGTTTGCTTGCTGTCAGACAGGCGATCTTCTGGATCTGCTGATCCAGTTCAGTTACTGTCCTTTGGTCGCTGCTGTTCGTTGCATTGCGTTGATTAGAAGAATATCTACTTACTAATCAATAACGATAAAAGTGCATCTTTTTAGAGTGGCTAACAAAACTGCCTAGTAGTTTTGATGGCCTCGTTTATTCCTTGATTGTTTCAGGAGTCATCGCCGGGGTTCGTGCATGAGTGCCGTTTCGTCCGAGAATTCTGCTGCCTTGCCTGCCGCCCACACGCTGGAGGAAGTGCATGCGCTGGCCTATCCAGTCGACACACATCTGGACTCCCTGTATCTGTCGCGCGTGGCCGGTTACGATTTCTGGAAAGGCGACTGGAAAGCGCATCGACGCTCGCTGATTATCTGGCTGATGTTCAAAACCTCGCCGAGAGGTCGCAATCAACCGCTGATGCACCACGTGAGTGGCCCGGACTTTCTCGCGGGCGGTTACGGAGGTGCGTGTTTCAGCGCCCACGCGCTATGGGAAAACCTGATCGGCGCGCCTTTTCTCGACCCTTGGAAGCACTGGGTGGATCACCAGCGCTATGTCGAGGCGGTGGTGGCGGCAAGCAACGGTCGGATGCGGCTGGCACGCAGCGCCGCTGAGCTACGCGCGATTCGGGCCGAGGGTCTTTGCTGCGCCATCCTGTCGTTGGAGGGGGCGCATATGCTTGGTCCACGCGGGATTCGCAGCCAGGCGCTGCGGCTGGAGCGCCTGGGCCTTGCTGCCAAGGCCGGCGCTGCCTATGTGACGCTCAATCATTTCAGCCATACCGACATCTCCCAGTCCGGCTATGCGCCGCTCAATCCATGGCGCGGGATCGAGGGCGCGGGACTGTCGGCGTTCGGCAGGGAGGTCGTGGAGCGCTGTATCGAGGTGGGACTGCTGGTGGATCTTTCGCATACGTCGAGCCAGGGAATACTCGACGCCTGCGCCATTTGCGCGCGCCGCAACGTGCCGGCCTTCGCCTCGCATGGCGCATCGCGCAGCATCACCCGTGGTGCGCAGACGCGGCCGTCGCGCCATCTCGACCGCGGGCTCGACGATGAGGCCATCCGCGCCATCGTGCAGACCGGCGGCTGCATCAGCGTCATTCTGGCGCCGTACTTTCTGCAACATTCCTATCTGGCGGACGGCAAGCCGAACATGGATGCCGATCTGGCGTTTGTCATCGGCTATTACGAAGCCTTCGCCCGACAGATCGCCGACATGGGGATTGTCGAGGATCCATGGAAACACTTGAGTTTCGGCAGCGATTTCGATGGCGGCATTTCCAGCTTGCCGACCGGGATGCGCAGCGGTGCGGATCTGCCCAGGCTCACGCAGGCGATGATGGATGCCGGCTGGCCCACCCAACGCATCGTCGATGTGTATAGCGGCAATTTCCTGCGGGTCTGGGAGCGGGCGCGGCCGTAGCGTTTTCCAGTACACCTGTATTCGGATGGGAAAGTAAGAGAGTAGGTCTGCGGTGTTGCGTGCCTTACGGTAACGGCCGTCGGGGACGCGACGGCGCTGCCGGCGTCGTCGGCAAGCACCTGCGCGCGGTTGCTGTCGACGGTCGGCTCGACTGCGCTCAGTGCGCTGGTCAGCGACGTGGCGGCTTGCTGCAACAGTCTCGCTGCGATCCCATTCGCGCCCAAGAAATCCGTGCTGCATCGCACGCCGGGCGTAGCATCGCGTTGCAGCGCAAGCGCGGCAATTTGCCGCAGATGCGACGCCGTGTCGCATCGGGAACGAGCACGACCGTCCTTATGATGATCCCGTAGCGCAGACGTTGCGATCGAACACCGCACTGTCTTGTGGCGATTGACCTGCCGTCTGCGCGCGGATGCTTCCTTACTTTCCAGGAGGGCTCTCCATGGATGCCTTGCTGTTATCGCGAATCCAGTTCGGGTTCGTCATCGCGTTTCACGTGCTGTTTCCGGCATTCACCATCGGGCTGTCCAGCCTGCTGGCCTTTCTGGAATGGCGCTGGCTGCGCACCCGCCTGCCGGTGTGGCGCGAGCTGTATTTCTTCTGGCAGAAGATCTTCGCGGTGTCGTTCGGCATGGGCGTGGTCAGCGGCATCGTGATGGCCTTCCAGTTCGGCGCCAACTGGCCTGAGCTGAGCCGGATCGCCGGCAGCGTGATCGGCCCGCTGCTCAGCTACGAGGTGCTCACCGCGTTCTTTCTGGAAGCCAGTTTCCTGGGCGTGATGATGTTCGGCTGGGGGCGCATTTCCGAGCGTCTGCATTTCTTCGCCACTTGCATGGTAGCGATGGGCACGTTGTTCTCCACGTTCTGGATCCTGTCGTCCAACAGCTGGCTGCAGACCCCGGCCGGCTATGAAGTGGTCGACGGCATCGTGCATCCGCAGGACTGGCTGCAGATCATTTTCAACCCGTCGTTCCCGTACCGGCTGACGCACATGGCGCTGGGCTCGTTCATCACCACCTGCTTTGTGGTGGGTGCGGTGGGTGCGTGGTACCTGCATCGCGGCGTGCATCGTGAGTCCGGCCTGCGCATGCTCAAGCTGGCGGTGGCCTTCGCGGCGATCACCGTGCCGCTGCAGATCTTCGTCGGCGACATGCATGGCTTGAACACGCTCAAGCACCAGCCGATGAAGATCGCGGCGATCGAAGCGCATTGGCATGACGAAGCGCAGGGCAAGGGGTTCCCGCTGGTGCTGTTTGCGCTGCCCAATGCGCAGGCAGAGCATAACGATTACGAGGTGGCGATTCCGCGCCTGGGCAGTGTGCTCCTGACCCACAGCCTGGAAGGCAGTATCGCGCCATTGACTTCGGTGCCGGCGGCCGATCGCCCGCCGGTGACGCCGGTGTTCTTCGCCTTCCGCATCATGGTGGGGATCGGCTCGTTGATGTTGCTGGTGGCCTGGGTGTCGGCGTTCGCGTGGTGGCGCGGCAAGTTGCTGCAGTGGCGCTGGCTGCTGGCGACCTGGCGCTGGATGTTGCCGAGCGGCTTTATCGCGCTGGTGTCGGGCTGGTTCGTCACCGAGATGGGGCGGCAGCCTTACGTGGTCTACGGGCTGTTGCGTACCGCCGACGCGGTGGGCCCGCAGTCGACGCTGATGACCGCGATCTCGCTGACGGTGTACGTCGCCGGTTATGCGTTCGTGTTCGGCTGGGGCATCTGGTACCTGGTCAAGATCGGCAAGATCGGGCCGACCCCGCACGACGCGCCGCAGCTGGACCACGGCGAGCACACGCCTGCACGGCCGCTGTCGGCGGCCGATGAACCGATCGACGGAGCCGCATGATGGACATGACGAGTGTTTTGCCGGTGGCGTGGTTCGCGGTGATCGGCTTCGGGGTGCTGATGTACGTGGTGCTGGATGGCTTCGTGCTCGGCATCGGCATCCTGGCGCCGTTTCGCAAGGACGAGGCGCAACTGGATCTGATGATGAACACCGCCGCGCCGATCTGGGACGGCAACGAAACCTGGCTGGTGTTGGGTGGGGCAGGGCTGCTGGCCGCGTTTCCCAAGGCGTATGCGGTGATCCTGTCGGCGCTGTATCTGCCGGTGTTGTTGATGGTGATGGCGCTGGTGTTCCGCGGGGTGGCGTTCGAGTTCCGCTTCAAGGCGCAGCGCTCGCGGCGGCTGTGGAGCAATGCCTTTGCCGCCGGCTCGATCCTGACCACCTTTGCGCAAGGGGTGATCCTGGGCGCGCTGGTGCAGGGCTTGCCGATCGAGAACGACCGCTATGTCGGCGGTATCTGGGGCTGGTTCAGTCCGTTCGCGATGCTCACCGGTGCGGCGCTGGTATTCGGCTATGCCTTGCTCGGCAGCACCTGGCTGATCCTCAAGACCGAAGGCCATGTGCAACAGCTCGCGCGTCAGTTGAGCCGGCCGCTGACCATCAGCGTGTTGATCTTCATTGCCTTGGTCAGCGCCTGGCTGCCGTCGCTGCAATCGCATGTGATGGAGCGCTGGTTCAGCGGCTCGCATTATCTGTGGCTGATGCCGGTGCCAGTGCTGGTCGCCCTCGTGGGGTTCGCACTCTGGCGTTCGACCGAGGCGGGGCGGCCGGATACGCCTCCGTTTCTGTTGGCAATGGGCTTGTTCGTGCTCGGTTTTGTGGGCCTGGTGTTGGGCATGTGGCCGTATCTGGTGCCGCCGGTCTACACGATCTGGCAGGCCGCTGCGCCGCCGTCGTCGCAGTTGTTCGCGCTGGTCGGTCTGGTGGTGTTGCTGCCGCTGATCCTGGGCTACACGGTGTGGTCGTATCGCGTGTTCCGCGGCAAGGTCACGGCGGACACCGGTTATCACCATTGATGGGAGATGCGGCGTCGTTGCGCTGTGTCATGTGTCAACGCAGGCGCTGCTTGAACATCCATTCCCACATCGCCGGATCCGCGTACGTCGCGTCCCAGGCGTTGTGGTTACCTTCGGGATATTCGCTGTAACGCACATTGGCGCCGATGCCTTTGGCGGCGCGATACAGCGCACGGTCGTCGTGCGGCGGTACCGAATCGTCCCTGGCGCCATGAAACATCCAGATCGGCACGTGCTTGAGCTGGGTGACCGCGGCGGTGTACGGGTCGGCTTCCTTTGCCACCAGGCTGACGTACAGCGTGCGGCGCTCATCGCGCGGTGCCTTGAGCGCGCCGCAGATCGGCACGATCGCCGCGAAACGCTGCGGCTGCATCAGCCCGATTTCCCAGGCGCCGTAGCCGCCCATCGAGATGCCGGTGAGATAGGTGCGCTGCGGGTCGGCAGCGAACTCGGCGCTGGTCGCATCCAATGCAGCGATTGCCATGCGTGCATTGATGCCCAGCCACTCTTCGTCGTCGGGCACCTGAGGCAGCACCACCACCGCGGGAAACTCGGCCGTGTGTTCGCTCAGGTAAGGGCCAACGCCCACTTCGGCCTGATCGCGCCCGTTGTCGCCGCGCTCGCCCGAGCCATGCAGAAACAGCACGATGGGCAGCGGTTGCGGCATCTTCGAGGCCGGCACGAACACCTGATAGCGGTACAGCCGTCCTTCGATCTCCAGCGTGCGGGTGACGAAGTGGCCACGGCGCGCATCGTGGTGGCGCTCACCCATGCTGGAACAGCCTGCAAGCACCAGCGCGAAGACCACAAGAACAAGGCAGCGACGAATCACGCAGCACTCCTGACCGAACCGATGACATGCCTGCAGTATCGCCGCACGCAGGTGCGCTGGCATGCCGCGGTGCGGCGATTTTGTGTTGCAGTGTCATCCCAACGTGCACAGCACGCGCTACGGCAGCAGAATCAGCGTGGCCAGGCCGAGGAAACTCAAGAAGCCCATCACATCGGTCAGCGTGGTCAGAATCACGCCGCCGGCCAGCGCCGGGTCGAAGCCCAGGCGTTTCAACGTCACCGGTACCAGCACACCGCCGAACGCGGCAGTGAGCATGTTCAAGGTCAGCGCAGTGCCGATCACCAGCGACAGCATCGGTTGTTGGAACCAGGCCAGCACGATCAGCCCCAGGCTCACGCCCAGCACCACACCGTTGATCAGCGCCACGGTCAGCTCTTTCTTGAGCAGCGTCATCACGTTGGACGAGCCGATCTGGCCCAACGCCAGGCCGCGCACCATCAGCGCCAACACCTGCGTGCCGGCGTTGCCGCCCATGCCGGCCACGATCGGCATCAGCGCCGCCAGTGCCACCAGTTTTTCGATGGTGCCTTCGAACTTGCTGACCACGCTGGAGGCCAGAAACGCAGTGCACAGGTTGATGCCCAGCCAGATCAGGCGGCGACGGAATGCACGCCGCGCCGGGCTGAACATGTCTTCGTCTTCGTCCAGACCGGCCGCGCTCATGGCCTGGTGCTCGGCCTGCTCGCGGATGATGTCGACCACGTCATCGATGGTGATACGGCCGAGCAGGATGTTGTTGTCGTCCACCACCGGCGCGGAGATCCAGTCGTGATCCGAGAAGCGCCGGGCGACCTCGTCGGAGCCATCGCCCACATCGATCGCCGGTTGTTCGTCGTCGATCAGGCGATTGACCGGCGTGTTGTCCTCATGCGTGACCAACGCGGCCAGCGACACGCGGCCCAGGTACTGATGGCGCCGGCTCACCACGTACAGGTGATCGGTGTGGTCGGGCAGCTCGCCGCGCAGGCGCAAGTAACGCAGCACCACATCGACATTGACGTCGGCGCGCACCGTCACCACGTCCGGGTTCATCAATCGCCCGGCGGTGTACTCCGGGTACGACAGCACCTGTTCGAGCCGCTCGCGGTTCTCGCGGTCCATCGACTTGAGCACTTCGTCGATGACGGTGTCGGGCAGGTCTTCGACCAGATTGGCCAGGTCGTCGATGTCGAGGTCTTCGACCGCGGCCACGATCTCGTCGGTGTCCATGTCGGCCAGCAGGCTTTCGCGCACTTCGTCGCCGACATGCAGCAGCACTTCGCCGTCGTCTTCCGGGTCGACCAGCCCCCACACCACTTCGCGCTTGCCGGGCGGCAGCGATTCGAGCAGGTTGCCGATCTCCGCCGGCGCCAGCGTGTTGACCAACCGGCGTACCGGCCCGAGGCGCCCGCTATCCAGTGCGTCGGACAGCAATCGGAGCTGGCGCGCGGTCTTGTCGTGGCGGACGGCTTCGGCCATGCGCAGCTCCCTTGAAAAAGTAGACACGTCCCTAGTGCAGGACGCGGTGCTGAGTCAGCACGGCATTATCGCTTGCGCATGGTGACGAAACATACAGTGCCGCGCGCGACGCGCTTGAACATCGCCTGCGCGATGCAGCCGCCAAGCCGGAGCGGCTGAAAAAAACCTGGCGAGCGGTCGTCAGCTGGAGAAGGGACGGCGCGCTCGGAGCCGGCGTCTATCCGCGATACATGAGGATGCCGAGTATCGGCTGCACCCGTCTGGCGGTGAGCGCAGCAGGTTTGCTGGTGCTCTCAGCGCAGCAAACCCTGCGCAACGGCCGCCAACCACTTCTCGATGCCCTTGCGGTCGCGCGCGCGCAGCAGTTTTTCGCCCTGCACGCGCAACTCCCCCAGGTGGATGTCGCGCACTGCACGGCGCACTTCCAGCAACGTGGCCGGATGCAGGCTGAACTCGGTGAGCCCCAACGCCAGCAACATCGGCACGAAACGTGGGTCGCCGGCGATCTCGCCGCACACCGCCACCGGTTTGCCATACGCGCGCCCGGTGGCGATCACCTGCGCGATCAAGCGCAGCACCGCCGGATGCAATGGCGAATACAACTCGCCCAAGGCCTCGTTGTTGCGATCCACTGCCAGCAGGTACTGCACCAGATCGTTGGTGCCGATCGACAAAAAATCGATATCGTCGATAAAGCAGTCCAGCGCCAGGGCCGCAGCCGGCACCTCGATCATCGCGCCCAGCGGAATGTGCTCGGCGATCTCGTGGCCTTGTTCGCGCAGTTGCAGTGCCAGCTTCTTGATCTGCCGACGCAGCAGCTGGATTTCCTCACGGCCGCTGACCATCGGCACCAGGATGCGCACCGGCCCGTAGCCTGAGGCACGCAGGATCGCGCGCAATTGCGCCTGCGCCACCGCAGGGCGGGCCAGCGACAGCCGCACGCCGCGCAACCCCAGCGCCGGGTTGTCTTCGTCGCTCAGGGTCAGGCCGGTGCGGTCGGCCTTGTCGGCGCCCAGATCCAGCGTGCGGATGGTGACCGGGCGGCCGCTCATGCCCAGCACGGTGTCGCGATAGGTGTGGAACTGTTCGTCTTCGTCCGGCAGCTCGTTGCGCTGCAGGAACAAAAATTCAGTGCGATACAGGCCAAGGCCGCTGGCACCGAGCGCATGCGCTTTTGCCACGTCTTCCAGCGATTCGGCATTGGCCAGCAGCGTGATATCGACGTTGTCGCGCGTGCGCGTGGGTTTGGAACGCAGCCGGCCCAGCTCGCGCTGTTCCTTGGCCAGCGCGCGCAGACGCTCGCGGTAGTCGCGCAGATGCTCGGGCTTGGGATCGACGATCACCTGGCCCGAACCGGCATCGACGATCAAGACATCGCCATCGTCGATCCGTTGCAGCGCATCGCTCACGCCCACCACCAACGGCAGGTGCAGGCTGCGTGCCAGGATCGCGCTGTGCGACAGCGTGTTGCCGGCTGTGGTGACGATGCCGACCACGCCCTGCGATTGCAGCTGCGCCAGTTCGGACGGCGCCACGTTGTCGCAGACCAGGATTTCGCCGGCCACGCCCTTGAGGTCGGGCGCGCGCTTGTGCAAGAACGCGTGGATGCGGCCGATCACGTGATCCAGATCGTCCATGCGGCTTTTGAGGTACGCATCCTCCATGCCGTCGAACACCGCCGCCAGCCGGTCGCGCTGCACGCGCAAGGCGTAGTCGGCGCTGTAGCGATGGGTGCGGATCAACTCGTCCAGACCTTGCAGCAGCTCCGGGTCGTCGAGCAGCAATGCATGCAGCTCGAGGAATTCGCCGACCTCGCGCGCCAGCGCGCCATGCAGGCGGTCGCGCAGTTGCTGCATTTCGGTGCGCGCCGCTTCGATGGCCACATGCAAACGCTGCAGCTGCGTTTCCACCTGGTTGGCGGGCACGCGCTGCTCGGCGATTTCCAGCATGTGGCTCTGGCGCACGCGTGCGCGCCCGAGTGCGTTGCCGCGCGAGGCACCGTGTCCGCGCAAGCGCAGACTCATGCGCGGCCTTGGCGCGGCCGCGTGGTGTCCGTGTGCACCGCAGCGAGGTGGCGCATGCTCAGCTGTCCTCGTCGAAGCGACGCTCGAACAGGTCCACCAGCGCCTGCAAGGCCTCGGCTTCGTCCTCGCCATCCAGGCGCACCACCACGCTGGTGCCTTGGCCGGCGGCGAGCAACATCACGCCCATGATGCTCTTGGCATTCACCTCGCGGCCCTTGGCCGCCAGGGTGGCATTGCTGCGATAGGACGACAGCGTCTGCACCAGCTTGGCGGTTGCCCGCGCATGCAGTCCGAGTCGGTTGGAAACTATGAGTTCGCGTTCAAGCATCGTCGATGATCGCTCCGTTGCGGGTGCCTGCCGCCGCGGTGGCGGGCAGCTCCTGCAAACCTTGTTCGGGGTAGTTCATCACCCGCAGCAGCATCGGCAGGCTCAGCGCGGACACCCGGCGAACCGGCGTGCCCAGCTTGGCCAACCGGTTGGCGAGATTGCTGGGGCTGGCGCCATACAGGTCGGTCATGACCAGCACGCCGTCGCCACTGTCGACCCGACGCATCGCAGATGACGCCTGGGGCAGCAAGGCGTCCAGGTCTGCATCCAGCGGTACATCGAATGCTTCGGTCTTCAGCGGCAAATGCCGCAACAGCCCCGTCGCCACGTTCAATAACGCCGCGCCGATGCCGGGATGAGTAATGAGGAGAATGCCACAGGCCATGCCGAAACGTTAACAGGTCGGCATGACCGCGCGATAGCGTTTGCCGGCACCGATGTGTTGCGAGATGAATAGCCGTTTAGGCGAGCGCTGCAGTTCGCCTCTGTTGGGCAGCAGCACCGGAATGCATTGCGAAGTTGCAGCAACCATCTATTTTTGCAGACCTCGCAGAACTGCAAGGCACCGCTTTAACGAATCCCCAATTCCAAATCCCGAATCCCGAATCCCGAATCCCGAATCCCGAAAACTCAATCCTGCTCGCGATGGAACGTCGCCACTTCCGGCCAGCCCTGTTCGCGTGCATGCCGCGCCATGCGCTCGGCCAGATACACCGAGCGGTGCTTGCCGCCGGTGCAGCCGAAGGCGATGGTCACGTAGCTGCGGGTGTCGTTGCGCAGCCGCGGCAGCCAGGTATCGAGCAGGTCCACGATCTGCGCGCTGTAGCGCACCACATCGGGCTCCTTGTCCAGATACTCGCGCACCCCGGCATCGCGGCCGGTCAGCGGGCGCAGCTCCGGGTCCCAATGCGGATTGGGCAACACGCGCGCATCGAATACGAAGTCGGCCTCGGCCGGCACGCCGCGTTTGTAGGCGAAGGATTCGAACAGCAGCGAGAGCCGGTCGCTGGTGCCGAGGGCGAACTCGGTGACCACGCGGCGACGCAGCTGGTGCACATTGAGCGCGCTGGTGTCGATGATGGCATCGGCCTGCGCGCGCAGCGGTTCGGTCAACTGACGCTCGCGGGTGATCGCTTCCGGCAACGCCAGGCCGAGGTGGCTGAGCGGATGGCGGCGGCGGGTGTCGGCATAGCGCTTGATCAGCGCCTCGTCGCTGGCTTCGAAAAACAGCAGCCGTGCTTCGATGCCGTATTCCTGCGCGGCCTGGCGCCATTGCGCCAATTGGGTGAGATCGCTGCGGCTGCGCACATCGATGCCTACCGCCAGTCGCTGATCGCCGAGCGGGTTGCCACGCAGGCGGCTGCGCACGAAATCCGGCAGTAGCTCCACCGGCAGATTGTCCGAGCAGTAGTAATCCAGATCTTCGAAGGTCTTCAACGCGACCGATTTGCCCGAGCCGGACAGCCCGCTCACGATCATCAACGTGGAGGGCGCGGTACTCATGGCGTGCGTCGCTCCAGCAGGTTGCTATGGCGGGCGATGAACATCGCCGCCGGGTCGATGCCCTTGGTGCGCAGGATATGCAGCCGCGTTGCCGCCTCGGTCAGCACCGCCAGGTTGCGGCCGGGCATCACCGGGAGGGTGATCAGCGGTACGTCCAGATCCAGCACGTGGCGGCTGCCGGAATCGCCGGTCAGACGCTCGTAACCGGACGGGGTGGGCTCGGTCATCGGGCGGGTCAGGTGCACGATCAGGCGCAGGTACTTGTTCTTCTTCACCGCGGTGTCGCCGAACATGTCGCGCACGTTCAGCACGCCCAGGCCGCGCACTTCCAGCAGGTCCTGCAGCAATTCGGGGCAGGTGCCATCGAGCACATCGGGGGCGATCTGGGTGAACTCTGGCGCGTCATCGGCCACCAGGCGGTGGCCGCGGCTGAGCAGTTCCAGCGCCAGCTCGCTCTTGCCCGACCCCGCCTCGCCGGTGATCAGCACGCCGATCGAATAGATCTCCATGAACACGCCATGCAGCGTGACCCGTGGCGCCAGCGTGCGCGCCAGGTGGTAGGACAGATGATTGAGCAGTTCGTGGCCGCGCTTGGGCGAGATCCACAACGGCGTACCGGATTCGTCCGCGGCCGCGCGCAGGTCTTCCGGGCACGACTGATTCTTGCTGAGCGCCAGCGCCAGCGGCTGCACCTGGATGATCTTCTCGATCGTCTCCCAGCGCTGGCGTGCATCCAGCGAGTCCAGCCAAGCCAGCTCTTCGGTGCCCAGGATCTGCACCTTGTTGGGGTAGATAACATTGAGATAGCCGGCCAGCGACGGACGCCGCGCATTGTTGCTGCCGGCTTCGATCTCGCGGTGCTCGCCTTTCTGGCCGGCCACCCAGCGCAGCGCCAGTTTGTCGCGCTGCTGGTCGAACAGTTCGCGTGCGGTGATGCTGGTATTCATGCGGCGCTGGCCTGTGGTGGTGGCGCGTCGACGAGCAACGCCATCAAGGCGTCCGCATTGGGTGCGGCGCGCAATTGCAGGCGAAATTCCGCATCCGAGAAGCGCTCGGCCAGTTCCGACAGCAGCATCAGATGTTGATGGGTGTAATGCGCAGGCACTGCCATCGCGAAGATCAGATCCACCGGTTCATCGCCGCCGAAGGCCACCGGCGTGTTCAGTCGCAGCAGCGCGCCGCGTGGCTCGGTGAGGTTGGGGCAGCGCCCATGCGGAATGGCGATGCCGTGGCCGATGGCGGTGCTGCCCAGCGCCTCGCGTTCGCACAGGTTGGCGTAGAGCTCGTCGGCGCCGGCCTGACGACAGGACAGCAGATCGGCAGCGGTATGCAGGACAGTGTCGCGATCGGCGGCCGGCGACACCACGGTGCGCACGGCCGCCATCAGATCGGTTAAAGGCATGAGGGCATCAAGCGAGAAGCGTCATGCGAGATTGTCGCGCACCTCGCGTGCGTGGTGGTTACATTTCTTTTCTTTGTGCTTGAGCACCAGGCGGTCGAGCTTGTCGACCAACAGGTCGATGGCCGCATACATGGTGGAGCCGCTGGCATCTGCGTGCAGGGTGCGACCGGGAAGGTTGACGGTGGCGACCACGTGGTGGTCTGGCTTGCGAACGGCCAGCTGCGTTCGAACTTCACAGTGCTGGTCGAAATGGCGCTGCAGTCGCTGCAGCTTGCTTGCCACGTACTCCCGCAGGGCGGGGGTCACTTCAAGCTGGTGGCCATACGTCTCGATACGCATCGGATACCTCCATTGGTCGGTGGGCCAATGAACCTTTCCGGTGGTCCGACAAACCCGGCACAGGCCGGCGTTGCGGTGGTTGCAACGTCAGGCGATGCGCACGCGTTCGTGGGAGGCGGAAATGTTCATGGCTTCACGATACTTCGCAACGGTGCGCCGCGCTACAGGTACGCCGGAAGTTTTCAGCAGATCTGCCAACTTGGCATCGGATAACGGCTTGCGCGGGTTTTCCGCATCGATCAGACGTCGGATCATCGCCTGAATGGCGGTGCTGGATGCCTCGCCGCCGCTGTCGGTGTCGATGCCGGAGGCGAAGAACGAGCGCAGCGCAATGGTGCCGCGCGGGGTGCGCACGTATTTGCGGGCGATCGCGCGGGAAATGGTCGATTCGTGCAGGCCGAGCTCGCCGGCGATCTCGCGCAGGGTCAACGGACGCAAGGCCTGCGCGCCGAATTCCAGAAACCCGGACTGGTGCTTCAGCAGACAGCGCACCACCCGCAGCAGGGTTTCGCCGCGCGCTTCCAGGCTCTTGAGAAGCCAGCGCGCCTCCTGCAGCTGCCCACGCAGATAGCCGGCATCGGACTCGCCACAGCTGCGGATCAGGTTCTCGTAGCCGCGGTGGATGGTGACCTTGGGCTGCGCGCGACCGGCCAGCGAGGCCCGCCATACGCCGCGCTGGCGCCAGATCACGCAGTCCGGCACCACGTAGGCGTCCTGCGACAGGTCGCCGATCTGCTTGCCCGGGCGCGGGTCCAGCGAGCGCACCAGTTGCACCGCCTGGTCCACGTCGGCGGTGGAGCGCTTGAGTTCGTGCGCCAGCCCGGCCACACCGCTGCGCGGCAGACGCTCCAGCGGGCCGGCGACGATCTGCAACGCCAACTCGCGGCCCGGGGTGGCGGGGTCGAGCACGGCCAGTTGCAGCGCCAGGCATTCGCCAAGGTTGCGCGCGCCCACACCCACCGGGTCGAAGCGCTGGATCTGGTGCAGCACGGTGAGCACTTCGGCCTCGTCCACCGCCGCGCCGAGCGCGAGCGTTTCGAGGATGGCTGACAGCGGTTCGCGCAGGTAGCCGTCTTCGTCCAGCGCGTCGATCAGCATCGCGCCGATCTGGCGGTCGCGTGGCGACAGTGGCGACAGATGCAACTGCCACAGCAGGTGATCGGCCAGTGTTTCCGACTCGGCCACCCGCTCGGCGGCATCGCCGGACTCGTCGTCGTCGAAGCTGCCGCCGCTGCCCGAGCCGGTCCACTGCAGTTCGTCCTGCGACCAGTCGTCGTCGCGCTCTGCAGGCGTCGGGTCTTCGCGTGGGGTGTCGTCGGTGGAGGAAGCCGACGATGATGCGATCGGCGATTCGCTGGCCGCATGCGCGGCTTCGTCGGCCCACTCCAGCAGCGGATTGGTCTCCACCGCTTCGGCGATTTCCAGTTCCAGCTCGGTGGTGGACATCTGCAATAGCTTGATCGCCTGACGCAATTGCGGCGTCATGACCAACTGTTGTCCTAGCGATGTCTGAAGCCGGGCTTTCATGCAGGCACTGACTGAGAAAATCGATGGCGCGGCGACGCGCTCAAAGGCGGAAAGTTTCCCCCAGATACACGCGACGGACGTCGGGATTGGCTAGCAATGCATCTGGTGCCCCCTGCGCCAGCACGCCCCCCTCAGCGAGAATATACGCGCGATCGCAGATTCCCAAGGTTTCGCGCACGTTGTGATCGGTGATCAACACGCCGATGCCGCGTTCCTTGAGGTGGATGATGATGCGCTGGATCTCGCCGACAGAAATCGGATCCACGCCGGCAAAGGGTTCGTCGAGCAGCATCATGCGCGGCTTGGCGGCCAACGCGCGCGCGATTTCGCAACGGCGTCGCTCGCCACCGGACAGGCTGGCGCCCAACTGGTCGGACACATGGGTGATCTGCAGTTCTTCCAGCAGCGAGGTCAGTTCCTTCTCGCGCCCCGCACTGTCCAGGTCTTCTCGCAGCTCCAGCACCAGGCGGATGTTGTCGGCCACGGTGAGCTTGCGGAAGATCGAGGGCTCCTGCGGCAGATAACCGACGCCCAGTTTGGCGCGCGCGTACATCGGCTCGGCGGTGAGGTCGCGGCCGTCCAGCTCGATCCGCCCGGCATCGGCCTCGACCAGGCCGACGATCATGTAGAAGCAGGTGGTCTTGCCGGCGCCGTTGGGGCCGAGCAGGCCGACCACTTCGCCGGCCTCAAGCGTGAGGCCGAATTCCTTGACCACTTCGCGTTGCTTGTACTTCTTGCGCAGACCGGTGGCGACCAGCATTACTTCTTCCCCTGCGGCTTGGCCGCGGCGGGCTTGGCGGCGGGTGCCGGAGCAGGCGTCGCCGCCGCAGGCGCCGCATTCTTCGGCTGGATGATGGTGCGCACGCGGCTGCCGTCGCCGCCGCTCTGCATGTTGCCGGTCTTGGTGTTGTAGACCATGCGCTGGCCGGCGTTGGTGCCCTTGGGCGAGTCGACCTTGTAATTGCCGGTCAGCACGATGACTTCGTTGGCGACCTGGTATTCGATGTTGTCGGCCTGGCCGTTCATCATCGCGCCGTCGTCCATCTGCTGCTTGAGCGTGGCCTGCTTGCCGACCAGCACCACACGGTCGGTCTGGCCGTTCTTCTGGAAGATATCGGCGGTGTCGGCGTGGATTTCCAACGTGCCCTGGGTGATCACCACATTGCCGCTGAAGCGGCACTTGCCGCTGTCATCGAGCATGTTGCAATCGTTGGCGTTGGAATCGATCGCCATCGGCTGATTGCGGTCGCTGGTCTTGGCCATCGCAAGGGCGGGCAGCAGCAGCGCGGCAAACGCCAGTTTAGCGGGCAGCATTCGGTTCATAGCGGGTCTTGACCTGAGAAAGGAGCTTGTACTGGCGTGATTTGAGGTCGGCCTCGAAGCCGACCCCGCTCTGCATGATACCCGGCCGGCTCATGCTCACCGGGGCGGCGGTCTTGGCGAGGTTCTGCTGCGGGAACACGTCCAGGCTCTGGGTGCGGAACGTGGTCGGCGGCGTCGCGCCGGTGGTGGGGCTGTCGCCGGACACATCGCCACGCAGGCGTAGTTCGTCGCCCTTGGGACTGATCCAGCCGGTCTTGGAACGTAGCGTCCACGGCTGGTTGGCGTTGTCGGGCAGCAGAAACACCGGCGTGGTGATGTCCGAGGTCTGGTCGGCGCGGTTGCGGTGCATTTCCGGCGCACGCAGCGTCATCGATTCCTTGCCGGTTTGCTTGTCCAGCGCAATCAGTTCGAAATCGCGCAACACGTAATCGGCGCGCGAGTCGTCGACCGCCGCCGCCACCGGGCGGGCGCGCTGTTGCCAGGCCGACCAGCCGGAGATCACGGCTGCGGCGAACAGCACCACGCCCAGGGTGGTGCGCCAGTTCCAGCTCATGCGGAGAACCTTTCGATGATGCCTTCGACCTGGCCTTGCGCGGCCAGCACCACATCGCAGACCTCGCGTGCGGCACCTTCGCCGCCACGGGCCTGGGTGTGCCACTGCACGCGCTCGGCGATCCACGGATGGGCGTTGGCGGGCGCCACCGGCAGGCCGACCGCCAGCAAGGCGGGCAGGTCGGGCAGGTCGTCGCCCATGAACAGCACCTGGTCCAGCGACAGGCCGTGCTCCTGGCACAGGGCCAGCACGGCCAGGCGCTTGTTCTTGACCCCGATCTGCACATGCAGGCCCAGATCTTGGCCGCGCTTTTCCGCCGACAGGCTGGCGCGCGCGGTGATCAGCGCGACATGGATGCCGGCGTGGTCGAGCTGCTTGAGCCCCTGGCCGTCGAGCACGTTGAAGGATTTGCTCTCGTTACCGGCGTGGTCGTAATACAGGCGGCCGTCGGTCAGGGTGCCGTCGACGTCGAAACAGGCCAGACGGACGCGCGCGGCGCGGTCGATCAGCTCGGCGGGCAGGTGCTGCAGTGGGGAATAGGGCATCGGTATGAATCGGTAAGAACGGGGTTCCAACGTTTGAAACTGAACCTGTTAAACCACCTTGGCGCGCAACAGGTCGTGAATGTTCAATGCGCCGACCGCGCGCTGCTGCGCATCGACCACGATCAAACCGTTGATCTTGTAATCCTCCATCAGCCGCGCGGCCTCGGCGGCCAGCTGGTCGGCGCCGATGGTGCGGGGGTTGCGCGTCATCACCTGCGCAATGCCGGCGCTGCGCACGTCGATGTCGCTGTCCAGCGCGCGGCGCAGGTCGCCGTCGGTGAACAGACCGATCAGCCGCCCCTCGTTGTCCACCACCGCGGTCATGCCCAGCCGCTTGCGGCTCATTTCCATCAACGCCTCGCTCAGGCTGGCGTCCTCGCGCACGCGCGGCAGGTCATCGCCGCTGTGCATCACATCGGTGATATGCAGCAGCAGGCGCCGGCCCAGGCTGCCGGCCGGATGCGAGCGCGCAAAGTCATCGGCGGTGAAGCCGCGCGCATCGAGCAGCGCCACGGCTAGTGCATCGCCCATCGCCAGCGAGGCGGTGGTGCTGGAGGTGGGCGCCAGATGCAGCGGGCAGGCTTCGGCGGAGACGCTCACGTCCAGATGCACATCGGCAGCCTGGGCCAGCGAGGAGTTCGGCCGGCCGGTCATGGCGATGATCGGGTTGCCCTGGCGCTTGAGCACCGGCAGCAGCATGCGCACTTCGTCCGATTCGCCCGAGTACGACAGCGCCAGCACGATGTCGGCCTCGGTGATCATGCCTAGGTCGCCATGGCCGGCTTCGCCGGGATGCACGAAGAACGCCGGGGTGCCGGTGGAGGCGAGGGTGGCGGCGATCTTGCGCGCGATATGCCCGGACTTGCCCATGCCTGTGGCCACCACGCGCCCACGCGAGGCCAGTACCAGCCGGCAGGCCGCGGCGAAGTCGCTGCCGATCCGCGCGCCTACGCCGGCCAGCGCCTCGCGCTCGATCTCGAGCACGCGCTGGCCGCTGGCGACCAGGCTGGCGTCGCTGACGGTGGCGGTGGGCAGGTGCGAGACGGCCATGCGGGACTCGGGTGAAGAGTAGAATGTGCGCTCATTTTATGAGGAAACGCCCTTTGGACGCCGAAACCATCCGTAAACTCATCGAATCCGGCTTGCCCGAAGCCCGCGTCGACGTGCACGGCGACGACGGCGTGCACTTCGAGGCGACCGTGATCAGCCCAGCATTCGCCGGCAAGGCGCCGTTGGCGCGCCACCGCATGGTCTACGCGACCCTGGGCGAGTTGATGGGCGGGGCGATCCACGCGCTGCAGCTCAAGACGCTGACCCCCGACGAAGGCTGAGCGGTTGTCGGGCCTTGGCTGGTCGGGCTGTTCATCCGCCTCGATCGCAAGCGCCCGACAGGCTCCCGGCGACTCATCTCATTCCCCCGACATCCTTTTCAGATTCCCTGAGATCCCATGGCAAAAATCGTAGTGACCGGCGGCCAAGCGCTGCACGGTGAGGTCAATATTTCCGGCGCCAAGAACGCGGTGCTGCCAATCCTGTGCGCGACCCTGCTGGCCGATGCGCCGGTGGAGATCAGCAACGTGCCACACCTGCACGATGTGATCACCACGGTGAAGCTGCTCAGCGAGCTCGGCGCCGAGGTCACCATCGACGAAGGCACGCTGGCCAAGGGCCGCTCGATCCTGGTCGACCCGCGCTCGGTCACCCACCAGGTCGCGCCTTACGAGCTGGTCAAGACCATGCGCGCCTCGATCCTGGTGCTGGGCCCGCTGCTGGCGCGCTACGGCAACGCCGAAGTGTCGCTGCCTGGCGGTTGCGCGATCGGCTCGCGTCCGGTCGACCAGCACATCAAGGGTCTGCAGGCGCTGGGTGCGGACATCAACGTGGAAAACGGCTACATCAAGGCCACCAGCAATGGGCGTCTGAAGGGTGCGCGCTACGTGTTCGACATGGTCAGCGTCACCGGCACCGAGAACGTGCTGATGGCTGCGGTGCTGGCCGAAGGCACCACGGTGCTGGAGAACGCAGCGATGGAGCCGGAAGTCACCGACCTGGCCGACTGCCTGATCGCGCTCGGTGCGCAGATCGAGGGCGCCGGCACGCCGCGCATCGTGGTACAGGGCGTCGAGCGCCTGGGTGGCGGGCACCACGCGGTGCTGCCGGATCGTATCGAGACCGGCACCTTCCTGGTCGCTGCGGCGATGACCGGCGGCAGCGTCACCGTGCGTCGCGCGCGTCCGGACACCCTGGATGCGGTGCTGGACAAGCTCACCGAAGCCGGCGCGACGATCACCACCACCGCCGACAGCATCACCCTGGACATGCACGGCAAGCGCCCGCGCGCAGTGAGTCTGACCACGGCGCCGTACCCGGCATTCCCCACCGACATGCAGGCGCAATTCATGGCGCTCAACTGCGTGGCCGACGGTGTGGGCGTGATCAACGAAACCATCTTCGAAAACCGCTTCATGCACGTCAACGAACTGCTGCGGCTGGGTGCGGATATCCAGGTCGAAGGCCACACCGCGATCGTGCGCGGCGCCGAACGCCTCAGCGGCGCGCCGGTGATGGCAACCGATCTGCGCGCTTCGGCGTCGTTGATCCTGGCCGGGCTGGTCGCCGACGGCGACACCACCATCGATCGCATCTACCACCTGGACCGTGGTTACGAAAACATCGAGGAGAAGCTGGGGGCGCTGGGCGCGACCATCCAGCGCACCGCATGATCCTGCGCGGACGCTTCACCACCCGCCGCAAGGTGTTGCTTGGCGTGATCGTGCTGATCCTGGCGTGGCTGGCCTACGCCTGGTCGGTGGGTATGGCGATCACCCAAGGCGTCGAGTTCAAGGATATGGACTGGAACAACGACGGCACCGCCAGCCGTGACGAGATTGCGCAGTCGTTCTATGCGGTGGCGGTGAAAAAGACGGTCGAAGGCAAGCGCCATTGCGACCTGTTCTATTGGCGTAGCACCGATGCGCAGATCCGCGTGGATTGCCGCACGGTGTTCAGTACTGGCGATGACAAGGCTGCGGCCAAGCCCTGAGGGGTGATAGGTGGGTGCGGATGGATCACCTTTGGAGCAAGTGATCAGTCTGTGCGGACAGATCACTTGTGGAGCGGCTGATCTGCTGTTTGGCTGCATGGTCCTTGCCCGCCCACCATCGCAGGACACGCCGCAAGTACGTCCGTGTAGGCTCTTACGCGGCATCCATGCCGCGTAAGGTCCCGCGACGGTGAGCGGGCAAGGACCAGTCGAGAGTGTCGGTGTGCATGGTGCAAGCAAGGCACGAGATCCGCGTTCGGATAACGGCGCTTTTTGTCATCTTTCCAACGCAAGCCGATCGACGGCCAAGCTTGTAATAAAGCAACCGGTTAACTCTGCTTGCAAGAAAGCAACCGATTAATTCTCTGGTGCGGTGTCCTCGCCGATTGCGGGACCGTGTGGCGGCATGGATGCCGCCACCGAGCCACCAGGGACGGGTTCACGGCGTGTCCCGCGAGCGGTGAGGGCACCGCGCCCTCGACTCAGTAAGCGTTTGACTGCACTAAACAATTTTACGACCGTAACTACGCTGGCAATGAAGCCTCTGGTCGAAGCTTTGGCGCGCTCAGCGCAGCGCCTTGATGGTCAGGTCTAGCGCGTCCTGGCCCTTTTCCTTCTGCAGTAAACGCGCCGGCACCGGTAGGTCCTTGACCACCCAGGCGATCAGTTCCTTGTCGCCGTCCACGCGCGACACCTTGGTCGCCTGTTCCTGTTTGCCGTTGACGGTGATGGTTTCCTTGCCGACAACCTTGTAGCTCATCGGCTTGATGCGGCCTTCGTCCACCATGCGGTAGTTGAGCGGCTTGCCGGCGGCCAGGTCGCGGGTGATCGCCAGGTTGATCAGCAATGCATCCATGTCGCCCGGCTGCAGTTTGACCGGGCCGCGACGGTCTGGCTTGATGTCGCCGCCCCAGGTGGCCTGGCTGGTTTTCCAGTCGTAATTGGCAGTGACGTTGCGGCGCTTGACCATCATCGACGAGGTGTCGTTGCTGCTGACCGGGCGCAGTTGACCGTTGCTCTCTTCGAACACGGTGCTCTGGGTCAGATTGGCCAGCTGGTTCTGGATGGTGAGCGTGTAGCGCCACTGCTTGTCGCCGGCCGCGGCCAGGGTCATGGTGCCGTTGGCCTGCATGCCCATGTAGTTGGCCGAATAATCGGCCTGGAACGGCTGCACGGCGAATGCGGGCAGGCTGGCCACGGTCAGTGCGGCAGCGGCAATCAGCGAAGATGTGCGGGAAATGGATTTCATGGCTCAGGCTCCTTGGTATTCGACCAGGCGCAGATCGACCTGATCCTCACCTTTGTCACGTTGCAGGATGCGCACCGGCGTGGGAACCCCGTTGGCGATCCAGAGGATGGTTTCGTTGTCGCCGCTGTTGACGCGGTACACGCGCAACGCGTCGTAGCTCAGATCGCCGACCTGCACCACTTCGGTGGCATCTGCGACCTTGTAATCGTATTTGCGCACCCGGCCGACATCGACGTAGCGATAACTCAGGCTGCGCCCGGGTTGCGCATCTCGCATCAGCGACAGGTTCAACGACAGCGCGCTCTGATCGCCACGCTGCAGCGGAATCGGCTGTTGGCGCTCTTTCTTCAGATCGCCGTCCCACTGCGCGCTGGCGGTCTGCCAGTTGTAGACGCCGGTGACCTTCTTGCCGAAGAACATCGCCTTGCGCACGGTGCTCTGGCTCAGCGGCACATAGGTGTCGCCATCGACCTGGAACACGGTGCTCTGCTCCAGGTTCAACCCCAGGATGCTGGCAAAGCCCTTGCGGCCGCGCACCGACATGTCGATGCGCCACTGGCTGCCCTCGCCGTGGCTGACCTGCATGGTGGCATCGCCGGCTTCCTTGCCGCGATAAAACGCCTGGTAGGTCGCAACGAAGGGTTGCAGTGGCGGTGGCGTCCAGGTGCTGGCAGGCAGTGCAGCTGCAGAGGCCGGCGCAGCCGGCGGTGCCGCAACCGGGGCAGGAGCAGGAGTAGCTGGCGCAGGCACGGCAGGGGCCTGTTGCGCACGGCCGGTACCGGCTTGGGCGAGCAGGGCGGTGGTCAACAGCGCGGCGGCGATCGGGATGACGTTCATGCGCTGAGAGCGGGGCACGGGGCCCGCGAGGATGTCCGAGGCAGGATGAGGAGGGCGTATCCGCATTCAGGCGAGTGCGGTGTCATCGGACTCTAGTCGCAGTGGCGTAAACAGGCACTGACCGTCGATGTGGACGCCATCGTCGTGCACCGCCACGCGCCCGCTGGCGAGCAGGTTCAGCGTGGCCAGCAGCAACGGGTGTTCGCGCGCGAGCACGCGGGCGGCCAGCTGCTCGGCGGTGTCGTCGGGCAGCACCGGCACGCGCGCCTGTGCGATCACCGTGCCGGCATCCAGTTCCGGCACCACCAGATGCACGCTGGCGCCATGCTCGGCATCGCCGGCCTCCAGTGCGCGGGCGTGGGTGTGCAGGCCGCGGTACTTGGGCAGCAGCGAGGGGTGGATATTGAGCATGCGCCCGGCGAAGCGACGCACCAGCGGCTCGCCGAGGATGCGCATGTAACCGGCGCAGATCACCCAATCCGGCTGCGCGGCGGCGATGGCATCGCCCAACGCGGCGTCGAACGCAGCGCGGTCGGCGAAGTCGCGCGGGCTGGCGCTCCAGCGCCGTTCCTCGCCCACCTTCTGCAGGACCGGCGCCTGCGGGCGATCGGAAAACACCCCGACCACCTCTGCCTGCAGGCGGCCGCAGGCGATCGCATCGAGGATGGCTTGCAGATTGCTGCCGCGGCCGGAAGCCAGCACGGCCAGACGCAGACTCATTCGGTCGGATTCGCTGATGTCATGGGGGCAGTGCGCGTCACGCTGCGGTGGCGGTCGGAGCGAACAAGGTCTTGACCTGCGGGCGCAGCAGCACCACCAGGGTAAACACGCCGACGACGGTGCCGAACGGCATGAAGGAGCAGGAAATGCCGGCCACAATCAGGCACAGCAGATGCCGTCTGCGCTGGGCAATGCAGCGGCCCGCGTAGGCCATGAACGCCGCTAGCGTCAGGCCGCAGCCAATGAACACAGCCGCGAACGCCACGAAGAACCAGCCGAACAATCGCGGATCCATTGATGGTGCGTCCGCATTGGCATTTGTCATGGGCAGGTGCCCAGTGATGATTGCAATGCCCATGAATAGATGGATCAACGGGAAAAGCGAAAACAGGGCAGTGATGGCGGCCAGCACATAGTGAAAGATCGACAGCAGTTTCAGATGCTGGAGATCGTCAGCGCTGGCCGATGCCGGCAGTGCGCGTGGGGAAGCGTCCATGCAGTCTCCTGGATCAGCCGATCCGCACGCGCTCATCTCCCTGCGCCGTCACTACCTGGCCAATGCGCCAATGCGCCAGCGACTGCGCATCCAGCGCCTGCTCCAGCGCGGCGGCCTGCTCGGGCGCGGCGATCAGCACGAAGCCGATGCCGCAGTTGAAGGTGCGCCACATTTCGGCATCGGCCACCGCGCCTTCGCGCTGCAGCCAGGCGAATACCGTCGGCAGCGTCCAGGCCTTGGCGTCGATGTCCAGGCCCAGACCATCGGGAATCACCCGGATGATGTTTTCGGTCAGCCCGCCGCCGGTGATGTGCGCCATGGCGTGGATCGTCTGGCCGTGCGACTTGAGCAGCGCCAGGATCGGCTTGACGTACAGCGCGGTCGGCGCCATCAGTGCGTCGATCAATTTGACGCCATCGTCCAGCACCAGCTCGGCCGGCGAGCCGGCACGCTCGTAGATCTTGCGGATTAGCGAATAGCCGTTGGAATGCGGGCCCGAAGAGGCAATGCCGATCAGCACGTCGCCTGCGCGCACCTGCGCGCCGTCCAGCAACTGCGATTTTTCCACCGCGCCCACGGTGAAGCCGGCCAGGTCGTATTCGCCCGGCGGATACATATCGGGCATCTCGGCGGTTTCGCCGCCGATCAGGGCGCAGCCGGACAGCTCGCAGCCGCGCGCAATGCCGCCGACCACGGCCGCGGCGGTGTCCACGTCCAGCTTGCCGGTAGCGAAGTAGTCCAGAAAGAACAGCGGCTCGGCGCCCTGCACCAGCACATCGTTGACGCACATGCCGACCAGGTCGATGCCGATGGTGTCGTGCCGGCCCAACTGCTGTGCCAGCTTGAGCTTGGTGCCGACGCCGTCGGTACCGGACACCAGCACCGGCTCCTTGTACTTGCCCGACAGGTCGAACAAGGCGCCAAAACCGCCCAGGCCACCCATCACCTCCGGCCGGAAGCTGCGCTTGACCAGCGGCTTGATGCGTTCGACCAACGCGTTGCCGGCATCGATGTCGACACCTGCCTCACGGTAGGTCATGGGCGAGGGATTGGAAGGCGTTGGGCTGGTCACGGGCGGGGAGGGCTCGACGGTAAAGGCGGCGATTTTAGCAGCCACGTTGGCGCTGGCGTCCCATTCGGGCAACAATTCACCCGGATACGCTTAAGTCATGGAACCGTCGATGCGCCGCAGTCTCGCTTTCTTTCTCGCCCTCATGGTCGCCGTGCCCGTGCTGCCGGCCTTCGCACAGGCCGATCTGCGTACCGAAGGCGATGTTGCCAAGGCGCAAAGTGCCTACGATGCCGAAGTGCCGGTCAACAGCCAGAGCGAGTCCGATCGCCCTGGCGCCCTGGCGCGCGCGCTGGGCGCGGTACTGGGCAAGGTCTCCGGCGACCGCGGCGCGATGAGCCGCCCCGGGGTGTCGCAAGCGCTGCGCAATGCGCCCAACTACGTCGAACACTACGACTACCGCCAGGATCAGGGCACCTCGCGCACCGGTGCGCCCACCTTCCGTACCACTCTGGTGGCGCGCTTCCGGCAAACCGATGTGGATAGTCTGATCGCGGCGCTGGGTTTGCCGGTGTGGCCGCTGCCGCGTCCCAAGCCGGTGCTGTGGTTGGCCATCGACGACGGCAGCGGCCCGCGTCTGGTCAGCGTGACCCAGGCCAATGCCGCGCGCAGCGTGCTGGACCGCGCCATCGAGCGTGGCTACCGGCTCGGCCTGCCAAGTGGCGCGGCCGCCGAGCAGGCACTGGCCGGCGCGATTTGGCGCAAGGACACCGCTGCGGTGTCGCGCGCATCGGCAAAATACAGCCCGCCGATGCAGCTGATCGGCAAGCTCTACCGCACCGACGCCGGTTGGACTGCCGATTGGGTGTTCGTCGACAACGGCAACGTGCTGTCCAGCTGGACCAGCAACGATGGCGACGCGCGTCGCGCGATGGCCGCCGGTGCCGACGGTGCGGCTGATGCGTTGGTCAAGCGCTATGCCAAGCGGGTGGACTCGGGCGTGCCCGGCGTCTATCGCGCGGTGATCACCGGTATCACCAGCGCTGACGATTACTTGCGTGTCTCGGCCGCGCTGCAGGGCGTGTCGGTGGTGCGCAGCATCCGCCCGGTCAGCGCCAACGGCGACCGCATGGAAGTGGATCTGGAATTGCTCACGGGCATTTCCGGCCTCAACCGTATGCTCGGCGACAACAGCCCCTTGGTACCGGTGTCGGTACCGACCGAGGGCCCGATCATTCTCGAAAACGAGCACGCCGAGTACCGCCTGAAATGACTTTGACTCCCGAAGCCGAAATTGCCCTGTTCCTGCGCCGCCTCAAATGGGTGGCGGTGATTGTCGGCGTGCTGTGGGTGGTCTCGCTGCTGTCGCCGATCCTGACGCCGTTCGTGCTGGCGCTGCTGCTGGCCTGGCTGGGCGACCCGCTGGTGGATCGCATCGAGCGCGCCGGGCGTTCGCGCAACATGGCGGTGTCGTTGGTGTTTGTGCTGGCGTTGCTGTTGTTCGTGCTGGCGCTGATGATTCTGGTGCCGATGATCGAGCGCCAGATCATGACCTTGATCGACGCGCTGCCGCAGATGCGCACCTGGGCGATCAGTACCGCGATTCCGTGGCTGGAAGCCAAGACTGGTGTGGAGCTGATGGGCTGGCTGGACCCGGAGCGTCTGATCGACTGGATCCGTAGCCATTGGGAGCAGGCCGGCGGCGCCGCCAAGACGTTCTTCGGTTACGTACAGCGCTCGGGCTTTGCGATGGTGACCTGGGTGATCAACCTGGCGCTGCTGCCGATCCTGGCGTTCTACTTCCTGCGCGACTGGGACCGCCTGGTCGAGCGCGTGGCAGCGGTCATCCCTCGTGCCTACATCGGCACCGTGAGCCGGCTGGCGCTGGAGTCCAACGACGTGCTCGGCGGCTTCATCCGCGGCCAGTTCCTGGTGATGCTGGCGCTTGGCGTGATCTACGCCACCGGCCTGTCCATCATCGGGCTCAATCTGGGGCTGCTGATCGGCATCATTGCCGGCTTCATCAGCTTCATTCCGTATCTGGGCGCCACCACCGGCATCGTGCTCGCCTTGCTGGCGGCCGTGGTACAGGCACAGGGTCTGGATCTGAAGCTGCTGATCGGCGTGGGCGTGGTGTTTACGGTCGGCCAGTTGCTGGAAAGCTATGTGCTGACCCCGCGTATCGTCGGCGACAAGATCGGCCTGCATCCGGTGGCGGTGATCTTCGCAGTGATGGCGGGCGGCCAGTTGTTCGGCTTCCTCGGCATGCTGCTGGCGCTACCGGTGGCAGCGGTGGCCAACGTATTGCTGCGCTACGCACATGAGCAGTACACCCACAGCGATCTGTACGCAGGCGAGCGCGCCGGCATCGTGCTGCAATCGGGTACTACCGAGCGCAGCGTGATCGTCGAACCCGGCAAGGACGCAGATCGATTGTGAGTGTTCCGCAGTTGCCACTGGCGTTGCGCGCGCCGCCCGATCAGCGCTTCGATAGTTACATCGCCGCGCCCGAAGGGTTACTCGCGCAATTGCAGGCCTTGGCTGCGGGGCAGGTGAGCGACTGGCTGTATCTGGCTGGCCCCGCCGGTACCGGCAAGACGCATTTGGCGTTGTCGCTGTGCGCGGCGGCCGAGCAGGCCGGCCGCGCTTCTGCCTATCTGCCGCTGCATGCGGCGGCAGGTCGATTGCGCGATGCGCTCGAAGCACTGGAAGGGCGTAGCTTGGTCGTGCTGGATGGTCTGGACACCATTGCCGGGCAGCGCGACGACGAAGTGGCCTTGTTCGATTTCCACAACCGAGCGCGCGCTGCCGGCACGACGCTGCTGTACACCGCGCGGCAGATGCCCGATGGCCTGGCGTTGGTACTGCCGGATCTGCGCTCGCGGCTGTCGCAATGCATCCGCATCAGCCTGCCGGTGCTCGACGATGCGGGGCGTGCTGCGGTGTTGCGCGATCGTGCGCAACGGCGCGGGCTGGCATTGGACGAAGCGGCAATCGACTGGCTGCTGACCCATAGCGAACGCGAACTGGCCGGGCTGGTGGCCTTGCTGGATCGGCTGGATCGCGAATCGCTGGCTGCCAAGCGCCGTATCACGGTGCCGTTTTTGCGGCGGGTGCTTGAGGATCGTGGGTCTTAGAGCGGCTGAGAAACGACTGCGTTTACCGCGTGTTCCGAGGGGTGCTGAACGCTACTGATAGATCAGTTTCAGAGCGGCTGATCTGGTGTTTGGCTGCAGGGCCCTTGCCCGCTCACCATCGCGGGACACGCCGCAAGTACGTCCATGTAGGCTCTTACGCGGCATCCATGCCGCGTAAGGTCCCGCGACGGTGAGCGGGCAAGGGCCAGTCGAGATGGTCGGTACGCATGGTTGCAAGCAAGGCATGACGGGTGCTGTTTGAATAATGCCGCGTCCGATCAGCTTCGCAACGCAACGAGATCAACAGGCAGGCTTTCAACAAAGTAACCGGCTCACTTTCTGGTGCGGTGTCCTCGCCGATTGCGGGACCGTGTGGCGGCATGGATGCCGCCACCGAGCCTCCACGGACGGATTCACGGCGTGTCCCGCAAGCGGCGAGGGCACCGCGCGCTCGACTGACCATGCTTTTGACTTACAGCGTTTGAATGCGTCTAAACAATATAAGTCGCTATCTTTGTTGCTGTGAGCTGATTGAACGGTGTTGATGCGTCGGTTGCAGAGCGTCTGATCTGCGGTTTGTCTGCAAGGCCCTTAGCCCGCCCACCCTCGCGGGACACGCCGCAAGTACGTCCGTGTAGGCTCTTACGCGGCATCCATGCCGCGTAAGGTCCCGCGACGGTGAGCGGGCAAGGACCAGTCGAGATGGTCGGTGCGCATGGTTGCAAGCAAGGCGTGACGGGTGCTGTTTGAATAACGCCGCGTCCGATCAGCTTCGCAACGCAACGAGATCAACAGGCAGGCTTTCAACAAAGTAACCTGCTCACTTTCTGGTGCGGTGTCCTCGCCGATTGCGGGACCGTGTGGCGGCATGGATGCCGCCACCGAGCCTCCACGGACGGATTCACGGCGTGTCCCGTGAGCGGCGAGGGCACCGCGCACTCGACCAACTAGGCTGTTGGCCCAAGCATTCGACTGCATTTAAACGCCGCGACGAGTTGAAATCTCGGCGGCCAACACGTTGCCGCCATCGATACAACCTTCAAGAGGTTTTGTCAGCCGCTCTCGATTGCGGATTTTTGCAGCTGTATGGTGCGATCAGCTGCCGTCGTGCAGCAGTTCAGCATTCAGTTCCGCCAACCGCTGCGGTGTGCCCACATCGGTCCAGCGCCCCGGATGGTGGATGCCGTCGATCCAACCTGCTGCCATCTGCGCGCGCAGGATCGGTGCCAGCGCAAACCGCGATGCCATGCCGGTCTGCTCTGGTTGCTGGCCGATGATCGATTGCCAATCGCGCAACAGTGCAGGCCGATAGACACCGATGCCGGCGTAAGTGTGGGTTGCGGGCAGATCGGCGCTGACCTTGCCATCAGCCTGCAACGCGAAATCCGCTCGTGCCGCATACGCAGGTTGATCGACCAGCACCAGTTGCGCCAGTCCTGCCGGCGCGCTCGACAGCCGCGCGAAATCGAAGTCGGTCCAGATATCGCCATTGACCAACAGAAACGGGGCGTCGCCCAGCAGCGGCAACGCATGCAGCATGCCGCCGCCGGTCTCCAGCGGTGTGGCGCCCTCGTAGGAATAGGTCAGGCGCAGCCCGAACGCACTGCCGTCGCCCAGTACTTGCGGAAATTGCTCGGCCAACCACGAGGTATTGATCACTACCTCGTCTACGCCCAGCGCGGCCAGCTTGTGCAGATGCCAGACGATCAGCGGCGTGCCGCCGACCTTCAACAACGGCTTGGGCGTGCGTTCGGTGAGCGGGCGCATGCGCTCGCCAAATCCGGCCGCGAAGATCAGGGCCTTCATGCGCCGGCCTGCGTGGAGCGTGCCGCCAAGACAGGTTTGACCAGGTCTTCCAGTAGCCCGATCAGCGGCGCCAGTTCGCTGTAGCGCGGCAGCACTTCGTCCAGATAGGCGATGAAGCGCGGCACGTTATCCAGATACCAATGTTTGCCGTCGCGATGGCTCAGGCGCGAAAAAATGCCCAGATTCTTCAGGTGCCGCTGCACGCCCATCCAGTCCGCATCGCGCAGGAAGTGCGCCAGCGGCGGCACCGGTAATCCGGCCGCTAGGGCACGTGCGTGATAGCGCTGCAGCCAACTATCCACGCGTGCGATCGGCCAGCTGACCGAGGTGTCCTTGAACAGACTGATCGGGTCGTAGGCGATCGGGCCGATCACGCAGTCCTGAAAATCCAGCACCGCCGGTCCATTGCTGACCGGCATCAGATTGCGCGGCATGAAATCGCGATGGGTGAACACGCGCGGCTGCGCCAGTGCGTTGTCCATCAAACGGCGCTGCACCAGTTGCAGTTGCTCGGTGTGCTCGCAGCCCAGCTGCAGCCCCAGATGGCGACCGAGAAACCATTCTTCGAACAGGCCGGCATCGCGTTGCAGCAGCGCCTCGCCGAATACACCGCTGTCGGCGGGCGGTGGAATGCGCTGCAGCAGCAACAACTGATCGATCGCGTCATCCAGCAATACATCGGCATTGGCGTCGGTCAGTACCTGCGCCAGCGTCGGTACGCCCAGGTCCTCCAACAGCAAGAATCCGGTTTCAAGATCTTGCGCAAGCACTAGCGGCACGCGCACGCCGTGCTCGCCGAGCAGTGCATGCATGCGCAACCACGGCGCCACATTTTCCAGCTCGGGTGGCGCATCCATCAGGATGCGATCCATGCCGCTCCCTTGGGTGCGCCAATAACTGCGAAATCCCGCATCGACCGACGCACGTTGCAGGGTGGCCTGCGAATCATCCAGCGTGTGCCGCGCCCATTGCAGACGGAGCGCATCGCGCGCGGTATCGGGAAGCAACGATGACGTCATGAGTAAATGCTGTGTCGTGAAGTGAGGCGCCGCCACGTCAGAGTGGCGGCGGGTCGATCAACGCTTGCTGCCGCTGAACAGCCGCAGCAGTGCCAGGATCGCGATCGCACCCAGCAACGCGCCGAGGAAACCGGCCGGTTCGCCTGCGTGGTACCAGCCCATGTAGCGCCCGAACCAGCTGGCCACCACTGCACCGGCGATGCCCAGCACGATGGTCAGCAGGCAACCCAGGCGCTGCGTGCCCGGCGTAATGAAACGGGCCAGCAGCCCGACCACGAAGCCGACCAGAATGATGTAAAGCCAGCTGTCGCTACCGAAGAGATTGTTCATTGCAGGCACTGAGGTAAGTGGGATCGGCAGACTAGCACTTCACTAAGCGCAAGCCCCTCTCCCACTAGCACTTCCATCAGTCAACGCAGGCCAATGGCATGCATCGGTTAAACCGCCAACTCAGCAGCAGCCATGCCCGCCATGACGGGTGCCGCTGTCGGCGGCCACCGGCGAGCCGCTGGTCTCGCCGCGCAGGCAGGCGGCGTGATGCTCGGCAATCACCTTGGCCACGCAGGCAGTCACGCGCTTGCCCATCGGGATGTGCAGGAACTCGTTCGGGCCATGTGCATTGGAATGCGGGCCGAGCACGCCGGTGATCATGAACTGCGCGCCGGGGAACTTCTCGCCCAGCATGCCCATGAACGGGATCGAGCCGCCTTCGCCCATGTACATGGCCGGCTTGTCGAAGAACGCCAGGCTGGCGTCGTCGATGGCTTTTTCCAGCCACGGCGCCATCTCGGGCGCATTCCAGCCGGACGATGCCTTTTCCAGTTCCAGGGTCACCTGCGCGCCGTTGGGCGGGTCGCGCAGCAGCGCTTCCTTGAGCAGTTCGCCACAGGTTTTGCCGTCGGCAGTCGGCGGCAGACGCAACGACAGCTTCACAGCGGTTTGCGGGCGCAGCACATTGCCGGCCGAAGCCAGCGGCGGCATGCCGTCCACACCGGTGATCGACAGCGCAGGGCGCCAGGTGCGATTCAACACCAGCTCGGTGAGGTCGTCATGCATCGGCACCAGGCCATCGACCATCGGGAATTTGTCGAAGATGGCCGTATCCAGTGTCGCCGCCGCGGCCTTGGCTTGCGTGAGTCGTTCGGTCGGCACCTCCACATGCAGGCCTTCCAGCAGGATGCGGCCGCTGGCTTCGTCCTCGATGCGCGAGAGTAGCTGGCGCAGCAAGCGGAAGCTGGACGGCACCACGCCGGAGGCATCGCCCGAGTGCACGCCTTCCTCCAGCACCTTCACGCTCAGGTTGCCGCCGGTCAGCCCGCGCAGCGAGGTGGTGCACCACAGCTGCTCATAGTTGCCGCAGCCCGAATCCAGGCACACCACCAGCGACGGCTTGCCGATGCGCTCGGCAAGGTGGTCCACGTAGGCCGGCAGATCGTAGCTGCCGGATTCCTCGCAGGCTTCGATCAGCACCACGCAACGCGCATGCGGCAGCCGCTGGGTGCGCAGCGCCAGCACCGCCGCCAGCGAACCGAAGATCGCGTAGCCATCATCGGCGCCACCGCGGCCGTACAGCTTGTCGTCGCGCAGCACCGGCTCCCACGGGCCGAGGTCGGCGTCCCAGCCGGTCATTTCCGGCTGCTTGTCCAGGTGGCCGTACAGCAGCACGGTGTCGTCGCCCGATTCGGCGCCGGTGGCCGGAATTTCGATGAAGATCAACGGCGTGCGGCCTTCCAGGCGCACCACCTCGACCTGCATGCCGTCGATCGCCTGCGCCCGCGCCCAGGTTTCCATCAGGGTGACCGCCCGCTCCATGTAGCCGTGCGCGACCCAATCGGTGTCGAACATCGGCGACTTGTTAGGGATGCGGATGTAATCGACCAATTGCGGGACGATCTCCCGATCCCACGTGTCGCTGATGAATTGGTCGATCTTGGCGCTGTCCATGAAGACTCCGAATGCGTGAAGTAACGGCACATTCTACGCCGGGGCCTGATGGTCGCCTTTGCGAGGGGAGGGGGTAGGTATTTCCCTACAAGGCGGCGCGCAGTTCACCTGCTGTGTGAAAAGTTCGTTGGCGATAGGATTGCTGCATGTGGCGCGGGACACTGGCTCCGCCGGCAGGAATGCTGGCTAGGACCATCACCCAAGCCACAAGGAGCGTTGCAATGAAGTCATTTACCGTAGTCCTGAAGTCCCTGCTACTGGCGTTGTTGTTGTCCTCGAATGCGTATGCACTCGACAAGGTCGATATCAACACCGCGTCTGCTGAGGAATTGGACAAAGTGCTGACGAATGTCGGGCGATCAAAAGCCGAGGCAATCGTCGAGCACCGTCAGGCAAACGGTCCCTTCAAAAGTGCCGAGGAACTGGCACTGGTCAAGGGCATCGGACTCAAGACGGTCGAACGGAATCGAGACCTGATCGAAGTAGGAGCCACGATGGCTCCCGCCAAGAAGGCTGCCAAGGGGGCGGCGGTGAAACCGGTGGGACGGCGTTAAGGGGAAGGGATCCGAGATACGGTTCGACGCGAGGATGCGTGGCCGCAACCTAACTGGACAGGATGTCCGGGGGATGGCTGGAAGCCGACAAGGACGTGGAATCGCCCGGTGTTGCACTTGGATGTGCAGCCGGGCGTTTTTCGTTTTGGGGGCGCATGAGTTGCGAGCGTACACATGCGTAGGTGACTGCAGGGAAGTGGCGGTTGCAGCATGCGGCGCTAGTCAGAGCGTGAAGCGTAAGTCACAGCATCTAGCGTGAGGTATAGGTCGCTGTGCGTGTACTGCTCATGCGCATAACGCAGCGGCACGTTGGTCACACATGACGGCCTCAGCGCAACGCTTGGGGCACAATGCGCCAATGCAGCTGACAGACCTGAGCAGCCGGGTAATTCCGGCCACCGACTACCGGCGCGAGCGATGGCGCAATCAACTGGGCTGGACGCGCGAGATTCTGCGCCTCGGCGATGCCGACGCGTGGTCGCTGCGCTTGTCGATCGCCGAGATCGAGCAGGATGCGGCGTTTTCTGCTTTCCCAGGCATCGATCGCGAATTGGTGTTGTTGCATGGCAATGGCATGCGGCTACGGTTTGGCGATGCTGCGAGTGTCACCGGCACTGGCAGTAGCAACAGTAGTAATGGCAGTGGCAATGAAAGCGATGGCGGCGGTAGCAACGACGGCAGCGGCGCGGACCACGGCGGCCATGATGTAGGCGCCGACGGCGGCACCGATGCGCCCGGCAGTAGTTATCGCAGCTGCGACTTGCTGCCGCCCTACCAACGCGTCCGATTCGCTGGCGAAGAAGCGGTCAGCGCAACGCTGCTCGACGGGCCGACCCAGGATTTCAACCTGATGTGGCGGCGCGATGTGCTGAAGGCTGAGCTGCTGCATCGTCCGCTGGTCGGCACCATGCTGTTCTTTGCAGATCCGGGCAGCGCCTGGGCGCTGCATCTGCTCGCCGGTCAGGCCAGCTTTGGACGCGATAGCGGCTTGCCGCCTTTGGTGGCCGGAGATACTGCCTGGCTGAGCGCCTCCTCGCGCACCCGCTATGTGCTCGATGGCGGTGGTGAGTTGCTGGCTATCCGGGTGAGTCCGGTTTAGTTGTCGGTCGTGCGTGCGATCACGCAGTGTCCGTGTATTGATCGAGTTCTGGTTTGAGAGCGGCTGATAAAACTACTTCAGGCCGGTCTATTGCAGAGCAGCTGATTTGCCGCTTGGCTGAAGGGCCCTTGCCCGCCCACCATCGCGGGACACGCCGCAAGTACGTCCGTGTAGGTCCTTACGCGGCATCCATGCCGCGTAAGGTCCCGCGACGGTGGGCGGGCAATGACCTGTCGAGATGCTCGGTGTGCATGGCTATTTGAAATGCCGCTTGGTGTGGAAGTGATTGGACAGTGCGGATAGATCAGTTGCAGAGCGGTTGATCTTCACTTGGTTGCAGGGCCCTTGCCCACCCACCGTCGCGGGACACGCCGCAAGTACGTCCGTGTAGGCCCTTACGCGGCATCCATGCCGCGTAAGGGCCCGCGACGGTGGGCGGGCAAGGACCAGTCGAGTTGATCGGTGTGCATAGCTTTCAATAAAACAGTCAGCAGACTTTCTGGTGCGGTGTCCTCGCCGATTGCGGGACCGTGTGGCGGCATGGATGCCGCCACCGAGCCCCCAGGGACGGGTTCACGGCGTGTCCCGCGAGCGGCGAGGGCACCGCGCCCTCGATCAACCAGACTTTGACGTTTTGTTAGCCGCCTTAGTGCCAACCAACGCTACTCGCGATTCCGGGCAGCATCCATTCTGGACATCTAGGACATCGACGGATACTCCGTCGGTAGCCGTTCGTCAGGTGGTGTTAGCCACCTTCAATACACGTCGCGGCGATAGCGCCCTTTGCGCAGCAGGTCTTGTCTGACATCGGTGCCGAGAATTGACTCAAGCGTCTGGTCGACTTCGGGTGCCATGCCGCGCAGGCTGCCGCAGACGTAGATGCAGGCGCCTTGATCGACCCACAGACGTAGGTGGTCTGCGGAAGCGGCCAGTGCGTGTTGTACGTAGCGCACTGACTGTTGTTGATCGCGCGAGTACACCAGATCCAGACGGTCGATCCAGCCATCGCGTTGCCACTGCTGCAGCTCGTCGGCATAGAGCGCGTCGTGGGCGGCATTGCGTTCGCCGAACAGCAGCCAGTTGCGACGTGCGCCGGCTGCGATACGGGCGCGTAGATGGGCGCGCAGTCCGGCGATGCCAGTGCCGTTGCCGATCAGCAACATTGGTTGCTCGGGTGCAGGCGGGTGGAAACCGGAGTTGCTGCGCAGGCGCAGCGCGATGGGCGCGCCGATCGGTGCATGGATGCAGAGCCAACCACTACCCAGACCCAGGCTGCCGTCGGCGTGCCGGTGCTCGCGCACCAGCAGTTCGACGTGGCCTTCTTCGGGAATGGATGCGAGCGAATAGTCGCGATGGGGCAGGGCGGCAAGGCGGCGCACCAATGCATCTGCGTCTAGCGATGAACTTGTGCCTGTAGCTGCACCTGTATCAGTGGCTGTGTCTGTGTCAGTACCTGGGCCGATTTTTAATTTGGCATCGGCATCGGCATCGGCATCGGTGCCAGCACTTGGGCCGGGGCCGGCAATGGCACCCACATCGACACCAACATCGATATCGGCATCGACGGGAAGTTGCGCGCCGCTGAGCCATTCGCGCAGTGTGCGGTCGTCAAAGCACTGGGCACCATCGAGCTGATTGCGTTGCAGCCAGGACTCCACAGCATTCGGTGCGTTGTGCGGAACGATCTCCGCGATATCGCCTGCGCTCCACTGCGGCAGCCGGCCATCGCTGGGCGTCAAACGCAGCCGGTAAATCGGTGCGCCCGCACTACCGGGATTGACGTGGACACGCTCGCGTAGCTGCCAGGCGGTGTAGGCCGGCAGGCTCCAGTCGGGTAGTGTCGCAAGTGCTGGCGCCAGCTCTGCCAGACGCCGTTGCCATTGCTGCAAGGCACGCGGGTCGGCATTGTCGACCTCGATGCGTTCGAACAAACGGGTGGCGCCGCGTGCCTGCAGGCGATCGTCGATGCGTCGGCCAAATGCGCAGAATTGGGCGTAGCCACGGTCGCCCAACGCCAGCACGGCGTACTGCACGGCCGTCAGATCCTGCGCATCACCGGCGAGCCAATCGCGCTCGGCTGCTTGCGCATGATCGGGTGCATCGCCTTCGCCGGTGGTGCTGACGATGCACAGTAGCCGCGGCACACGCGTGAGTTGATCTACATCGACGGCGTCCAGTGGCAGTGCGTACGCACCCACGCCTGCCGACTGCAGCGCGGCGACGCTGCGTTCGGCCAGTTCACGCGCAAATCCGGTCTGGCTTGCCCAGACGATCAGCACGCCGCTGGCGTCTGCGCGCTGTGCGCCCACGCGCCGGCGTGCACGCAACAGCACGACCGCGCACAGGGCCAGGTAGAGCGTCATCCCAAGACCTGCCAACTGCCAGCGATGCGGTGTTGGTGCGCTCCACCATGCACCAGCATGCAAGCCGCCAAGCCAGCCGACGATAGCTGCAAGGGCAAGCAGAACCAGCCCGTTGCCAATCCACACGCGGAGGTTATTGGCGGTCATGACGCAGCCAACTGTTGCTCGAAGGCCGGACTCATGGATTCAAGCAGAACGCCGTCCTTGCGCGTAAGAAAACGCACGGCCAACGCTGCAGTGCGCGCATAGGCAAGCCCGGCATCGGCGCCAAGCACGGTCATCGCAGTGGCCCAGGCATCGGCCTGCATCGCATTGCGTGCGAGCACGGTGACTGCTGCGGGCGCATGCGGAACGGGCGCGCCGCTGCGTGGGTTGAAGGTGTGCGCATAGCGGATGCCGCCAGCATCGAAGCGGTGCCAGCGATCACCGGACGTGGCGACCGCCAGTCCGTCCAGCGACAGCACACGTGGCGGCAACGCGGCACCGGCGTCTTCGTCGGGTGCGGATTCGACCAGCACGCGCCACGCACTGCCATCGGGCTTGCGTCCATAGCCGAACAGTTCGCCGCCCACTTCGATCAATGCGCTGTCGATGCCGACCTGCAGCAGCGCGCGATGCACGCAGTCCACACCGAATCCCTTTGCAATGCCGGATAGATCCAGCGCCAGTGCGCCAGGCTGCCACACGCGCATGCCATCCAGTTGCACACGTTGCCAGCCGCAGCGTGCGCTGGCCAAGGCGATCTGATCGGCTGCAGGCACCTGCCGTCGCCCACCCGAGGCACCGAAGCCCCACAGCTCGACCATCGGGCCGACCGTGGGGTCGAAGGCACCATTGCTGGCTTGTGCGATCTGCAGCGCTGCGCTCAGCACGGTATGGAATTCATCAGGTAGGGTTTGCCACTGACCAGCAGCCGCGCGGTTGTAGCGGCTGATATCCGAATCCGCTTCCCAGGTGCTCATCTGCGCGACCACCCGATCGAGTGCGGCCTGGATGCAGGCATGCAACGGATGCAGGTCGCGCCCGCGCGGCGCAATCAGTTTGACGCTCCAGGTGGTGCCCATGCTGCGGCCGCCCAGGGTGGCGATGGCGTGGTCGGCGGAAGACGATGCAGGCATGGAGAAATCTTATGAAGGCGGTGCGGCAGGATGCACGCTGCGTGCAGTCCTGCCGCGTGCGTGCGGATTACTGCGGCAGCACTTCCAGCGTGGCGACGTAACCCAGACGACGCTGTTTGGCTTGCGGCAGCGAGGTTTTCTTGTCTTCGGTGGTGGTTTCCAGCCAGTACATGCCGGCTTCCGGCCAGGTCACGCTGAAGCCGCCCTTGGCATCGGTCTTCAGCTTGATCTCGTTCTGCGCATCGCGATAGCGGGTGCCGCCGCGCACGATTTCGATCTCCAGCCCGGCCGCCGGCTTGCCATCCAGTTGCAGCGTGAACTGCGCCGCCTCGCCGACGACCAGATCGTTGGGATGGGTCACCGGGATCAACTCGATGCCCTTGCCGCTGGGCTTGAATGCCGTGGTGGTGGGCGCACCGCGGGTGACGAAGGTTTCCACGCGATTGAAGGACTGCGAGACCTGCAGGTCCTGCGCATTCTTCGGCACTTCGGTGGCGAAGCGGGCTTCGTCGCCGCGCCAGCGCTTGGGCTTGCCGTCTTCCTTCCAGTTGGCGAACAGGCCGGCGTTGACGATGCTGAGCTTGTAGGTGCCGGGCTGGGTGAGTTGCAGGTCGAACACGCTGCGGTACTTGCCGTTGGCCGGGTTTTCCGGCTTGAGCGCGCTGCCATCCGGCGCGGTGATGCTCAAGTTATCCAGGCGCAGCGGCACGTGATTGAAGTAGAACAGGTCGTTGGAGACCGCTGCATCCACCGTGATCCACGGCGCTTCACCGGCGATGACGGTCTGCGACGGCAGCAACCAGGCCTTGTGGGCGAGTGCACTGACGGGCAGTGCGGCGAGCATGGCGATCAGGACGAGAGAACGTTTCATGACAACTCCTTGAAGGACGATGAGGACGGTGAATCACGTGTCTGATCAGCGCGAGGGTGCGGCGCTGCGTGGATGCGTGGGAAGCGATATGTCTTTGCCAAAGCGATGAAGCGCGCGTGCGCCGTTACTTGCAGCGCACGCTCCGTGCGGCTGCCAACAACAGCGCAACGCTCAGGGCTTTGCGACCAGGCTGACGGCACCGAGCTCGCTGCTGCCGCTGGCCTTTGCGGTTTGCGAAGTCGTCGCCGGCCAGGTGAAAGGCACCTTGACTAATTCGCGGCCGCCGACTTCGCGCGCGGCTTCCACCACCAGCGTGTACTGGCCGGCCGGCAGCGACCTCAACGCCCCCTTGGTATCGGAGAACGACAGCGCGTGTGCGCCGGCCGGGCGAGTGGGGCCGGTGACACCATCAACCGGCACATCCAGCGTGCGACCGCTCTTGCGCCACCACTGGCGCAGGTCCGGCAACCACTTGGTGCCGTGGCCTTCGGCGGTGTCCTTGGATTGATACCAGACCGACAGATTGGCAGCGACTTTCTGGTCTGCACCTTCCAGCCAGATCGCCACATACGGGCGGTGATATTCGGCGACGTTGAGCTTGGGGATTTCGACATTGATGTCGAGCGTGGCCGCATACGCCGGCATGGCGAGCAGGCCGCTCAGGGCGATGGTCAGGGTGGCGCGCATGATCGTCTCCGGTGGGAAAAAGTCAGTGGATCAACAGCAGGGCGAGCAGCAGCGGAATCAGCAGACCCAGGCCGACCAGCGGCCAGGTCATGCGACGCTGGCGCGCATGCAGGTGCAGCAGGAACAGCCCGGTGATGCAGAACACCAGGCAGGCGATGGCGAACACGTCGATGAACCAGCCCCAGGCCGGCCCCGCATTGCGTCCCTTGTGCAGATCGTTGAGATAGGCGATTGCGCCACGTCCGGTGCGTTCGTACTCGATCGCGCCGGTGCTGCGGTCAAGGCTCAACCACGCATCGCCACCTGGCCGTGGCAACGCGACATACACCTCGTCGGCCGACCATTCGCCGCTGCGTGTGCCGACGCTGATATCCAGTTCGCGCCCCAGCCATTGCGCCACGCGCGGCGGCAGCGGTGCATTGCCGTCCTGCCGGTTGCCCAAAGTCTTGAGCAAGGCAGGCGGCAGCGTGAGCGTGCGGTGTTCGGTCGAAGGGCTGGCTTCGATGCGCGCGGCGTGATTCAAGGTCAGCCCGGTGAGGGTAAACAGCAGCATGCCGATCAGGCATAGCGCCGAACTGATCCAGTGCCATTGATGCAGCATGCGCAGCCAGAAACCGCGACGTTGCTGGGTGGTGGCCATGGTGTCGTTGGAGGTCGACATGCTGCGCTCAGGCCGCATTCGCTGCGGCGGATACCTGCAGCAGCACTTGCCGTGCAGCGATTTCGCTCAGCAATGCCTGCAAGCGTGGATGGCGCGCACTCGCCAGCAGCGGTGTGAGTTGTTGCAGAAAGCCGGCATGCCCGCCTGCGATCGCACGTCGCATCCAGTATTCGGCCTGATCGAGGTCGCCACCATCTGCCAGCAAGGTGGCGTAACTGGCCTGGCCGCGGAAATCGCCTGCTTCGGCAGAGCGGCGATACCAGTCGCGCGCAGTGATTGGATCGGCATCGCAGGCCAGTCCTTCATCCAGATAACGCGCCAGAAAGTTCATCGATTTAGCATGCCCGCGCTCGGCAGCAGTGCGATACAGCGCCAACGCCTGTGCGTGGTCCTGCGCCACGCCACGGCCGGAGCCATATAGATGCGCGAGGTTGTACATGCCCCAATCGAGCCCGTGCTCGGCGGCGCGGCGATACCACAGCGCGGCCAATACGATATTGCACGCGGTGCCGAAGCCGAGTTCGTGGCAGCGCCCCAGCTGATTCATCGCTTCCGCATGCCCGGCATTGGCGGCGACTTCGTACCACAGCATCGCCATGGCCGGATCGGCCGCGACGCCGCGACCTTCGGCATAGATCTGCGCGAGCAGCAGTTGTGCCTCCACGTCCTGGCGCGCAGCGGCCTTGCGCAGCAGTGCAAGCGCTTGATCGGGTTGGGTGCGCAGCAGGTCGATCAGCTGCGCGGTGTCCGGTGCGTGCTCAGACATCGGCCCATTGCCGCAACAGGTTGTGATACACGCCGGTGAGCTGGATCAGTGATGGGTGACCGGGCGTGTCTTGCGTCAGCCGGCGGATCGAGACATCCAGCTCGAACAACAGGCGGCGCTGCGCATCGTCGCGCAGCATGCTTTGGGTCCAGAAAAAACACGCCACGCGGGTGCCGCGGGTCACCGGCATCACCCGATGCAGGCTGGTGCCGGGATAGATCACCAGGTGCCCGGCCGGCAGCTTCACCGATTGCGTGCCGTAGGTGTCTTCGATCACCAGCTCGCCGCCGTCGTAGCTGTCCGGGTCGCTGAGAAACAGCGTGGCGGAGACGTCGGTGCGGATGGGGTCTGCGCCGCCGCGACTGCGGTCGTAGCGGATCGCGTTGTCGACGTGATACCCGAACGACTGCCCGCCGCTGTAGCGATTGAACAGCGGCGGATAGATGCGCCGTGGCAATGCCGCCGAAAAGAACGTGCTGCTGCGCGCCAGCGCGTCCAGCACCAGCGCGCTGGCTTCGCGCGCGATGGCGCTGTCTTCGGGCAGCTGTGCGTTGTCCTTGGCCTGTGCCGACTGATGGCCGGCGGTGATGCGGCCGTCCGCCCAGTCGGCCGCGTCCAGCCGCGCGCGCAGCTCGGTGAGCTGGGCGGGGCTGAGAACATCGGGAATGGGCAGCAACATGCGGTGGTCTCCACGCCGCCCGCGTTGTGCGGGCGGCGTGCCAGTGGGTCAGAAACTGAAGGTGGCGCTCAACACCGCCGAGCGGCCTTCGCCCGGAAGCGCCCAGCCACTGCCGGCGGTGACGGTGCCGGCCGCATTGACGGTGAGGTTGTTGCGCACGCTGGTGTAGTACTCCTCGTCGAACAGGTTGTTGACGTTCAACTGCAGGCTGAGCCAGTCGTTGACGCGCAGGCCGACCATCGCGCGGTGCACCCAGTAATCGTCGGTCTTGACGTAGCCGGCCGCCGAGGAATTATTCGGATAGAAGCCGCCCTGATAGGTGACGCCGTAACCGAAGGTCCATTGGTTGAGCTGATAGGTGGTCCAGATGTTGCCGGCATTGCGCGGCGTCTGCACCAGCTCGCGCCCGGCGATGGGATCGCCGGTGAGGCTTTCGGTGCGGTTGGACACGCTCTGCAGCACTTCGCTATCGAGGAAGGTGTAGTTGGCGAAGATCGACCAGCGCTCGGTCAGGTAGCCGGCCGCGCCCAGCGCGATGCCGTCCACGCGGGCCTTGCCGTCGAGCACCTGCTCGGGAATCAGCGGGTCGCCGCTGTTGACCTTGTAGTTTTCGCGCTCGTTGCGGAACACCGCCGCGGTGAGCGCCAGAAGCTCGTTCAACACGTCCCACTTGCCGCCCAGTTCGATGTTGACCGCGCTTTCCGGCTCGACATTGCAATTGGCGCCCGCCGTGGCGGTAGCGATCGGCGTGCACGAGCCGTTGACCGAGGCCTTGGACGGCGTCTTGCTGTTGGCGTAGGACAGATACAGGCTGGCGTTCTCGACCGGCTTGAACACCAGACCGGCGCGATACGAGAACAGATCCTCCTCGCTGCCGGCCGGGAAGCCCGGGGTCACACCAGTGACATTGCCGGCGGCGTTGACGGTGTAGGTGGTGCTGTCGCCTTCGTTGTGCTCGTAGCGGCCGCCCAGGTTGAGCATCCACTGCTCGTTGAACTGCAGCGTGTCGAACAGATACACCGCCTGATTGGTCAGGCTGCCCTTGCTGCGACCGGTGCGGAAGTAGTTCTGCGGGCCGGTCCAGATGTTGTACGGATTGTCGAACGACTGCAGCGGATAGGTGATGCCGGTGGTGGAGCCATCGGCGTTGCGGAAGATCGAACCGCTATTGAGTTCGAAGTCTTCCTTGCTGAAAGCGACGCCCGCGACCAGACGATGCTCGATCGCGCCGGTATGCAGGGTGGCGGTCAGGTCGGTCTGGCTGTGCGCGATGAAATTTTCGGTCTCGCGCACCAGGCCGCGCGGGCCGCTGTTGGGATTCCAGGTGGCCGGCGGCTGGCCGACGCAGGCGCGTCCGGTGTAGGCGTTGGTGTTGTTGGGCAGGCACCAGGTGCCTTCCGGTGCGGTGGCCGAGGTGGTCTGGTCCACGCGCTGCACGCGCGCCAGGCTGCGCAGTTTGACGTTGTCGTCGAAGTCCATTTCCAGCACGCCGGTCAGCATGTCCACGTCGATTTCCTGACGTGCCACGTTGCGGTAGCCGTAATAGGTTTCGCGGTCCACGCCCGGCAGCGGGCCGTTGTTGAACGGGCTCAGCGCGAACGGCACGCCGTACTGCGGCAGGTTGTTGTCGTGCTGGTGCAGGTAGCTCAGCGTAAAGCGCGTATCCGAGCCCAGGCCGAATGCGACCGACGGCGCAAAGCCCCAGCGGTGACGGAATTCTTCATCGCGGCCCGGCACGTCCTGGGTGTGGCCCATCGCGTTCAAGCGCACGGCGGTGCCGTTTTCGAAGTCGTAATTGCTGTCGGCAGTGAGCCGGCCGTAGCGGTCGCTGCCGCCACCGACCACGACATTGGTGAAGTCGCCCTGGCCGGCGGTCTTGGTGACCAGATTGATGTTGCCGCCGACCGAACCGGCGCCGGACATGGCGGAGTTGGCGCCGTTGATCAGCTCCACCGCTTCCAGGTTGAAGGTGTCGCTGCGGCTGTACTGCGCGCTGTCGCGCACGCCGTCGGTGGTGATGTCGCTGCTGGCGGTAAAACCGCGCAGGTTGATGCTGTCGCCATAGCCGCCGCCGCCTTCGCCCGCGCCGAAGGTGATGCCCGGCAGGGTGCTCAGCACGTCGCGCAGCGACAGCAGGTTCTGCTGGTCCATGGTCTGCTTGGTGACCACGGTGATCGTCTGCGGCGTGTCGCGCAGGGCCTCGGTGTACTTGGGCGAGGATGGTTTTTGCGCGCGTTCCTGCTGCACCCGGATGGCATCCAGATCCACCGCGCCCGGAGGTGCCGGCGCATCGCCAGGCTGGGCGAAGGCAGGAGCGGACAGCGTCAGCAGCACGGCCGAGGTGAGCGGGGAAATCCTGGGAGTCATGAGGCGTCTCGAAGAGGAAAGCGAGGCTCCGGCCTGGCGATGGCTCGGCGGATGCGGGGATGGGGTGAGGATTGAAAAAGGTGGATCGACAGTGCGCGCCGGCTAGCCCGATGCGATGTGCTGGCATGACCCGATGTCGCATACGTCAAGGCGCCGCGCGGAAGGGCGCAGGCGGGGCGAACGCAGGAGAAAACGGTCTGGCAGAGCTGGGCGCATGGGATCGCAGGGCAGGCCAGTTGTTAAGAAGGCCTGAAGGGCTGCGATCTTAAATGCAAATCATTCTTCTTTGCAATCTTTGTTGTTGGCCGACGTCGCGCGGTTGTGGCAGAAAGGTTTGTGCGCTATTTCAATTGGCGGACCGAACTACTTCATGAAGGTTTGCTGCAAGGGCCGCTGATCTGCTGTTTGGCTGCAGGGCCCTTGCCCACCCACCATCGCGGGACACGCTGCAAGTACGTCCTTGTAAGCTCTTACGCGGCATCCATGCCGCGTAAGGTCCCGCGACGGTGGGCGGGCAAGGACCAGTCGAGGTGGTCGGTGTGCATGTTTTCAAGCAACCAGCAATCTGTCTGGTGCGGTGTCCTTGCCGCTTGCGGGACCGTGTGGCGGCATGGATGCCGCCACCGAGCCCCAGGGACGGGTTCACGGCGTGTCCCGCGAGCGGCGAGGGCACCGCGCGCTCGACTCACTAGGCTTTTTAACCTTGGCTTCTACGGGCAAAGCCACGATCACAGCCACAGCCGACCTGCCGCACTCACTGATCTAATCGCTCTCAGCGGTCGTCGCGTGCCCAGATGCCGCCGTGTTCGCGCTTGACCGGAAATTTGGGCACGGCGGTGTAGGCGGGTGCGCACAACGGGCGGCCGTCGCGGATATCGAAGCGGGCGCTGTGCAGCAGGCATTCGATGGTGCCGGCCGCTGGGTCGAAAGCCCCAGGCGACAGCTCGTAGTCTTCGTGGCTGCAGCGGTCTTCCAGCGCATACAGCTCGCCGTCGAGGTTGAAAACCACGATCGGGGCGTCTGTCACCTCATCCCAGACGGTCTGCAACTCGCCGGGCAGCAGCGCCTCGCTGGCGCAGACGAAGGTCCAGGTCTCGCTCACAGCGCTGCGCCGCCGAGCGGTTTTTCCAGTACCTCGAAGCGCAGGTCCTGGCGCAGCGGCACGCCGAAACGCACGTCGCCATACGGAAACGGCTTGGTGATGCCGGTGCGGCGATAGCCGCGTCGCTCGTAAAAGGCGATCAGCTCATCGCGGATGTCGATCACCGTCATGCGCATCACCGGCAGCTGCCACTCGTTGAAAGCGATGCGTTCGGCTTCGGCCAGCAGCGTCTTGCCGAGCCCGCTGCCCTGCAGCGAAGGATCGACGGCAAACATGCCGAAGTAGCCGGCGCCGTGGTCGTCGGCGATATGTGCGCAGGCCAGCAGCCACCCGTCCTGTTCGACCAGCAGCACCAGGCTGCGGTCACGCAACAGGTCTTCGCGCAGTACGGCGGGATCGATCCGCGCGCCGTCGAGGAAGTCGGCTTCGGTGGTCCAGCCAACGCGGCTGACATCGCCGCGATAGGCCGAAGTCACCAGCGAAACGAGGGCGTCGATATCGTCGACGGTGGCGGTGCGGAAAGTGGTGGTCTGCATGGGGAGCAGTTTAGCGAGAATCGGGGATTGGTGATTTGGGATTGGCTGGAGCTTGCTCGTTGCGCTTAGAGATGCACTACATGCTTCTCCGGTACGCGAAATCCACTGAGTTGCACACCGTCAGTCAACGCAGAAACGATCGATCCGGGATCGAGCCCCTCTCCCATCGGGAGAGGGGTTGGGGTGAGGGTACGGAGCGAAGCTGCAGTGGAGCAGGATTACACGAGGCTTCGCACGTACCCTCATCCGTCCCTTCGGGGCACCTTCTCCCGGTGGGAGAAGGAACTGCGATGTCTTGGAGCTCGAAGGGTTCAGTACTTACGAATCACGAATCACCAGCTAAAAATCCCGCATCACAATCCCGAATTACCAATCCCCACTCCCGGCCCCACATTCACCCCAGCAACGTCCGCACCTTCTTCAACGCAGCAACAAAACGCTCGATCTCGTCGTGCGTGTTGTAGAACGCCAGCGAGGCGCGGCAAGTGGCGGCAACGCCGTAGTACTGCAGCAATGGATGCGCGCAATGCTGGCCCGAGCGGATGGCGATGCCTTCCAGGTCGAGCAGGGTGGCCAGATCATGTGCATGCGCGCCTTCGACCAGGAACGACACCACTGCGGCCTTGTCCGGCGTGGTGCCGAAAATGCGCAGGCCCTCGATACGCTGCAGTTCTTCGGTGAAGTGTGCGAGCAACTCGGTTTCGCGTGCTTCCACGTGCGCCAGCCCGACCGACTCCAGGTAATCCACTGCCGAGCCCAGGCCGATGAAACCGGCGATGTTGGGCGTGCCGGCTTCGAACTTGTGCGGGGCATCGTTGAACACCGTGCCCTCGAAGCTGACTTCCTTGATCATCTCGCCGCCGCCTAAAAACGGCGGCATTGCCTGCAAGTGTTCGCGACGTGCCCACAGCGCGCCGGTGCCGGTCGGCCCGCACATCTTGTGGCCGGTGATGGCGTAGAAATCGCAACCGATGCCGGCCACGTCGATACGCCGATGCGGCGCGGCTTGCGAGCCGTCTACCACGGTGACGATGCCGCGCTTGCGCGCCTCGCGGCAGATCTCGCGCACCGGGTTGACCGTGCCCAGCACATTGGACACGTGCGTGATCGCCAGCAGCTTGATCTCCGGCGTCATCGCCTTGCGCAAGGCATCCAGATCCAGCGCGCCGTCTGGGGTGATCTCGGCCACGCGGATGGTCGCACCGGTGCGTTGCGCCACCAGTTGCCACGGCACGATGTTGGCGTGGTGCTCCATGCGCGAAATCAGGATCACATCGCCGGCGCCCAAACGTGGCAGCGCCCAGGAATAAGCGACCAGATTGATCGCAAAGGTCGTCCCGCTGCACAGCACCAGCTCGTCGGCGCGCACATTGAGAAAACGTGCGAGCTTGCTGCGCGCGCCTTCGAACGCATCGGTGGCTTCGGTGCCCAGCGCATGCACCGCGCGGCTCACATTGGCGTTTTGACGACGATAGAACTCGTCGGTCGCGGCAATCACCTGCAGCGGCTTCTGGCCGGTGTTGGCGTTGTCGAAATAGATCAGCGGCTTGCCGTGCACCTGCCGCATCAACAACGGGAAATCCGAGCGCACGCGCTCCCAATCCGGCGCGGCCAGTTGCGGGACGGCGGGCGCGTTCATGCCACGCCTGCCGAGGTCAGTGCGCGGTCCAGCTGCAACGCCAGTACCGCAGTCAGCGCGGTGGGCAGCACACGCAGCGGTTCGTGGCAGAACGCGGCGCTCAGCAACCGCTGTGCATCAGCCTGCGGCAGACCGCGCGAGCGCAAATAGAACAAGGCGTTGTCGTCGAGCTGACCGACGGTGGCACCGTGCGCGGCCTGCACTTCTTCGGCATCGATCACCAGCACCGGCTGGGTGTCGATCTCGGCATTGGCCGACAGCAGCAGATTCTTGTTCGACAGCCGCGCGTCGCTGCCGTCGGCACCGGGACGAATGTGGATGCCGCCATGAAACACCACCCGGCTGCGATCGGCGCCCACGCCGCGCCAGACCAGCTCGCAGCTGGTATCGCGTGCAATGTGCTGGATACCCAGACGCGTATCGACATGGCGGCGGCCGTTGCCGAGCAGTACGCCATTGGCGGTGAGCTGCGCGTTGTCGCCTTCCAGGCGCACGTTGAGCTCGTGCCGCGACAGGTTGGCGCCCAGTTCCAGATCCACGCGCTGGTAGCGCGCATTGCGCGCCAGCACGGCATCGGTACGCAACAACGAGGTGGCGTGCGCACTGTCGGCCTGCACGCGCGCATGCGACAACACCGCATCCTGGGCCAGATGCACATGCATCAGGCTGTTATCCAGATGCGCGGCATCGCCGACATGCAGGTGATGCTCGACCACGTTCAGCGCAGCGCCGGCACGTAGTTCGATCAAGTGGCGGTGGTGCCAGGACAGGTCGTGCTCGCCGGCCACGCTGATGAAGACCAGCTGCAGCGGAATATCGATCTGCGTGCCTTCCTGCACGCGCACCAGCACGCCTTCGTCGGCAAGCGCGGCATTCAGACGGGCGAAGATTTCATCGCTGCCTTCGAAACGGCGACCGAGCAGCTGCTGCGCGTCATCGCTGGCAGCCAGCGAGGCAGACAAGGTCTCCAGCTGCACGCCGTCGGGCAGCGTGGACAGGTCGCTCAGTGCGTCAGACGGGCGCCCGTTGACGAACACCAGCCGTGGCGAGGCGATATCGTCCAGCACGGAGGCATCGACCAGCGTCGGTACCAAGGGCGCCGTCTGAAAACTGCGCCGCTCCAGCTGCCGCAGCGAGGTGTATTTCCAGGCTTCGGCGCGCGGGCCGGGCAGGCCGGTCTGCAGCGCGGCATCGAGTTCGGCACGCCGTACATCGTTGCCGCAGAAACCGCGTGCGAGGGATTCCAGCAGGGCGCTCATCAGGCAGCCGCCTCGGGCACCACGCGGTCCTTGAGGAAGTGGTAGCCGTGTTTTTCCAGCTCCAGCGCCAGTTCCGGGCCGCCGCTCTGCACGATGCGGCCTTCGGCCAGCACATGCACCACGTCCGGGGTGATGTAGTCGAGCAGGCGCTGATAATGGGTGATCACCAGGAACGAACGCTCCGGCGAGCGCAGCGCGTTGACGCCGTCGGCCACGCTCTTGAGTGCGTCGATATCCAGGCCCGAATCGGTTTCGTCCAGGATGGCGAGCTTGGGCTCGAGCACGGCCAGCTGGAAGATCTCGTTGCGCTTCTTTTCGCCACCCGAGAAGCCTTCGTTGACGCCGCGATGCAGCAGCTCGTCCTTCAGATGCAGTACCGCCAGTTTCTGGCGCACCAGCTTGAGGAACTGCATCGAATCCAGCTCTTCTTCGCCACGCGCCTTGCGCTGCGCGTTGAGCGCGGCACGCAGGAAATAGGTGTTGTTGACGCCGGCGATTTCCACCGGGTACTGGAAGGCCAGGAACAGGCCGGCGGCGGCACGTTCTTCCGGCGGAAGGTCGAGCAGGTCCTTGCCTTCGAACTGCACGCTGCCTGCGCTGACTTCGTAGCCATCGCGCCCGGCGAGCACATTGCCCAGCGTGGATTTGCCCGCGCCGTTGGGCCCCATGATGGCGTGCACCTGGCCCGGCTTGATGTCCAGCGACAGGCCTTTGAGGATTTCTTTGCCGGCGATGCTGGCGTGGAGATTGTTGATCTTGAGCATATTCGTATCCAGTGATTGAGCCCCTCTCCCGCCGGGAGAGGGGTTGGGGTGAGGGTTCGTGCGAAGCAGCGTGCTGTTTGGGTGCACTTGGCTTCGCCCGTACCCTCATCCGGCGCTGCGCGCCACCTTCTCCCGAGGGGAGAAGGGGAAAGGTGTCAGCCGACGCTGCCTTCTAAGGAAACTTCCAGCAGTTTCTTGGCTTCCACTGCAAATTCCATCGGCAGTTCGCGGAACACCTGCTTGCAGAAACCGTCGACGATCAGCGACACCGCATCTTCCTGGCTGATGCCGCGCGCGCGGCAGTAGAACAACTGGTCGTCGCTGATCTTGGAGGTGGTGGCCTCGTGCTCGACGGTGGCGCCGGGATTCTTCACCTCGATGTACGGGAAGGTATGCGCGCCGCACTGCTTGCCGATCAACAGCGAATCGCACTGGGTGTAGTTGCGCGCGCCATCGGCGTTGCGATCCACCTTGACCAGACCACGATAGGTGTTCTGGCCACGCCCGGCGCTGATGCCCTTGCTGACGATCTTGCTCTTGGTGCGCTTGCCGATGTGGATCATCTTGGTGCCGGTATCGGCCTGCTGACGATGATGGGTGAGTGCCACCGAATGGAATTCGCCCACCGAGTCGTCGCCCAGCAGCACGCAGGACGGATACTTCCAGGTGATCGCCGAGCCGGTTTCGACCTGGGTCCAGGTGACCTTGCTGCGGTCGCCACGGCATTCGGCACGCTTGGTGACGAAGTTGTAGATGCCGCCAACGCCGTTTTCATCGCCCGGGTACCAGTTCTGCACGGTCGAATACTTGATCTCGGCGTCTTCCAGCGTCACCAGCTCGACCACCGCTGCATGCAGCTGGTTTTCGTCGCGCATCGGCGCGGTGCAGCCTTCCAGATACGACACATACGCCTTATCCTCGCACACGATCAAGGTGCGCTCGAACTGGCCGGTATGGCCGGCATTGATGCGGAAATAGGTGCTCAGTTCCATCGGGCAGCGCACGCCTTTCGGGATGAACACGAAGCTGCCATCGGAGAACACCGCCGAGTTGAGCGCGGCGAAATAGTTGTCGCCAACCGGCACCACGCTACCCAGATACTGTTTGACGATCTCCGGATGTTCCTTGATGGCTTCGGACATCGAGCAGAAGATCACGCCCTTTTCGGCCAGTTCCTTGCGGAACGTGGTGCCGACCGAGACCGAATCGAATACTGCATCCACCGCCACGCCGGCCAGCCGGGCACGCTCGTGCAACGGCACGCCAAGCTTGTCGTAGGTATCGAGCAGTTCCTTCGGCACGTCGTCCAGCGAGGCGTACTTCGGGCCCTTGGGCGCGGAGTAATAGCTCAACGCCTGGAAATCGATCGGGGAGATCTGCAACTTCGCCCATTCCGGCATCGGCATCTTCAGCCAATGCCGATACGCCTCAAGACGCCAGTCGGTCATCCATTGCGGCTCTTCTTTCTTGGCCGACAAGGCACGGATGACGTCTTCGTCCAGGCCGGGCGGGAGCGAGTCCGATTCGATGTCGGTGATGAAGCCTGCGTCGTAACGTCGGCCCAGCCGTTCGATAATCTCGGCGTTCTGCGGGGGAGCAAGTTCGGTGGCCATCGGGCTGCCTACAGGTCAGGTGGTCGCGACGCGTGCGGCGATGGAACGCCGACTGCCGTCGCCAGGGAGAGAGAGGGGCTGCAACATCTGTGCGAGCGTGACGCGACGCAATGCATCGCCGACCACGTCGTTGATCAAACGCCAGTTGGAGCGCACGCCGCATGTCTGCGCGATGCCGCACTGGCCGTGGTCCTGGCTGCATTCGGTGATCGCCAGCGGGCCTTCCATTGCCTCGACGATTTCAACGAGTGTGATCTCGCTGGCCGCGCGCGCAAGCCGGTAGCCGCCATGCACGCCGCGCAAACCTTCGACCAGGCCCGCTTGCGACAACGGTTTGAGAATCTTGCTCACGGTCGGTGCTTCCAGGCCGGCCTGCTCGGCCAGCTCGCTCGCGCTGAGCACCTGATCGCCGCGTGCAGCCAGTACGGTCAGCACGACGGTGGCGTAATCGGTGAGTTTGGTGACGCGCAACATGAGAAGGCCAGGTAAATCCTAAAGCGGACCGAAATTGTACTCTTTCGAGCGGGGCAGGGCCAACCGCGCGGTTCAGCCGCCGGCAAGCGTTGGACGTTGCCGTTGGCAATGCGCTTGTGCTTGGCGCATCGCCGCGCTGCGGTCACAATGAGCGGCCCCATCACTGGACCCCGTTCATGTCGCGCAAAGTTGCCGCCCGCAAGTCACGTATCCACGGCAATGGCATGTTCGCCCTCGCCGCGCTCCGCAAGGGCGAGCGCATCATTCAATACAAAGGGCGCCTGCGCACGCATGCGGAAGTGGATGCCGATGACACCGGCGATGTGGAAAGTGGCCACACCTTCCTGTTCACGCTCAGCGACGACTACGTGCTGGATGCCAACTACGAAGGCAACGTGGCACGTTGGATCAACCACAGCTGCAAGCCCAATTGCGAAGCGGTGATCGAAGAGGCCGAAGGCGACGATCGCAGCAAGGACAAAATCTTCATCGAGGCCAAGCGTGCGATCAAGGCCGGCGAAGAGCTCACCTATAACTACGGCATCACGCTGGCCGAGCGCCACACACCGCGTTTGAAGAAGATCTGGGAATGCCGCTGCGGCTCCAAGAACTGCACCGGCACGATGCTGCAGCCCAAGCGCTGAGCACGCGCGTACCGGCATCGCGATGATGCGATGCGCACTCTCTTTGAGGAGTGCGCAACCGGGAATGCGCAATACGCGGGTTCGACCTGCATGCTGACGCAGTCGATTCACTTGTTAGTGGATCGCTTCCAACAACAGCATTGCCGTCTTACCAGACGTCTTTCGCAACAAAGGCCCGGCGATCGATGCGCCGGGCCTTTGTGTGTGTGTGCAACGCCTGTCGCGCAGTGGCACCGGTCAGCGAGCCCCGCGCTGGCGCAGCGCGGATCGTCTACTTGCCGGAAAGCGCTGTCGCCGGCACCAGTTGCTCGATGTTCTGATTGAAGTTCACCGCCACTCGTCCGTTCTGGATGCCCACCGACTCCACCTGCACATTGCCCATCACCGCCGCGATGGCCGGGTCGATGCGATAGATCGGCTCCTTGCGCGCGTAATCGGCCAGCCAGGCATTGAGCAACTGGCGGGTGCTGTGATCAAGCTTGGCGCCGGCATTGGCAGGGCGGAAGTCATCGATGGTGGGTTGATCAAGATAAAAGCCTTGCTTGGCCACGTCGTAGCGCAGCGCACTGGTCAAGGTCACGTTGCCGACCGGTGCCGGCGCGCCGCCTGCGGTGGCCAGGGCCAGATCAAAGGCCATCTTGAGCCGGTCGCCCGGCGGCAGCGACAGCGCCGGATTGCTGACCGTCATTTCGACCAAACCACCCAGTGCGTCATGCGTCTGCGGGAAGCGGCCACCCAGGAATTGCTGCAGATCGCTGCCCTGCACGCTGATTTGGTGCCCCTGGATCTGCGGCGTGGCCCAGGCACTGCTGATGGGCATTGCCAGGGCAAGAGCGAGCATGGATCCGGCAAGCGAACGCAGTTTCATCGGGTGACTCCGGTGGCAGATGACATCACCTTAGTCTGCGCCGGTGAACCACGGGTTAGCGCAGCACCGGCTGCAGCGTCGCCGAATAGATCTCCCATGTGTCGCTGCCGGCACGGGGTTGGAGTCGATACGCACCGACCAGACGCTGCGTGCCGGCGGTGGTGCGCACGGTCAGTTGCACCGGTACTTCGATCAGCTTGGGCGGATGCTGCTGGTCCAAGGCAATGGGTGGGTCGTTGTTGATGCGCATCGATTGGATATTGGTGATGCCGCGTAGCGCTGCGTCATCCGGCACCGGTGAGGGACGACCGCCGGTCCACAGCGCATCGGCATCCGCGCGTGCCGTACCGGGCAGTGCGCCCAGATACCGATGCACGGTGGCGCTTGCTTTGGCGAAGTTGCTGCGCGCTGTGGCGTCGTTGGGGTCCGGTGCCGGCACCAGTGGTGCAGGCGCTCCAGCGTTGGTGACTGTGCCTGGAGTGCCTGTCACAGCCTCGGTTGGCGACGAGGGCGCAGCAACAGGCGTGCGTTTGTCTTCGGTGCGCTGACAACTGCAGCCAGCGATTGCAGCGGCAAATACCACGATTCCAGCCCAGCGCATGGCGCGTCCCCATCCCCGATGCGCGCAGTGTAACGGTCCGCGCAATGCGGCGATGCAGGCCTCAAGCGCCTGGCGTTGGGTGCACGCGCTGCAGGCGCTCCAGCAGCAGTTGCAGCTTCGGTCGCAATACATCCAACGCATCGCTGGGCTGCGCGCGCGGGCGGGCGGCCAGATCTTCCAGCAGCTGCGAGCCGACTGTCAGCGCGGCGCATTCGTCGCTGCTCAGGTCGCGGCGCAGGTGCAACTCTTCGAGCAGCCGCATCCAGTCGGCGCGCGAGCGCTGTTCGAACTCGATGGTGCAGCGGTCGTCGCAGGGGCGGCCATCGCTTTCGATGGGCGTGACCGTAATGCGATAGCGTTTTCGGGGCATGGAGATGGCGTCGTTGCTGGGCTGTCTCCACCATAGGCGCAGCGTGCGGTGGCCTCGATAGGGCAGGCCATGACGCAGTGTTCCAACATGTTCACTGTGCCGGCTGTGGTGCGGGTTTGCGCAGCAGCGGCAGCGGATCGTACGCACCGTTGCGCCCATAGACCCCATAGTGAAGATGCGGCGGCGTGCCGCGCGCGTTGCCGGTGGTGCCGACCATGCCCAGCGGTGTGCCGGGCTCGACCACATCGCCCACCTCCAAGCCTGCGGCCCAGTCGTCCAGATGCGCATAGTAATGCCGCTGCATGGCCGGCCCCAGCACCCAGACCTGCTTGCCGCCCAGGCCTTGATCGCGAATGGCGCTGACCACGCCGCGGGTTGCAGACAGCACCGGCGTGCCGCGTGGCGCGAAGATATCTACACCGGCATGGCTGCGATCGCGGCCACGCGGCGCGCCGAAGGTATCGGCGATGCGGCGCGCCTGCACGCCTTCGACCGGGATCTGCAGAGACGTCGGCGGCGGCATCCGTGACAGCTCCCAGCTGGTGCGCAGCTGCTCGGCGATCGGCAACTGCCAGGCCCAGCGTGCGGCGACACCCAAGGCGCACAGCAGGGCGACCGACACCAGCAGGCGGCGCACGCGGCGTGCGGGGCTGCGGGCGGTGGACGGCGGTGTAGTCGATGGAGGGTGGGGCGATGGATCGGTCACATGCACCTGCTGGGTTGCGAATCAGCACGCAGGGTAGGCAAGCGGCGATGAGCGGCATGTGGGTAATCACGCATGCGGTATCGCGCGCGCAAAAAAAAAGACGGCCCGCAGGCCGCCTTCGTTACACCGGATGCGTGCTCGATTAGAGCGCGGCATCCTTCAACTTCTTCAGCAAGCGAGCCTTGACCTTGAAGCTGGCCGGCTTTGCGGCAAAGGTCTGCTCTTCCTTAGTGAAGGGGTTGATGCCCTTGCGCTTGGGCTTGGCCGGCACATGGACGCTGGTCAGCTTCAGCATGCCCGGCAGAGTGAACGAGCCGGCGCCCTTTTTGCTCAGCGAGGAATGTGCAACGGATTCCAGCGTCGCCAGAACGGCGCGGACGTCCTTCGGAGCCAGCTGGGTGGATTCGGCGATGTGCGCGACCAGGCCGGTCTTGCTCAGTGCTTCCTTGATCGGCTTCGGCGCGGCGGACTTGGCAGCGGCGGCCTTCGCCGGCTTTGCGGTCTTGGTGGCGGCGACCTTTTTCACTGCCTTTTTGGGGGCAGCCTTCTTAGCGGCGGTTTTTGCCATGAGTTATGTATTCCGTATTCGTAGGTGGTGTTGGGTCTGCCGACCCAGTCGGCAACGCGAAATGTAGGGCAACTGCTGCGCGCCGCCAATAGGCAAACGATGAAACAACGCGAAAAAAGCGTCTTTCGACGGGGATTCGTTCACCAGCGGCAGAAAACGCGTACGAAACGCATTGTCGAGTCGGTTGCGATGTGCGCGTTGACGAAGCGTCTGACGCAGAGCAGCAGGTCTTCAGCGCGAGCTTGCATGCATGATCGAGCCGGCGATCTGGTGTTGGGTGTTGCCGAAATCTGCGGCTGGCTGATGGCGTTGGTCGGCATGGCCAGCGCGGATGGATCGCCGTTATGCAGGATCTCTGTAGTGCCGACAGATCGACTGCATACCTGCGATCAGCTTTGGTTGCGAGGAAATCCTGCGCTTCTTCGATAGTGGATTCGCTAATCGTTGGCGGCCGACAGGCTACGGCCGCGCTCGGTGGCTGCGGCGATTGCGCTTGCGGTGAGCGCTTCGAAGCCGCCGGCCTGGAATGCCTCGATCGCAGCCTGCGTGGTGCCGTTGGGCGAGGTCACGCGGTGGCGGAGCTGCTCCGGTGCTTCGCCGGATTCTGTCAGCATGCGCGCGGCGCCAAGCAGGGTTTGCAGCACCAGCGTGCGTGCGGTGTCGGCGGGCAGACCCTGCGCTTGCGCAGCAGCCTCCATCGCTTCGGCCAGCAGAAAGACATAGGCCGGGCCGCTGCCGGAGACGGCGGTCACCGCGTCCATCTGCGCTTCGTCGTCGATCCACACGGTGACGCCGGCGCTGTCCAGCAAGCGGGTCGCCTGCACGCGTTGCGCGTCGGAAACGCGCGCAGTGGCGTACAGCCCGGTGACGCCGGCGCCGAGCAGGGCGGGCGTGTTGGGCATTGCGCGCACTACTGCCACGTCACCGCCCGACCAGCGCTGCAGTTGCGTTGCAGTGATGCCGGCAGCGATGGACAGCAGCAGCGGCTGCTGCGCCTGCGCAAGGTCGGCCAGCTGTGCGCACACCGAAGGCAGCACTTGCGGTTTGACTGCCAATACCCAGATGGCCGCGCCGTCCACAGCAGTGCGGGCGTCTTCCACGGCGTGCACGCCGAAGTCGCGCGATAACGCCTCGCGCAATTCGGCAATCGGCTCGGCCACGCGGATGCTGGTTGCGGGCACGCCTTGCCGGATCAGCCCGGCAATCAGGCTGCGCGCCATGTTGCCGCCACCGACGAACGCGGTGATTGCAGCGTTGGTATGCGAAGACGCGGACGAAGAGGGCAGAGTCATTGCAGCACCTTGGTCAGAAAGATCAGTGGTCGGCACGCGAGGCCGATCAGGACGCGGCGGCCGGCGACGAGGCGCGTTCGCCAAACAACGCGGTGCCGACACGCACCATGGTGGCACCGGCCGCGATCGCTTCGGCGAAATCCGAACTCATGCCCATCGACAAGGTATCCACCTGCGGATAGCGGCCCTTGAGGTCTTCGAATAGCGCCTGCATGCGCGTAAACGCAGCCGCGCGCCGTGCCTGCTCGGGAAACGGCGCGGGAATCGCCATCAGCCCGCGCAACTGCAGACGCGGTTGCAGCGCGATGTCACGGGCCAGCGCATCGATCGCCTCCGGCGCGCAACCGTGCTTGCTGTCCTCGTCGTCGATATTGACCTGGATCAGCACGTTCAACGGCGCGCGATCGTCCGGGCGGTAGCGCGCCAGCAGCGGGATCAGTTTGGCGCGGTCCACGGTCTGTATCCAGTCGAAGCAGTGGCTGGCCAGTTCGGCCTTGTTGGATTGCAGGTGGCCGATCAGATGCCATTCCAATCCCAGCGCATGCAGTTCGGCGATCTTGGCCTGCGCCTCCTGCACATAGTTTTCGCCGAACGCCTGCTGGCCTTGCGCCGCCAGCGCCTGGATTGCGCCGGCGGACTGGGTCTTGGAGACCGCCAGTAGCCGGGCGGGACGCCCAGCGGCGTTTTCCGATGCGACTCGGATGCGGTCGAGAATCTGCTGCAGCGACGAGGCCGGCACGTGGCGCCCTTGGCTTGAGGGAGGGCCGCCTATAGTGAGGCCAGCGCCCTGGTCCTTCCAGCAGGTGGTGCATTCGGGGCAGCGCATGGGCGCCGATGTCCGGTCTGTTGGCCACCGGACATCGGTTTGCCGCACGCGATCTATGCAGGTGCCGGGTCAGTTGTAGTACCAGGCCTTGCCGAGATTCTGGTTGAAGTTCTTGTCGATGAAAGGAACGTTGGCTGCACCGAAGTTTGTATAGGTCAATGCATCCTTTACCCATTGATCCATCGATTCCCATGCGATCAGCGGCTGCATGCCACCGACGGGGTTGTAGGGCCCGATGAACATCTCATGGTTGGTCGGCCAGGTACTGCCGTAGACCACCTTGGGGTGATTGTCGCGCAGGCTGGCAGCGGGATTGCGCAGGTAGGAGTAGTTGCCATGTGCCGAGTAGGAAAGGGCATACACCGTCGGCCGCGGCACCGATGGATTGTTGATCCAGACGACGATGCTTTCCCAATCATGGCGATGTCCCAAACCACTGGATGGCGAGTCTTTCGGGAAGTACCAGCTGTACATGATGGCCCAGACGCCCCGGTACCAGCCCGAGCGCACGTAGACCTGGCCGGGACTGTGGCTGCAGCCGCCATTGGACGCCCCGGTGGGCTTCAAACCCTTGCTGGGATGCCCCCATTGGTCGACTGCAGGAAACGGCACGCAGCCGTTGTGCACGAACAGGTACGGTCGGTAATCCCAGTCGCGCTGGCCGATCGGGCCTGCGGGAACCTTCTCGGGGATGGGTTTGATGTCGTCGTGGTTCCAGGCTTCGTTCGCATGTGTGACAAAAGGGCAAAGCAAAGCGACGACGCTGGCGATCAGCAGCGATTTCATGGTGTTTCACTCATTGGGGAGGGCGCTGCAACGGATGCAGGAGCGGTCGCCAACGTGTGCCACGGGCTGTACATGTGCCGGCCCCGGGGCAACGCGTCATCGTTCAGTCCGCTCCGCCTGCGCCATTGTGCGCAGCCGGATTGCGTCACGATGTTGTGTGGATGACAGCTTGAATTTCAGGCATAACTGCGCGGCCGGACGGTGCGTTTGCGCACAATCGGCGTGTAGCTGGATCGCGCTGCGTCGTACGGCGATCGGCGCTTGGCCGGCGCTTGCGCAAGCTGGAGATGATTGCGGGGTCTCGAGAACCGGCCTCGCAGCTTTACCGTTCATGCCGGCATGGCAGCCGGCGCGACGATTGCTGGGCGTAGGCAGGTTCTGCCGTGAATCTGGCGGGCTGGGCTGGCCGCAGTGGACGCCGGCAGCAGGCGGCCAGTTCGTTGCAATGAAACCGATGCGCGGGCTCTTCCAGGGCGGGGGCAGAACGCTATACTGCCGCTCGGGGAGTACCTTCCAATCGCAGCCTAGGGGAAAAGCAGCGCATGGATATCGCTGAACTATTGGCGTTTTCTGTCAAAAATAAGGCATCGGACCTGCATCTGTCGGCCGGCTTGCCGCCGATGATCCGTGTCGATGGCGATGTCCGTCGCATCAATATTCCGGCGTTGGACCACAAGCAGGTGCATGCGCTGGTGTACGACATCATGTCGGACAAGCAGCGCCGCGATTACGAGGAATTCCTCGAGGTCGATTTCTCGTTCGAGATTCCCTCGCTGGCGCGCTTCCGCGTCAATGCGTTCAACCAGAACCGTGGCGCCGGTGCGGTGTTCCGCACCATTCCCTCCGAAGTGCTGACGCTGGAAGACCTGGGCTGCCCGCCGATCTTCCGCCAGCTGATCGACCAGCCGCAGGGGCTGATCCTGGTCACCGGGCCGACCGGTTCGGGCAAATCGACCACGCTGGCCGGCATGATCGACTACATCAACAAGAACGAATACGGCCACATCCTCACGGTCGAGGATCCGATCGAATTCGTGCACACCTCGCAGAAGTGCCTGATCAACCAGCGCGAAGTGCACCGCGACACGCACGGCTTCAACGAGGCGCTGCGCTCGGCCTTGCGCGAAGACCCGGACATCATTCTGGTCGGCGAATTGCGCGATCTGGAAACCATCCGCCTGGCGCTGACCGCTGCGGAAACCGGCCATCTGGTGTTCGGTACCCTGCACACCAGCTCGGCGGCCAAGACCATCGACCGTATCGTCGACGTGTTCCCGGCCGGCGAAAAGCCGATGGTGCGCTCGATGCTGTCCGAATCCCTGCGCGCGGTGATCTCGCAGGCACTATTGAAGAAGGTCGGCGGCGGACGCACCGCCGCCTGGGAAATCATGGTCGGCACCCCGGCGATCCGTAACCTGATCCGCGAGGACAAGGTGGCGCAGATGTATTCGTCGATCCAGACCGGCCAGCAATACGGCATGCAGACGCTGGATCAGCACCTGCAGGACCTGGTCAAGCGCAGCCTGATCACGCGCAACCAGGCGCGCGAGTACGCCAAGGACAAGCGGATATTCGAGTAGCCGGGATTCGGGATTCGGGATTCGCAATGGCGATCTCCCGGACCGGACCCCGCTCTTGCGAATCCCGAATCTCCCATCCCGAATCCCTGCTCCAAAGGAGCACGCCATGAGCACTATCGACTTCACCTCGTTCCTCAAGCTGATGGCGCACCAGAAGGCGTCGGATCTGTTCATCACTTCGGGCATGCCGCCGGCGATCAAGGTCAATGGCAAGATCAGCCCGATCACCCAGACACCGCTGACGGCGCAACAAAGTCGCGATCTTGTGTTGAACGTGATGACGCCATCGCAGCGCGAAGAATTCGAAAAGACGCACGAGTGCAACTTCGCCATCGGCGTGTCAGGGGTCGGGCGTTTTCGTGTGAGCTGCTTCTATCAGCGCAACCAGGTCGGCATGGTGCTGCGCCGGATCGAAACGCGCATCCCCACGGTGGAAGAATTGAGCCTGCCGCCGGTGATCAAGACGCTGGCGATGACCAAGCGCGGCATCATCATTTTCGTCGGCGCCACCGGTACCGGTAAGTCGACATCGCTGGCGGCGATGATCGGTTACCGCAACCAGAATTCCACCGGGCACATCATCACCATCGAAGATCCGATCGAATTTGTGCACAAGCACGAAGGCTGCATCATCACCCAGCGCGAAGTCGGCATCGATACCGACAGCTGGGAAAATGCGCTGAAAAATACCCTGCGCCAGGCGCCGGACGTGATCATGATCGGCGAGGTACGTACCCGCGAAGGCATGGACCACGCGGTGGCATTCGCCGAAACCGGCCATCTGGTGCTGTGCACCCTGCACGCCAACAACGCCAACCAGGCGATGGACCGCATCATCAACTTCTTCCCGGAAGATCGCCGCAATCAACTGCTGATGGATCTGTCGCTCAATCTCAAGGGTGTGGTCGCGCAGCAATTGATTCCGACTCCGGACGGGCGCAGCCGCCGCGTGGCGATGGAGATCATGCTGGGCACCCCGCTGGTGCAGGATTACATCCGCGACGGCGAGATCCACAAGCTCAAGGAGATCATGAAGGAGTCCACCAACCTGGGCATGCGTACCTTCGATCAGAGCCTGTTCGAGCTGTATCAGGCCGGCGAAATCAGCTACGAAGACGCGCTGCGTTACGCCGACTCCCAGAACGAAGTGCGCCTGCGCATCAAGCTCTCGCAGGGCGGCGACGCCAAGACCCTGGCGCAGGGGATGGATGGTGTGGAGATTGCCGAGGTTCGGTGAGTCGCGCAGGACCGCTGCGCCATGGTGCATTCCGGTGCATGGTCGTGGCGTAGCACGCTGAAGAAATTCACCTGCACAAGGTTGCCGGAACTTGGCGCGTCATCTCTGCACGCAGGCGTCTGCTGCAAAAAGACAGGGTAAAGACCGCGCTGTGGTCGATGAACATGCAGCGCAGCAGTGCGCGCCTGCGGTGACGTTTCAGATGTAACCAGGCGGGCCGATAGTGTCTAATATCGCACCCCATTGCAGTGCCCGAACCTGTGAGCCTTCCCGATTCCGATCTGCGTCCGGAGCAAGAACCGCTGCCCGATGACGGCGCTGTGGTCACCTCCGGCCCGTTGACGCCGCCGCCGGATTCGGCCGGCACCGCGGCCGACGATCATGCCTATCACCACTCGGTGGCCGAAGACGCGCAAGGCATGGTGCTGGCGACGCTGGTGGCCTCGTTGGGCCTGGCGATCTTCGCCAAGGGCGGCTTGATGATCGGTGGCATGGCCGGTGTCGCATTCCTGCTGCATTACGCGTTGCACTGGAATTTCGGTCTGGTGTTCGTGCTGGTCAATTTGCCGTTCTATTGGCTGAGCGTGCGCCGCATGGGCTGGGAATTCACCTTGAAGACCTTCGCCGCAGTGGGTGCCTGCGGTGCGCTCACCGACCTGATACCGCGCTGGGCCGAGTACGCGCATATCAGCACGCTGTTTTCGGCCATCGTCGGCGGTGCGCTGGCGGGCCTGGGCATCCTGTTTTTCATCCGCCATCGCGGCAGTTTGGGCGGCATCGGCATCCTGGCGGTGTACCTGCAGCGCGAGCGCGGCTGGAGCGCGGGCAAGGTGCAGATGAGTTTCGATGCGATGCTGATGCTGGTGGCCTTCACCATCCTCACCCCGGACAAGGTGCTGTATTCGGCGCTGGGTGCGTTGATGCTGAGTTTGGTGCTGATGTTCAACCATCGCCCGCACCGCTATATGGGCGTGTGACTCAGGCGATGGCTGGCGTGCCGCTGGCGCAACCGTGCTAGGCAACTGCATGCTATGCATCCCGGGCGGCATGTAATCCATCGGCACTGCCACGTATGCGGCATGCCTCTATCTGCCGGCATGCGCTCGATCCTCGTGCCGCTACGCGTTTTCGCTCAGCATCCACGGCGGCGACAGTGCCTGGATATGCGCAAACACCGGGCAATCTTCATGATGCGCGCCAGGTAGGTAACCCAGGCTCATCAGAAATTCGCCGGTGATTTCGCCGCCGGTGAAGCGAAAGGTCTTCTTGAACAGCTTGATCCAGTCTGGCTTGGCGAGCGGATGCTGTGCATCCAGCCAGTGCGCGAAGCTGCCGTGCGAGGCGCGCAGCGTCTGGATGACCTGCGCGTTATGGATCGCCGCCAGCACCTTGAGCCGGTTGCGGATGATGCCGGCATCGCCCATCAGCCGGGCGATCTCCGTCTCGCCGTACGCGGCAACCGTGTCTACATCGAAACCGTCGTAGGCGCGCTGGAAATTGCTGCGCTTGCGCAGGATGGTTTCCCAGCTCAATCCGGCCTGATTGATTTCCAGCACCAGCCGCTCGAACAGCTCGCGTTCGTCGCGCTGCGGGAAGCCGTATTCGTACGCGTGATAGTGGCCGTGGACCGGATGGCCTGGGGCGATGCTGCAATAGCCGCTCATGGGGGTGCCTGTGATGTGCGCCTGGTGGTGGGCCGGCGCGATGGAAAGATGGGTCAAACCGTGTGAATACAGCGCCGTCCAGCGCCAAGTCTGGATGGACAAGCTAGCAGCGCACACTGCGTCGCACGAGTCCGGGGTTGCATCGCCAGCGACAACCTGAACGCGCAGGTCAGAAACGGCACCGGCACCGCGTTCGCAGTCCGGTCCATCGTCAGCATCGGCCGCCCACAGCGCCAGGCAAGCGCCAAGTATGGCAGCGGCTCTGCGCGCGGCGGAGCGAACGGCTAGAATGCGGCCATGTCCGTTTTGCCCACGCCTCTGGCCAACCAACTGCTGATTGCGCTTCCGGCGCTGTCCGACCCCACCTTTTCGCGCAGCGTCGCGCTGATCTGTCAGCACGACGAGAACGGCGCGATGGGCGTGCTGGTCAATCGGCCCTCCGAATACACGCTGGGCGAAGTCCTGTCGCAAATGGGCATCGACACCGTCGACGAGCACCTGCGCGAGCAGATCGTGCTCAGCGGCGGGCCGGTGCATCCGGAGCGCGGCTTCGTCATTCACGACGATGCGCGCGAATGGGATTCCTGCCTGGAAGTGGGGCAGGGCGTGTTCCTGACCACCTCGCGCGATATTCTCGAAGCCATGGCGGCCGGCGACGGCCCGCGCAATGCGCTGGTGGCGCTGGGCTGTGCCGGCTGGGGCGCGGGGCAGCTCGAGTTCGAACTGGGCGAGAACAGTTGGCTCACCGCGCCGTCGGATGCCAACGTGCTGTTCGCCACCGCGCTGGAAGATCGCTGGCAGACTGCTGCCGGGCGCATCGGCGTGGATCTGTTCCGGCTGACGGATTATTCCGGGCATGCCTGAGGCGGGCGCGATCCGCCCGGATGGCACGGTGCTGGGCTTCGACGTAGGGTCGCGCCGCATTGGTGTGGCCGTTGGCACCGCGCTCGGTGCCGGCGCGCGCGCGGTCGCCGTCATCAACGTGCATGCCACCGGTCCCGACTGGGCCGCGCTGGATCGTGTGCACAAGGAATGGCGGCCCGACGGCCTGGTGATCGGCGACCCGCTCACCCTTGACGATAAAGACCAACCCGCGCGTAAGCGTGCGCACGCCTTCGCCCGCCAACTGCGCGAGCGCTATGCGCTGCCGGTAGTGTTGATCGATGAGCGCTCCAGTTCGGTCGAAGCCGCGCAGCGTTTCGCGCGCGAGCGCGCCGATGGACGCAAGCGTCGCCGCGATGCCGAAGCGCTGGACGCGATGGCGGCCGCGGTCATTGTCGAACGCTGGTTGGCCGCGCCCGACCAAGCCACTCTTCTTTCCTGATATTTCCCGACCTGCGATGACCACCATGCAACTCGATTCGGACGGACGCCTGCGCCACCTGCTCACCCTGGAAGGACTGCCGCGCACCACGCTGCTGCAACTGCTCGATCGTGCCGGCCAGATTCGCGATGCCGCGGTAGGCCGCGTCGGCAAGCGCAGCGTGCTGGCCGGGACTGCGGTGTGCACATTGTTTTTTGAACCCTCAACGCGCACGCGCAGCTCGTTTCATCTGGCCGCGCAGCGGTTGGGTGCAGACGTGCTCAATTTCGATGCCTCCACTTCGTCCACCCGCAAGGGCGAGACCGCGCGCGACACCTTGAAGAATCTCGAGGCGATGGGCGTGCGTGGCTTCGTGGTGCGCCATCCCGACGACGGTGCGGTGGAAGCGCTGGCCGAGGCTGCAGGCGAGGGCACTGCATTGATCAATGCCGGCGACGGACGCAGCTCGCATCCCACCCAGGGCCTGCTCGACATGCTCACCCTGCGCCAGGCCAAGGGCACCGATTTTTCCAAGCTCAAGGTGGTAATTGTCGGCGACGTGAAGCACTCGCGTGTAGCGCGTTCGGACCTGCACGCGTTGCGCACCCTGGGCGTCGGCGAGATTCGTGTATGTGGTCCGGCCAGCCTGCTGCCCGACGACGACATGCTGGACGGCTGCTTGGTCGGCGAAGATTTCGACGCGATGCTCGAAGGCGTCGATGCGCTGATGATGCTGCGCCTGCAACGCGAGCGCATGGAAGAAGGCCTGGTGCCGTCGCTGGAGCAATACCACACCGATTACGGGCTCACCCGCGCGCGACTGGCGCGTGCCGGCCGCGATGCCGTCGTGCTGCATCCAGGCCCGATCAACCGTGGCGTGGAAATCACCGACGAGGTCGCCGACGGCGCGCAATCGTGCGTGCTGCGCCAGGTCGCCAACGGCGTCGCCGTGCGCATGGCCGTGCTGGAAACCTTGCTCGGCTAAGCAAACGCAGCAACGCGACCGCGTAGCCATAGTGCGCGGTCGTTGTTCGGATAGGCATCGCAAGCACCTAGAACCTTGCTGCCAAGATCGCGCAGCGCGCTTCGCCTTTGCGAATCCCCAATCCCCAATCCCAAATCCCAAATCCCGGCACCAAGCCGTAACACCCACTGGCCTATCGTGGCAGCTCCTTTCATCGCAGGAGATCGCAATGGGTATTTCACGTCACGCCACCGCTCACTGGGAAGGCGACCTCAAGACCGGCAAGGGCCAGCTCAGCACGCCACAGAGTGGGTTGCTGGAAAACACGCGTTATGCCTTCAGCAGCCGCTTCGGCGACGAGAAGGGCACCAATCCGGAAGAACTCATCGCGGCCGCACATGCCGGCTGCTTCACCATGGCGTTGTCGGCACAGCTGACCGAGGCCGGCTTTCCGCCGACCTCGCTGGATACGCGCGCCGACGTGGATCTGTCGATGGAGGGCGGCCCGCAGCTGTCGCAGATCCGGCTCAAGCTCAAGGCCGTGGTGCCAGGGATCGATGAAGCCAAGTTCCGCGAACTGGCCGATGTCGCCAAGAAGAATTGCCCGGTGTCCAAGGCGCTGAGCGCAGTGCCGATCAGCCTGGAAACCGAATTTTCCAGCTGATGCATACAGGGCTGCGCTGCGCCGGTGTTGCATGCCGGCGCACGCAGCTGGCGGCAACCTGAATAGGGCTTTGCAGGGCCGGTCAGGTTCAGGGCGGTTTCACTGGCGCAGGCCGAGCATCGGCAGCGTGTCCTCCCTGTAGAAGTGCCGCGATGAAAACTCTTGTGCTTGGTGCTCTGGTGATGGGTCTGGCGGTTGCGGGCAACGCAACGGCGCAGCGCTATGACAGCGGCTACCGCGATGGCGGTCGTAGTGGGTATGAGGACGGTCGTTACGAATACGCACGCGTGGTGCGTGTCGATCCGATCATCGTGACCGATTCGTATAACGAACGCAGCAGCGAACGCTGCTACAACCGTCCTTCCAACGGCTACTACACCAGCAACGATGGCTACTATCGCGATGGTGGTGGTTATGGCCAATCGGGCGTGTCCAATCGCGGTGTGGCCAGCGTGATCGGCGGTATCGCCGGTGCGGTGCTTGGCAGCCAGGTTGGCGGCGGCAATGGCCGCTTGGTTGGTACTGCGGTCGGCACCATGGCCGGTGTTGCGGCAGGCCGCTCGATCTACGAGGCCAACAATCGCAATTATCAAGGCAACGTCAGCGTGTGCGAGCCGGTCTCCTACCGTCGCGAGAGCGACCGTGTGGAAGGTTACGATGTGACCTACGAATACGCCGGCCGTACCTATCACACGCGTAGCGACTACAACCCTGGCGATCGCATCCGTGTGCGTGTGGACGTGCGTCCTGACTGATCGGTGCGAGAAGGCGTAGCGTGTGTCGATTGACGGACGCTGCATTGTCGAAAACAAAAACGCTGCGATCGTTCGCAGCGTTTTTTATTGCGCAAACCACAGTGCGCATGCAATGCCGTGTGCGATGACTCGATCAAGCAATCAAACAATCAAGCCCAATCCAGCGTCCCGCGAATCACCGTCTGCACCTGGCCGCCAGACCACACATCGCCGTCGGCATCGATGCGCAATTCCAGCAAGGCATCGAAGCCGATTTCACGGCCCTGGCTGACCACATAGCGTCGCGCCTTGCCCGGCAGTGCCTGGCGGCTGTCCAGCCATGCGGCGAGCACCGCATTGGCTGCGCCGGAAGCCGCATCTTCGAAGCGGCGGCCGTTGCCGACGAAGGCGCGGACGGCGAGGTCGTAGGCGCCCGGCGCGGCGGCGCGGGCGTAAGCGAACACGCCCATGCTGCCGGTGGATTCGGCCAGCGCAGCGATCGCCTCCCACTCCGGTTGCAGGCCACGCAGCGCGGCCTCGCTGGCCAGCTCCACCACCCACCAGGTGCGGCCGCCGTCCATCAGTGCAGGCGGCAGTCTGCCGAGCGGCCAGTCACGCAAGGCATCGCGCAGGCGCGGGTCGTCGGCCTCCACCTGCTCGGCCACGCGCGCGCGCGGGGTGCGGATGGCGATGCTGCGGTGATCGTCGATCTGCTCCACGCGTAGTGGTAGCTGGCCGGCGATGCCGTCCTGGATCAGCACGCCATCGTGCGGCGCGGCCAGGCCGGCCTCCAGCACCGCATGCGCGGTGCCGACGCTGGGGTGGCCGGCAAACGGCACCTCTTTTTGCGGCGAAAACATCCGCAGCCGATAACTGCTGTGCGCATCCGGTGCCGCAAACACGAAGGTGGTTTCCGGCAGCTTGGTCCAGCGTGCGATGGCCTGCATCGCCGCATCGTCCAGGCCTTCGGCATCGAGCACCACGGCCAGCGGATTGCCGCTGCCGGGGCGGGCGGAGAACACATCCAGTTGCAGGAAACGGCGGGTGGTCATGGTGGCTGATCTGCGGACAGGGCGCGGCAGCTTACCAATCGATACGACCGTCGATCACTTGTCGCGTCGTTCCGCCAATCCACACTTCGCCTTCGTCATCGACGTCGATGTGGACGCGCCCATCGCGGCCGACCTCGCGGCCCTGGCTGGCGACATAGCGCGACCCGGTGCCCGGCAAGCGACCTTCGCCGTGCAGGCGCGCGGCGATGCAGGCGTTGGCGCTGCCGGTGACCGGATCTTCCGGAACGCCATCACCGGGGCAAAATGCGCGCACGACCAGGTCGGCGTCGCCATGGGTATCCGGCGCGTAGACGACCAGCCCGGTGGCTGCGCTTGCCTGGCTCAGACGGGTGATGGCGGCCAGATCGGGCAGCGCCTGGCGTACCGCCTGTGCATCCGCTAATTCCAGCAGCCACCAGTTGGGGCCATTGTTCCAGAGTGCAGCCGGGCGATCGGCCGCGTGCAGGCCAATGCATGCTTCGTGCAACGCTGCGGCATGCACTTCGCCGGTCTCGATCGCCCGCGCACGCGGTGCCCGCAGCCGCACCAGCAGTGCGCCATGCCGGTCGATCACCTGCACCGGCAGCACGCCCGCACCGCATTGCTGGCGCATCCGGCCATCCGGCTTGAACGCGACCAGCCCGTGCGTTGCCGCCGCCCATGCCGCACCCACGCTGGGGTGGCCGGCGAACGGCAGCTCGGCGCGTGGCGTGAAGATGCGGATGTGGTAGTCCGCATCGGGCGCGCTGACTGGCAGGAAAAAGATCGTCTCCGACATGTTCAGCCACGCGGCAATCTGCTGCATCTGCTCTGACGACAAGGCGTCTGCCTCGAGGACCACGCCCAACGGATTGCCGTTGCCGTGTTGGCCGCCGAAGACATCCAGTTGCAGGTAGCGGTACTTGCTCATGGGGGGGAATTCCGGTCGAGGGAATGCGCGGCGATGGTTGCAGCGCAAACCGTTACGGCAGTGGAAGCAGCGCTCGGCGTGCTGTGATCGCACCCGGGGTCATGCGGGCGATATTGGCAGTAGAATCGGAGGTTCCGCCCGGCGTACCGGGCATCTTTCCCCCATTCTAAACGCCTATCTCAATGTCAGCTCCCCACACTACCGATCGTTGGATCGTCCTCAAGTTCGGCGGCACCTCGGTGTCGCGTCGTCATCGCTGGGACACGATTGGAACACTGGCGAGCAAACGGGCGAACGAGACCGGCGGCCGCGTGCTGGTGGTGGTGTCTGCGCTGTCGGGCGTGACTAACGAACTCACCGCGATTGCCGATGGCGCCGCCGACAGCGCACAGCGCGTGGCCGCGCTGGAGCAGCGTCATCGCGAATTCCTGGCCGATCTGGAACTGGACGCCGATGCGGTACTGGGCGAGCGACTCGCCGCGCTGCATGCCTTGCTGGGCGATGCGCGCGCGGCAACGCGCACGCTGGACTGGCAGGCTGAGGTGCTGGGGCAGGGCGAGTTGCTGTCCTCCACCATCGGCGCGGCGTATCTGCACGCCAATGGCCTGGACATGGGCTGGCTGGATGCGCGCCAGTGGCTGTCGGCGTTGCCGGCGCAGCCCAATCAAAGCGAATGGTCCAAGCGTTTGTCGGTGTCGTGCCAGTGGCAATCCGATGCCGATTGGCGTGCGCGTTTCGATGCGCAGCCCACGCGTTTGTTGATCACCCAAGGCTTCATTTCGCGGCACGCCGATGGCGGCACCGCGATTCTGGGGCGTGGCGGTTCGGATACTTCGGCGGCGTATTTCGGTGCGCTGCTTGGCGCCAGCCGGGTGGAAATCTGGACCGACGTGCCCGGCATGTTCAGCGCCAATCCGAAGGAAGTGCCGGATGCGCGGCTGCTGACCCGCCTGGACTATTACGAGGCGCAGGAAATCGCCACCACCGGCGCCAAGGTGCTGCATCCGCGCTCGATCAAACCATGCCGCGATTCCGGCGTGCCGATGGCGATTCTGGACACCGAGCGCCCCGATCTACCGGGCACCAGTATCGACGGCAATGCCGAGCCGGTGTTGGGCGTCAAGGCGATCAGCCGCCGCAACGGGATCGTGCTGGTGTCGATGGAAGGCATCGGCATGTGGCAGCAGGTCGGCTTCCTGGCCGATGTATTCACGCTGTTCAAGAAGCATGGTTTGTCGGTGGATTTGATCGGTTCGGCCGAGACCAATGTCACCGTGTCGCTGGATCCGTCCGAGAACCTGGTCAACACCGATGTGCTGGCGGCGCTGTCGGCCGATCTGTCGCAGATCTGCAAGGTCAAGATCATTGTGCCGTGTGCTGCGATCACCCTGGTCGGGCGCGGCATGCGCTCGCTGCTGCACAAGCTGTCGGACGTGTGGGCCACGTTCGGGCAGGAGCGCGTGCACATGATTTCGCAGTCGTCCAACGACCTAAATCTGACCTTCGTCATCGACGAAGCCGATGCCGATGGCCTGCTGCCGATCCTGCATGCGGAGTTGATCGACAGCGGCGCGATGCCGGTGAGCGAAGGCGAAGTGTTCGGCCCGCGTTGGCGCGAGATCATCGGCTCGGTGCGCCCGCGGCCCACACCGTGGTGGCATGCCGAGCGCGCGCATCTGTTGTCGCTGTCAAAAGCCGGCACGCCACGCTATGTGTATCATCTGCCCACCGTGCGTGCGCGGGCGCATGCACTGGCGCAGATTGCTGCAGTGGACCAGCGCTATTACGCGATCAAGGCCAATGCGCATCCGGCGATCTTGATGGCGCTGGAGCAGGCCGGTTTCGGGCTGGAATGCGTTTCGCACGGCGAGCTGCGCCGCGTGTTCGACACCTTGCCCGAGCTGTCGCCGCGGCGTGTGTTGTTCACGCCGAGCTTTGCGCCCAAGGCCGAATACGAAGCCGGCTTTGCGCTGGGCGTGACCGTGACCGTGGACAATGTCGAAGCGCTGCAGCGCTGGCCGGAGGTGTTCCGCGGCCGCAACGTGTGGTTGCGCATCGACCTGGGGCATGGCGACGGGCATCACGAGAAGGTCAACACCGGCGGCAAGGCGTCCAAGTTCGGGTTGTCGTCCACGCGGGTGGATGAGTTCGTGGAAGTGGCGCGCACGCTCGAGGTCACCATCACCGGTGTGCATGCGCACCTGGGCAGCGGTGTGGAAACCGGCGAGCACTGGCGGATGATGTACGACGAACTGGCCGGCTTTGCGCGCCGCATTGGCACGGTGGAAACCATCGACATCGGCGGCGGCCTGCCGATTCCGTATAGCGCCGAAGACGAGCCGTTCGATCTGGATGTCTGGGCCAAGGGATTGGCCGAGGTCAAGGCCGTGCATCCGGGCTATCGGCTGGCGATCGAGCCGGGGCGTTATCTGGTGGCCGAAGCCGGCGTGTTGCTGGCGCAGGTGACCCAGGTGATCGAAAAGGACGGCGTGCAGCGCGTGGGTCTGGATGCGGGCATGAACACGCTGATTCGCCCTGCGCTGTACGACGCCTGGCACGACATCGAAAACCTCAGCCAGCTGGACGCGCCTGCCGATGGCGCATTCGATATCGTCGGTCCGATCTGCGAATCCTCCGATGTGTTCGGCAAGCGTCGTCGTCTGCCTGCCGCCACCGCGCCGGGCGATGTGATGCTGGTGGCCGATAGCGGTGCCTACGGGTATTCGATGGCCAGCACCTACAACCAGCGCGAATTGCCGCGCGAAGAGGTGATCGATGCGCCCGCAGGCTGAGTTCATCGCGCTCAGCACGCTGGCCGGTGGTGTTGCGATGATGTTCGCCACCGCGCTCCAACAACTGAGCTTTGGCATGCTGTGGTCCGATACGTTCAAATGGGCGCTGCCCGCGCTGGTCGCCGCCGGTATCGGTGCGTGGTTGGCCTTGCGTTGGCAACGTCGAGGCGATGCGCCGGTTCCCACGCGTCGCAGTGGTGGAATGGCGGTGCGCACGGTGCTGTTGAGTGCGCTGAGCTATGTGCCGGCGGTGGCGCTGTATCTTGCAATTGCCTTCGCGGTGTCTGGCGGTGCAACGGCCGGACGTCTGGATGTGCTGTTGCTGGCGGTGCTGTTCGGGTGCCTGCCCCTGCTGTGGGCCGCGGTGCCGTTTTCCATGATTGAATATGTCCTGTGCCGACGTTATCTGCGTCGCGTACGTGTTCCTGCAGGTAGTCCATGAGCGCTTTCGACAAACACCAGATTTCCACCTTTCGTTTCGTGCGTTGCGCACTGGATGCGCAGACCGGCGTGGCGACGCTGGTGTATGCCTTCGATCAAGGCCCGGAGCTGGTCGAGACCGTCGCGGTGCCGGGCGCACCGTTCGCGCTGGACGGTGCGCACGCCACTGCCGTGCAGCAGGCGCTGCGCATCCTGCATCTCATCGCGGGCGTGAGTTACTTCAAGGCTGCCGTGCCGCCGACCATCCAGATCGATGAGTATGCGATCGATGCCGACACCGCTGCGCTGGTGGAGAGCGTCTATCTGCATGGATTGGGCGAGTTCGCCTATCGCAATGGCTTGAACCTGCACGGCAAGATCAACTTTCCGGTCGGCACACAAACTGCTGGCGATGCGCCTGCGATCGGCCTGCGCGAGCATGCCTTGGTCGCCATCGGTGGCGGCAAGGATTCGCTGGTCAGTATCGAAGCGCTGCGGCATGCCGGCATCGAGCAGACCGTGAGCTGGATCGGTGGCTCGCAGCTGATCCGCGCCTGCGCCGAGCGCACCGGTTTACCGGTGCTCAATATCGGCCGCGTGCTGGCATCGGAGCTGTTCGAACTCAATCGCCAGGGCGCGTGGAACGGGCATATTCCGGTCACTGCGGTGAACTCGGCGATTCTTGTGCTGGCTGCGTTGCTCAACGGCGTGGATCAGGTGGTGTTTTCCAACGAGCGTTCGGCCAGTTATGGCAGCCAGATTCCCGGCACCGGCGAGGTCAATCATCAGTGGTCCAAGGGCTGGGCGTTCGAGCAGGCGTTCGGCGATTACGTGCAGCGGCATGTTGCGGCGGATCTGCGTTATTACTCGTTGCTGCGGCCGTTGTCGGAGTTGGCGGTGGCGCGTCAGTTCGCCAAGACCGACCACTACGACGCGCATTTTTCCAGCTGCAACCGCAACTTCCACATCATGGGCGAGCGCCCGGTGCATCGCTGGTGCGGGGTGTGCCCCAAGTGCCATTTCGTGTTTCTGGCGTTGGCCCCGTTCATGCCGAAGACGCGCCTGGTCAATATCTTCGGTCGCAATCTGCTCGACGATCCCGCACAGGCTGGCGGCTACGATGCGCTGCTGGAATTCCAGGATCACAAGCCGTTCGAATGCGTCGGCGAAGGCCGCGAATCGCGCGCGGCAATGGCGGTGCTGGCCAGCCGTGCCGAGTGGAAGGAAGACGCGTTGGTGATGCGCTTCAGCCGTGAGATACAGCCGCAACTGGACCAGCAGGAGCTGCAGCTGGAGCCGTTGATGGCCATCGATGGCGAGCACCGTATTCCGTCGGCGCTGTGGGAGCGCGTGCGTGCGAATTTCGCAGCTTGAGGGCAGGGCGGTTGCGTTATGGGGCTGGGGGCGCGAAGGACGCGCGGCGTATCACGCGCTGCGCGCCGTGCTCCCCACGCAATCGCTGACGGTGTTCTGCAACGCCGAAGAAGCGCGCGAGCTCGATGCGCTGGCCGACCCCGCGTTGCATGTAGAAACCGATGCCAGCGCGCAGGCGCTGGGCCGGTTCGAGGTTGTGGTGAAGTCGCCCGGTATCAGCCCGTATGGCGCGCAAGCGCAAACTGCGGCAGCCGAGTACGGCACGCAGTTCATCGGCGGCACCGCATTGTGGTTCGCCGAACACGCGCAGCCTGATGGCAGCGTGCCCGGCGCCATCTGCGTCACCGGCACCAAAGGCAAGAGCACCACCACCGCATTGCTGGCGCATCTGCTGCGCGCGGCCGGGCACCGCACCGCCTTGGTCGGCAACATCGGTCAGCCGCTGCTGGAAGTGTTGGCGCCACAGCCGCCACCGGTGTATTGGGCGATCGAGTTGTCCAGTTACCAGACCGGCGAAGTCTGGCGCAGCGGCGCGCGTCCGGAACTGGCGCTGGTGTTGAACCTGTTTCCCGAGCATCTGGACTGGCATGGCGACGAGGCGCGCTACGTGCGCGACAAGCTGTCGCTGGTGATCGAAGGCCGCCCGCGCATCGCCTTGCTCAACGCCACCGACCCGCATCTTGTCGGTTTGCAACTGCCCGACAGCGACGTGCGCTGGTTCAACCATCCCGATGGCTGGCATCTGCGCGGCGATGTGGTCTATCGCGGCGAACAGGCCATCTTCGATACCGCCGACGTACCGCTGCCGGGCGAACACAATCGGCGCAATCTGTGTGCAGTGTTGGCTGCCGTGGAAGCGCTGGGTCTGGACGCTGCAGCACTGGCGCCGGCCGCACTGACGTTTCGCCCATTGCCGAACCGCCTGCAGTTGCTTGGCAGCGTGGATGGCGTCAGCTACGTCAACGACTCGATCAGCACTACGCCGCATGCCTCGTTGGCGGCGCTGACGTGTTTTGTGCAGCGTCGCGTGGCCTTGTTGGTCGGTGGACACGATCGCGGGCTTGATTGGCATGAGTTTGCCGAACAGATGGCGCAGCACGCGCCGCTGGAAATCGTGACCATGGGAGCCAACGGGCCGCGTATCCATGCGCTGCTGGCCCCGTTGGCGGAAGCCGGTCGCTTCGGTTTGCATGCTGCCAACGATCTGGAGCACGCCATGCAGTTGGCGCGCGATGCGCTGGGCGAGCAGGGCGGGGTGGTGTTGCTGTCGCCGGGTGCGCCCAGCTTCGGCGCGTATCGCGATTACGTCGCGCGCGGCCGGCACTTCGCGCAGTTGGCGGGGTTCGACCCGGCCGTGATCAGTGCGATTCCTGGATTGGGTGTGCAGTAGGTTTTATCGGCACCGATCAGGTGCCGATCAGCGCATCACAACATTCGCACCAGGCGCGGTTTCGTCCATCCGCTTCACTCTGGCGAGTGCGTTGGCGCCGTGTGCCTGTAGGGCCTGCGCGCAGCCAACTACGCATTCCCTGCGCTAGAAGATTTCTTCAACGAAGGCGTTGGCGACCGGTGCGGCGCCAACGCCGCTCGATCAATGCGTGCGTTCCACGGCGTAACGCGCCAGGCCGCGGAGTGCGGCAACCGCAGAGCTGGCTGGCAAGCCGTCCAATGCCTGTTCGGCAGCGGCGGCATATTCGGCGGCACGTTGACGGCTGTAGTCCAAACCACCGGTGGCATGAATCGCCGCCAGCACTTCGGGCATTGCGCCGGCATCGCCTTGTTCGACGATCTGGCGCAGGCGCTCCCTGGTGGTCGCATCCGAGTGCGCCATGGCGTGGATCAGCGGCAAGGTGGCCTTGCCCTCGGCCAGATCGTCGCCCAGGTTCTTGCCCAGGTCGCTGGCGTCGGCGGCATAGTCGAGCACGTCGTCGGCGATCTGGAAGGCAAAACCCAACTGCATGCCGTAGTCGTACAGGCGTTGCTGCACGCCGGCATTCGCGCCCGAGGCCAGTGCGCCCAGGCGCGTGCCGGCCGCGAACAACACCGCGGTCTTGCGCTCGATCACGCGCAGATAGGCAGCTTCGTCGGTGTCAGGGTTGTGCACGTGCAACAGCTGCAACACCTCGCCCTCGGCGATGCGGTTGGTGGTGTCGGCCAGGATCTGCATGACTTCCATGCGGTCCAGCTCGACCATCAGCTGGAAGCTGCGCGAATACAGAAAATCCCCCACCAATACGCTGGGCGCATTGCCCCACAGCGCGTTGGCGGTGCTGCGGCCACGGCGCAGATCCGATTCGTCCACCACATCGTCGTGCAGCAGCGTGGAGGTGTGGATGAACTCGACGATCGCCGCCAGCTGATGGTGTTGCGGGCCGGAGCCGCCGGCGGCGTGGCCGGCCAGCATCACCAGCATCGGACGCAGGCGTTTGCCGCCGGCGGAGATGATGTGATCGGCAATCTGGTTGATCAGCACGACGTCCGACGCCAGACGACGGCGGATCAACGCATCCACCGCAGCCATGTCGGGCGCGGCGAGGGACTGGATCTGGGGCAGGCCCAGAACGGTGGGGAGGTCTTCGGCGATGGTCATGCGCAGGCGTTCGTGATGTACGTGGATTATAGGTGCCTGGGCCAGATCCGTCCCGCCGGCGCTGTCGCCGGCCTTCACATCGGTCGCAAACCCTTGTGGCGCTTGATGCCGGCATGGCTCGGAGATGCCGGATCCCGACCTGTCCGCGCGGTATTCCCCGGCCCACAGGTGCGCCAACGCGCCGGTGTCGGGCGCGGGGAGTGCGGTAACATTGGCGCCAAGACATTCACCGCCGCGCCCCACTGGCGCCGGCGCACCATCTCGGAAATATCTATGGCCCGCGGCATCAACAAAGTCATCCTCGTCGGCAACCTCGGCAACGATCCCGACACCAAGTACACCCAGGCCGGCATGGCGATCACCCGCGTGAGCCTGGCCACGACCAGCATGCGCAAGGACCGCGAAGGCAACAACCAGGAGCGCACCGAGTGGCACCGCGTGGTGTTCTTCGGAAAGCTGGGCGAAATCGCCGGTGAGTACCTGCGCAAGGGCTCGCAGGTGTACGTCGAAGGCGAGTTGCGCTACGACAAGTACACCGGCCAGGACGGCGTGGAAAAGTACAGCACCGACATCGTCGCCAACGAGATGCAGATGCTCGGCGGCCGTGGTGAAGGCGGCGGTGGCGGCGGCATGGGTGGCGATCGCCCGCAGCGCGCGCAGGCGCCGCGCCAGCAGCAAGGTGGCGGCGGTGGCGGTCAGGGCGGCGGTCAGGATTACGCCCCGCGCCGTCAGCAGCCGGCCCAGCAGCAGTCCGCGCCGCCGATGGACGACTTTGCGGATGACGATATCCCGTTCTGAGGAATACAACGCTCTTGGGCGCATTATGGGACTCGAGCGTGTCAGCTAACATGTAGGGTGACACCCCGTAAACATTGGCCAAACGATGTTCCGAAGGAGAAAAGATTTTCGTCTTTGGCTATCTGACGCTGGCAATAAGCAGATGCCGCAGCGCTGGCGTGAATTCTGCGCGATCGCCTGCCAGCAAACAGGCATGTTGTAAACTCGAGGTTTCCAGCTTCTGCGGTGTCTAGGAGTTCGCTTGAGATCCGTAATTTCGGGCGAACTTAAGCAGGGGTGTCACATACCAGTACACGATGGGGGCGCTTCTCGTTATAGAGGCGCCGCAAATTTTTGAGCTTGCTCCGTGTCTCGTTCATCGACAAGAACCATTTCTCCTGAGACGCTTCCTGCCGCAGGCGTCCGTTGAAGCTTGCTGCTAAAGCGTTATCGTCAGCGTAAGGCGCCGGTAGAAATTCAGTGCCCCCTGTTCTCATATGCTCAGCGATTAAATACGTTGTCGGCAACTTACCTTTGGCGCGCAGGCGATTTGCTTGACGTGCTTACCGCGGGAGCACAGGCGCTGTTTGAGTGCGCGTACCATTGGTTTGTAACGCATGCCCACCGATACCTGCATGTACAGTCGGCGCACAGCTGCGCTCAGGCTGCGCGAGAGATGCATGCCTTGCCCTGATGCTTGCCCGAGTCCTGCAGTCGTGGGTTGAGGTCGGCAAAGGAAGTTACCGCGCCTGCATCGGCAAAGCCCTCCACTTAGCATAGCTCGGCAAACAATAAGACGTCGCTGGTAATACCATGCCGTTGATGCTGATCAAAAACCTGCGCTGCTAAAGCAAATCCGGGTCCTGTTCGACGTGATCGTCGATGGCCTGTTCAATCTCGGCAACCCGAGTTTGCAGATGCGCCACGAGATTCTGGATGGAGTGCTGCACATCTGCCGGTGCAACTTCCTGGCGGTTGCGTTCCATCTGCAGAATCAGGGATGTATAGCATCCGGACATCAAATGCTTGAGCTTACGATTTTCCTCTTGCCACAGCTGGAATGTGCTTGAGCTCAGACGTCCCAAGTCAACCAAACTTCTTGCGCCACGCTAGCCTCCGCTATGCCATGTCCAGCGGGATTCGCCAACCACAATTCCCAGTTCGGCTTGCGTTAGCGCATCAGCAATTTGCCTCTTGGTAGAGCTTGGTGGCTTCTTCATCGCTTGACGCTTTTAGTGACGATGAGAGGGGCGGGCATGCCGGCGACGTCTCTCGCTATGACAAAATCTTCAGTGGATAGCGTATGTTCAACGGTCTGTCGTACCGTGGATCTAGATGGCAAGCTTGAGAGCGGTTGATGGAGGTAGTTCTATCTTCTACCTGACTAAGTCACATGAACACATTTCATGTATGCACTCTCTGTGTCACGCAACATCGCTAGAATTTTCTATTCATGAGTAATTGTGATGCCTGTCTCAATACCAGAGTGCGCTATTCGCTGCCGTGTTGAGTTACCATCCAGGGGAAGACGGAAACTTGGAGCCGCGCCTGCGCATGCGTACTGCGATGTCCGTTGGTAAAAAGAAGGTATGGAGAACCCAGAACGATGTTGCGCGTTTTGTGAATATCATAAATTGTTCAGGGCGACCCGTCTGGAGTTTTCCGCATTTAAGTGAGGGTAACCACGTCGTTTAGTTCCACCTGGGTGATTGCATCTAAACGCGCTAGCGATATTGATCGCTGCGGCTCGGCTAGGGAAAGAGATTCAGCTAGGGAAAGGCTGGGGAACCGATGTGAGGCAATACCCACTACTACTGCGATTCACCCTGTTTATAGCCATTCCGTTGCTGATATTGGCAGTTTTGGGTGCTTTGATTGTTAGGTCCAGCCTGCCTCAGCAGAGCGGAACTCTCACCCTGCCTGGATTGCGAGCGCCGGTAGACATACACCGCGACGAATCAGGTGTCACCAGTATTTCTGCTGACAACGACCGCGACGCTTTTTTCGCTCTTGGCTATGCACATGCGCAAGATCGGATGTGGCAGCTCGAACTGCAACGGCGCATTGCCAGCGGTCGCTTGAGCGAAGTCTTCGGAAAGGACAGTATCGATCAAGATATCTGGTTCCGAACGTTGGGGTTGCGACGCTCGGCTCATGATGCGTGGAAAGCATTGAGTCCCCAGGCGCAGGATTCGTTACAGGCCTATGCAGACGGCATCAACGCTTGGCTGGCAGGAAATCCCAGCCTACCTTTGGAATTCTTAACGCTGGGAATCGAACCCGAACCATGGTCGGTGTACGACTCGCTGGCGTGGATCAAAGTGTTCGCGCTCAATCTTGGCGGCAATTATCGTCAGGAGGTTGAGCACATGCTGGCTCGGCAAATGCTCGATCAGCATAAGTTCGCCACGCTATACCCGAACCTTCAAGCGGAGCCGTCGGTACAGTCCCCGCTTGCGATTGCGTCGGTTGAAGCATCGCTGCAACGCATGGCAGGCTTCCAAGAACGTCTGGAGCGCGATTTCGGTCTCGGTGGGCGCTATGTAGGTAGCAATGCCTGGGCCGTGTCAGGGCGTCTGACCGGTAACGCTGGAGCAATGCTGGCGAACGATCCTCACCTGGGGTTACAGATGCCCTCGCTCTGGTACATGGCGGCAATCAAGGGCGACCGCATCGACGCACGCGGTGCGACCATCGTGGGGTTGCCAATGGTGATCTTTGGCCGAAATCAGCATATCGCCTGGGGTGGCACCAATTCCATGGCGGATGTGCAGGACCTGTACTTCGAGCAAGCAGACCCCAGCGATACGAATCGCTATCGTACCGAAAAAGGTTGGGAAAACTTCAGCAGCACGACCGAGCTGATCGCAATACGGCAGGATTTTCCTGCAATCCTCAGTCCCAAGCTGCGGCCGCTGCGTATCCAGGTCCGCAGCACGCGTCACGGCCCGGTGGTGAGCGACCTGTTCAAGGTGTTCGACTATCCAGTGTCGATGCGGTGGACTGCCCTCGACGCTGACGATACCTCCTACGAAGCATTTTATCGGCTCAACTACGCGGAGGATTGGGACGGCTTCCGCCAAGCGCTCGCGCCGCTGGTTGCGCCTGCATTAAACCTGCTCTACGCCGACGGTTCAGGCAACATCGGCCTCCTTACAGCAGGGCGCATCCCGATCCGCCCTGCGGGTGGGGGTGAGGTACCCGTCCCCGGCTGGGGTGGGCACCATGCATGGAGCGGATTCATCGATCCAGATGCAATGCCGCGTCGCTATAACCCGGCCAGCGGCGTACTAGTGTCGGCGAACGAAAAATTCTTCGGATCTGATTATCCGTATCCGTTCAACGGCGAATGGGCTCCACCAGATCGTTCACTTCGGATCGAACGCCTGCTGCTCGCCCTGAAAGACAAGCACGAACCACTGACGCCGCAGGCCATGGGTCGTATTCAGAAAGACACAGTAAGTGAGCCGGCGCGTCGGCTACTAGCCCGCATGCTGCGCCTGCAGCCCTCAAACGATCAGCAGCGCAGGGCGTTCTCGCTTCTGCGCGCCTGGAACGGAGACATGTCGCGTAGTAGCCAGGCGGCCAGCATCTTCAATGCCTGGGTACATACCCTCCGTCGCGAGTTAATGGCCGACGAGCTGCGCGGAAACTGGAATCAGGAAGTGCAGAATCGTTATGTCAAGAGCGTTGCTGGCGACGTCAACCTCGATACTTTGGGGGCAATGCTAGTGGATGGACCCGACAGCTGGTGTCAGAGCCTGGAGACGCCGGAACCCGATACTTGCGACGATGTACTCGACAGCTCGCTCAACGATGCCCTGTGGGAGCTTCTGAAGATGACCGGCGATTCTTCCATGGACAATTGGAAGTGGGGAGAGTTGCACGCTATGGTTTACAAGCACACTCCCTTCAGCAATATCAACGTGCTGCGCAGCGTGTTCGAGCGCAGAATAGCTAATGGTGGTTCGCCGGATACCATCAACGTGGCGTCTTACCGCTATGATCGTTCCGGGCAGTTTACTCAGGATTTTGGTGCCGGTTTTCGTCAGGTTATGGCGCTGGGTGACAAGGATGAGATGCACTTTTACATGAACTCGACCGGCCAATCGGGAAACATCGCAAGTACCCATTACGACGACATGGTCGAGCCTTTCCGAGATGGGGTGTTGCGTGCCTGGCCGCACTCCCATGCGGGTGAGGTACTCCATCTGACGCCGGCGCTATCCGGTAACTCGGAGGCCGCACGATGAAGTTGCTGGGCACCTTCGCCAAGCGTGCACCGAATCGTGTCTTTCTCTCCATCCTGCTGGGAGCCTTGGCTGGGGTTTGCTACGCGCTGATCATCCCGCTGGTGCTTAATGCCATCGATCCGAGTAAGGATCAGTTCGCCAAAGTCGATCCGGACATCGCGGTGTTCCTCATATGGCAGGTGTCCAATTACCGTTATGCCGTTCTGTTTACTCTGGTTTGCGTGCTCATATTGATCGCACGCACAGCTTCCCAGGTCATTCTCACGCGCATTTCGATGGATGTGACCACTGATTTGCGTACCCGGATGTACCGCCGGATTTCCAGCGCACCGATCGCCGAACTTGAACGCGTCGGCATGCCGCGATTGATCGCATCGATCACCGCCGATGTTCCGGTGATCATCGCCGGGGCTCGCTTGCTGCCCGAGTTGCTGACCAATGGCGTCACCTTGGTCGGTATGCTCGGTTTTTTGTTGTACTTGAATTCGGGCGTATTCTGGTTTGTCCTGGGCTGCATCGGTTTCGGCATCGTGACGTATCAGTTGCCGATGATGATCGGGCGCCGCTATCTGGTTCGCGCGCGGCGCAATCTCGACGACCTGCATGAGTCAATTCGTGGCCTGGTCCACGGCGCCAAGGAACTGAAGCTCAATCGCGACAAGCGCGTGGATTACTTCGAACGGGTCCTGGCATACAACGAGACGCGTGTTAGAGAAACGGCAAAAACCGGCCACTCGATCATGGGCGTGGCGGTGAACTACGGCGGACTGATTGTTTTCTTCGTGATCGGTGCAGTCAGCTTCGTGTTCGTCAACCATCACGCGATTGATAGCCAGGAACTAAGCGGGGTGATTATGGCACTGCTCTATGTTACCGGCCCCGTGGGTGCACTCCTCAATTTCGTTCCGCAGTTCGCTACGGCACAGATCGCTTTGAAGCGCTTCAATGCGTTATTCGACCGCATTCCCGAGGAGTCTATTGACCATGCCGCCCCTAAGCGCAGTGGCTGGTCGAGCCTGCGATTGGAAAGCGCAACCTACCATTACCCAGATCGTGGCGAAGACAGGGGTTTCACGGTTGGTCCTTTGGATCTGGAAATCCGCCGCGGTGAGATTACCTTCATTGTGGGCGGTAACGGATCGGGAAAATCTACGCTGAGCAAGCTCATCACGTTGCATTACCTGCCCGATAGCGGTAGCGTGTACTTCGACACCGAGCGCGTAGACCGGGACAACATTTCTGGTTTTCGCTGCGGTATTTCCGCAATCTATTCCGACTACTTTCTGTTCGACCGTCCTTTGGGGGTTGATCTGGAGCAGGCGCGTCCGGAGATAGATGACTATCTGCGCGAATTTTCACTTGATCACAAGGTGCGTTTCGAGAATGGACGCTTCTCCACGCTAGCGTTGTCGGATGGGCAGAAGCGTCGCCTCGCACTAGTAGTGGCGATGATCGAGAACGCCGAAATGTATCTATTCGACGAATGGGCCGCTGATCAAGACCCTGCGTTCAAGAACGTTTTCTATAACCGCATCCTGCCAGAACTGAAGGCACGCGGCAAAGCGGTGGTTGCGATTTCGCACGACGACCGCTATTTCCACCTAGCCGATCAACTGATCGTGATGCGCGAGGGCCTCGTCATTCCCGACGAGGCTCTCGCGCGCACTTGGGCGTACGAATCGTTGCTGGCCGAGCGATAAGGGAGACAGGATCGTCTTATGAGAAGAGCCGAAATCGCTGCATTTCCACTGACCCTTGCGCAGTCGGATATCTATCTCGACCAGCAGCGTTTTCCTGCCGATCCGGTCTATAACATCGGTGGCTATATCAGCCTGCAAGAAATCGACCTGGCGCGGCTGCGCGAGGCGCATCGACTACTTGTTCGCGACAACGACGCCTTCGGTCTACGCATGCGAGCCGGTCGCGAAGGAGTACTGCAGTACGTATCAGCACAGCGAAATGCTGAATTGCCCGAGATCGACTTCTCTGCATTCGTCGATCCCGAGAGTCAAGCGAAGGAATGGATGCAAGAGCGCTTTCAGCGCGTGTTCGACCTGCACGATAGCGAGCTATACCTGGCTTGCGTGCTGCGGATCTCTGCGCGGCAGCACTGGTATTGTGTGATTGCGCATCACTTGATCATTGATGGGTGGGGTTTTGCCAATCTTGCGCGCTGCCTGGCAGGGCATTATCGCCGCGAAGTCCAGGCGTTGTCGCTGACATGGCGTGATATGGCAGAAGAGGACCAGGTCTATCTGGCGAACGGACGCTATGCCGCGGACCAGGATTACTGGCAGGCGCGCATAGGTGCAGTGCCGGTTCCGTTGCTGCAGCCATATCATAGGCGGCGTTTTGAACCCGGACGAGCGACGCCTAGCGGCCGTGAAACAATCGTCGTACAGGTCGCAGACTATGCTCGCTTGGCAGATCTGGCTGCGCACTATCGCGTGGGACTGCCGCAACTATTGCTCGGCGCGTTCGCGGTGTGCGTTGCACGCCTAGCTGACAGCGAGGAGGCGGTGATCGGCCTACCGGTGCACAATCGGCGTGGGCATGCGCAGAAGCAGGCCATTGGCGTATTCACGGGAATGATTCCCCTAGCGTTCAACCTGCCGGGTGAAAGCAGCTTCGCTGCACTGCTGCAGGTGATCACAGAACGACAGCGTAGTGATTATCGTCGCCAGCGCTATCCAATCGGGCACCTCGGCCGCGATCTTGGCGTTGCCGGTAGCGGGCGTCATTTGTTCGACGCTAGTTTTAACTATCTGAAGCTCGACAGCCGCTTTCAGGTGGGCGAACGAAGCGCCGAGATCTATTACCTTAGTCACGGCTATAGCCAAACCCCGTTGACGCTTACAGTGTGGGAATACGGGCATTTGCAGCCGATCGAATTCCATTTTGACCACAACTTGGCATACCTTGATGCGGTTGAGGCTCGCATGTTCGCTGCACGTTTCCAGACAGTGCTGCAGCAACTGATCGAAACGCCAGGGATTACTCTGGACGACGTTGCCGCGATGCCCGAAGACGAGGCGGCGAGTTGCGTGCGCCTGGCGCTCGGGCCGTGTGCGAGGACTCCGGCTTTAGCTTACGCCCACCAACTGTTTCGTGCTCAGGCATTGCGTCGACCCGAGGCGATCGCGGTGGTCGACGACCATCGTCGCGTGTCTTACGGCGAGCTTGAGGGGCGTGCCAATCGTTTGGCCCGGACGCTGCGCGAATATGGTGTGGGTCCAGACGATCGAGTTGCGTTGTGCGGTGAGCGTGACTGGAGCTTGATACTGGGTGTACTAGGCATTCTTAAGGCCGGCGGTGCCTATCTGCCAATCGATCCGTCCCAGCCAGATACACGTATTGCTGCGATACTGGCGGATGCCAATCCCGTGCTTTGCCTGACCAATACGGTGCTCTCCGGGCGCATCGCCAACTTGGGCAGCACGCCGGTGCTGGCGTTGGAGGCGTTCATCGACGAGCGTGTGCAGGATGCGGGCGAAGGGTTGGATCCTGAAGCGATCGGCTTGCGTCCCGGGCATCTGGCCTACGTGATCTATACATCTGGTTCGAGTGGAACACCCAAGGGCGTAATGCTAGAGCACGCCGGCTTGGCGCATCTAACACAGTCCCTTCAAGACACCTACGAACTCGGCGTGGACGATCGAGTGCTGCAGTTCTCCTCGATCGCCTTCGATGCTGCGACCTGGGACTGGGGCCGTGCATTCGCTGCAGGGGCAACCCTGTACATTTGTCCGGAGCACACGCGCAGTTCCGGTGAAGGCTTAGGGCGCTATCTTCTCCAACAAGGCATCACCCATGCCTTGATTCCTCCGGCGGTCCTCGCTCATCTCGACATCCGGCCAGAGTACGCGTTGCGTTCGCTGATCATCGGCGGCGACGTGTGCGAAGCACGACTTGCAGACGCGTGGTCGCGCAAGTGCCGGCTGTTCAACGCCTACGGTCCGACAGAGGCGACCGTGGTCGTCTGCCAAACGGAGTTGACCCCGGAAGCGCCGGTGACGATCGGTTCGGCGCTACCGGGCTACGTATTGCACGTGGTTGATCGTGCCGGTCGTCTTGCGGCGATGGGCGCGCAGGGCGAACTGTGGATTGCCGGACCAGGCTTGGCGCGTGGCTACCTCGGGCGCCCGGACCTGACCGCGGCAAGCTTTGTCGAAGGCTGCGGCGCATTAGCCGGGCAGCGCTGGTATCGCAGCGGTGACCGTGTCCGGCGCAATAGCGACGGTGCGCTTGAGTTTCTTGGTCGCGTCGACGCACAGGTCAAGATCCGTGGTTTGCGTATTGAACCGGGCGAGATCGAGGCCGCCTTGCATCAATGTGCGGAGCTGTTATCGGCCTTCGTAGGCACGGTGGGCGAGGGCGCAGATAAGCGTCTGGTGGCCTGGGTCGTCCCCGTCGCCGATAACGGTCTGGACCATGCTGCGTTGTTCGCGACACTACGGGAGTTCCTGCGGCGCGATCTGCCCGAGTACATGATTCCGGCTGCATGGGTGCGGTTGGCCCGGATGCCGCTGAACACCAGTGGCAAGGTCGATCGGAATGCACTGCCGATGCCCGTCGCGACCGATGCCGAGCCGGAGAGTGCGCCCGTCACTGAAGTGCAACGACGCATCGCCGGATTGTGGGGCGAGATCCTGGGAATTGCCCACGTGGACATCGACAGTGATTTCTTCGCGCTAGGTGGACATTCGTTGCTGGCCTCGCGTCTGGCGGTTGCGTTCACGGAGGAGTTCGGGCGTAGCTGGACACTGCGCGACGTATTCGAACATCGCACCATCCACGATCAGGCAATTTACCTGGAGCGGACTGCGGTGGCATCCGAGCCCATCATGCCAGCGCCCGCCGGCATGTCGCCACCATTGTCGTTCCAGCAGCGGCGATTGTGGCTGACCGACCGCATCGAAGGTGCCGGCGCGCACTACAACATTCCGGCAGCCCTGCGCTTGCTGGGTGAGTTGAATCGCAGCGCCCTGGCCGTAGCTTTAGAGACCGTGGTTCAGCGCCATGCTGTGCTGCGCACGATCTACGCCGAACGCGATGGCGAACCTGTTCAAGTGACGCTGGCGCGGACGGTCGTGCCGCGCATCGTCGATGCTTCCTCCATTCCGGAACATGCGCGCAACGAGGCGTCGCTTGCATATTGGCGAACCGAGGCTTCGACGCCGTTCGACCTTGCCGCCGAACTGCCACTGCGCGTGGTCCTGGTGGTGTTCGCGCCACATGACCACACCTTGCTGCTGACCATCCATCACATCGCTGCAGATGGCCGGTCGATCGAGATCTTGGCGCGCGAGTTTGGTGCCGCCTATGCCGCGGCAGCGCGAGGTGATGATCCCGGCATGGCCTTGCGAGCGCCGACTGTGCAGTACGCCGACTATGCCGTCTGGCAGCGGAGAACGATTACCGACGAAGTGCTGGCACCGTCGCTGGATTTCTGGCGCAGTGCCTTGAATGGTGCGCCAGCATTGCATGCGCTTCCGTTGGATCGGCTGCGTGCGCCGCAGGCTGAGGCATTCGGTCGTCATTTCCTCACCCGCATCGCGCAGCCGTCCGCCGCAGCGCTGCACGCATTGGCACAGGGTCAAGGCGCGACCTTCTTCATGGCACTGCGCGCCATGCTGGGTGCGTTGTTGTGGCGATGGAGCGGAGAGACCGATCTGCTCATCGGCGTGCCCGTTGCCGGCCGCGACCGGCCAGAGACCGAGCCTCTGATCGGCTTTTTCGTCAATACGCTGGCGCTGCGCAGCGATGTATCTGGCGATCCGACTTTCATGCAGCTGCTGGCGAGAAGCAAGACGGAAGTGCTGTCCGCCTTCTCACACCAAGCGCTGCCGTTCGACCGCCTGGTTCACGAGGTGGCGCCGGCACGGGTTCCGGGCGCTTCGCCGCTCTACCAGATCATGTTGTCTTTCGGCACCGAGTCGATTCCGGCGTTCGACCTCCCCGGCGTACAGGTGCTGCGGTACGAGGCAGATGCGCAGCTCATTCCGTTGAACGTCGATCTCGACATCTCTGTCGAGCGCGACGGAGATAGCTATACGGTCCGTTGGCACTATCGCGCCGAGTTGTTCGATGCGGTCAGCATGGAACGTCTAGCCAGTGCCTTCCATCGGCTGTTGGACGCGGTCGTGGCACATCCGCAACAACGTATCAGCGCATTGCCGTTGCTCGGCGCCGACGATTCGGC